>NZ_JBAVNZ010000206.1:0-10013 GCF_049691595.1 Bradyrhizobium sp.
GCATCGCATCATTCGATGCGACCTCCCCCGCAAGCGGGAGAGGTGAAGCCAACCCCAAGGGCGGATTGAGCCGAAGGCGTAATCCGCCTTTCGGCATCGGTGAACGGCGGATTACGCTTCGCTCCCCAATCGGCCCTACGCGCTGCCGCGCGCCCGACGGGCAAATCACCGCCCGTCGGGCAAATCGGTGTCCAGCCCTTTTCGAAAAAATTTTCCACTTTGCTTGTCGGGCAAATCATCTCTACAAGCTCGCGCCATCCCGTCCCGAGAAGAGGGGCGTTGGCCATCGTCACGAACGTTGGGACGGGTTGCGGTGGACGCGGCAGCGTCGACGTGAAGCGAAATCGCAGGGCGGATTTCCCGTGAGCGATCATCCTTCATGCAGACGACCGACGATGCAGCGTACGGCAAAACCGTGTGGTCCTGGCACCCGTTGCTGGTGTCAAGTCGGCGGAGGTTTTTTTCGGCCCAACCGGGCGCGGCAAAACCATTCAATTCGCCGGCGACGGTGACAAGACGAATTCGTCGCCGAGGAGAGCGCGGCATAAGCCGTAAAGCCATTGCGCAGGGAAGGCCGGAGGCCCCGGCTGATACCTGTATGCTCGTGTGCGCATTCCATGCACAATCTTGCACACGAGACCGCGGGTGCCAGCCAGCACCCGGCCTTCCCTGCGCCCTCCGATTTCAGAAGGGCGAAGATTTCAGTAAAGACTCGGGCGATCAGCGCCGCGGGAACGCGAACCTGCATCCGCTCCTGGAAATTCAAATCGAGGAGCGCGTCCATGTCGCCCCAGCCATCGCGGAAACGACGGAAGGCTCGGCAGACGCGTGATGAGATCAGGTCGAATTGCGACCGCAAAGGGATTGCGCTCCCTCTCCCGCTTGCGGGGGAGGCATAGGCGGCCTACGGCCGCCGTCCTTGACTGAGAACGCCGATGCGAAGCATCGGCTATGGGTGGGGGTGCCGCCACGACTCAAACTGTTCGTGTGGAGAGGGTTTCCCCCACCCGCATCGCATCTTTCGATGCGATGCGATGCGACCTCCCCCGCAGGCGGGAGAGGTCAAGCCAGTCCACGGACGGGCCGATCCAAACAAAATCATCGCGGTCAGACGCTTTGAAAGTTGAATCGGAACTTCGACCGCACTCACGCCGCCGCCGAAACCACCCGGTTCCTGCCGTCATGCTTGGCGCGGTAGAGCGCGGTGTCGGCGCGCTTGAGCACGTCGGCGACCGCTTCGCCCTTGCGCTCCAGCGTCGTCAGGCCGATCGAGATCGTGACCTCGATGCGTTTGGTGCCGTTGTTGACGGCGAAGGTTTCGCCGGCGATCGCGCGCCGCAGCCGCTCGGCCACCATGCCCGCGACGTGCAAATCGGTCTCCGGCATCACGATCACGAATTCCTCGCCGCCATAGCGGCAGGCGAGATCGATGCCGCGGATCGATTTCCTGATCCGCACCGCGAATTCGCGCAGCACGTCGTCGCCGGCGTCGTGGCCGTAATTGTCGTTGACCGCCTTGAAATAATCGATGTCGAGGATCATCAGCGCCAGCGGCTTGCCGCGGCTCGAGGCCTGCTCGGCGAGCGTCGCCAGATGGCTTTCCATGTAGCGGCGGTTATGCAGCCCGGTCAGCGCGTCGGTGACCGCCATCTCGATCGAGTTCTGCACATTGTCGCGCAGATGGTCGGTGTAGCGCCGCCGCCGGATCTGGGTGCGGGCGCGCGCCAGCAGCTCGTTCTTGTCGACCGGGCGGAACAGGTAATCGTTGACGCCGATCTCGAGGCCGCGCAGCAGCCGCGCATTGCTGTCGGCATCCGAGATCGCGAGAATCGGCACCTGCCGCGTGCGCTCCAGCGAGCGCGCCTGGCTGCACAGCCGAAGGCCGTCGTAATTGTCGAGGCCGAGCGAGACGATCAGCAGGTCGTAATTGCCCTCGGCGGCATGGAACAGCGCTTCCGACGGATTGGCTTCGACATCGACGGTATGTTCGGCGGAAAGCACCGGCGCCAGCCGCTGGTAGGACGCCGGCCGGTCGTCGACCAGCAGGATGCGGCCGCCCATGCCGTTATCGGCGATCGCGCTTTGCTCCGGCGCCTGCATGCCGATCTCGAGCGAGGTGATGGCGCGCATGCGCAGCTCGTCGGTCATCATTTTCAGCCGCGTCAGCGAACGCACCCGCGCGATCAGCACGATGTCGGACACCGGCTTGGTCAGGAAATCGTCGGCGCCGGCCTCGAGCCCGCGGACGCGGTCGGCCGGGCTGTCCAGCGCGGTGACGATCACCACGGGAATGAAATGCGTGGCCGGATTGGATTTCAGGCGGCGGCAAACCTCGAAACCGTCCATGTCGGGCATCATCACGTCGAGCAGGATGATGTCGCATTCGGCGCGCGCGCAGATCGCAAGCGCCTCGGCGCCGCTGGAGGCGGTCAGAACCTCGAAATATTCGGCCAACAGACGGGCTTCCAGCAGCTTGACGTTGGCGGGAACGTCGTCGACGACAAGAATTCGCGCAGACATCGAAAGCTACCCCTATCCGATAAAATGCCGGACCGTTTCGATGAATTTGCCGACCGAGATCGGCTTGGACAGATACGCCTCGCATCCGCCCTCGCGGATGCGCTCCTCGTCACCCTTCATGGCAAACGCGGTGACCGCGACCACCGGAATCGCGCGCAACTCCGGGTCGTCCTTGATCCAGCGCGTGACCTCGAGCCCGGAGACCTGCGGAAGCTGGATATCCATCAGGATCAGATCAGGACGCAGCTTGCGGACGAGATCGAGCGCCTCGAAACCGTTGCTGGTGCCCGAGGTCTGATAGCCATGCGCTTCCAACAGATCGCGAAAGAGCTTCATGTTGAGCTCGTTGTCCTCCACGATCAGGACGGTTTTTGCCATCCCGTCCCTCCCAGGCTTTTGAGGAGACCGGCCCGAACACGATGCCACAGGCAGCGCAGCCGGACATGTCGACATCTGAATTCAAACTAGCGCCAGATTCGCTCTAACCCTTTAAACTCGAGTTCCATCTTGATGCGGCGTGGTTTCCACTCGCTTGAACACGTCCGGAAGACTCGGGCATGGTAGTTTATCAATAGAGACCATAAGTTAATGGAAAGGCAAATCCGAAAGTTGAAAAAGCCTGTTCACAACCTCCGGGAAGTAGCTGAAATCGTTGCGGTTCAGGCGCTGTCTTTTGTTGCCGGCGACCCTGAGCGGCTGGGCCGGTTCCTGGCCGAGAGCGGAATCGGGCCTCAGACGCTGCGGAGCGCGGCGGCCGACCCGCAATTTCTGGCCAGCGTGCTCGACTTCGTGATGCGCGATGACGCGACCGTGAAAGCCTTCGCCAGCGCCTCGCAGCTGCCTCCGGCCAATATCGCCGCCGCGCACCAGGTCCTCAGCGACCCGCAATGGGAGCGCGACGTGCCGTGAGCGCGGCCGCACCAGACGGCCCCCGCTGCTTTTGCCGGGATTGCCTCGGCGACCTCGATATCAAGGCAAAGCGATGCAGCCATTGCGGCTCCCCTCGCCTGGTCCGGCACCATGCCCTGCCCGCGCTGACCCTGGCGCATATCGATTGCGACGCGTTCTACGCAACCGTCGAGAAGCGCGACAATCCCGAACTTGCCGACAAGCCTGTCATCATCGGCGGCGGCAAGCGCGGCGTGGTGTCGGCCGCCTGCTACATCGCGCGGACCTACGGCGTGCGCTCGGCAATGCCGATGTTCAAGGCCTTGGCGCTATGTCCCAATGCCGCCGTGATCGGGCCCGACATGGCAAAATATGTCCGGGTCGGCCGCGAAGTGCGCCAGGCCATGCAGGCGTTGACGCCGCTGGTCGAGCCGCTGTCGATCGACGAGGCCTTTCTCGACCTTGGCGGCACCCAGCGCGTGCACGGCATGATCCCCGCAAAGGTGCTGGCGCGTTTCGCCCGCGACGTCGAGCGCGATATCGGCATCACTGTTTCGGTCGGCCTGTCATGCAACAAGTTCCTGGCCAAGATCGCCTCCGACCTCGACAAGCCCAGAGGCTTTGCCGCGCTCGACCAGGACGAGGCGCGCGCGATGCTGGCGGACAGGCCGGTCGGATTCATCTTCGGCGTCGGGCCCGCGACCCAGGAGCGGCTGGTGCAACGCGGCTTTCGCACCATCGCCGATCTGCAGCGCGCCGACGAGGTCGAATTGATGAAGCAGTTTTCCACCGAGGGCCGCAGGTTGTGGCGGCTCGCGCGCGGCATCGACGACCGCCGCGTGGTGCCCGATCGCGGCGCCAGGACGATTTCCAGCGAAACCACCTTCGAGAACGACCTCCGCGATTTCCCGACACTGGAAAAGCTGCTGTGGCGGCTGTCGGAGAAGGTCTCGGCGCGGCTGAAGAACGGCGATCTCGCAGGCCTCACCATCACGCTGAAGCTCAAGACCGCCGACTTCCGCCAGCGCACCCGCTCGCAATCGATCAGGACGCCGACGCAACTGGCGGCGAAAATCTTCGCGGTCTGCCGCGAAATGCTGGCGAAGGAGATCGACGGCACCGCCTTCCGCCTGATGGGCGCCGGCGTCAGCGCGCTGCGCCCGGGCTCGCAGGCCGACGATTCAGACATGCTCGACCGCCGCTCGGCCCACGCCGAACGCGCGATGGATGATCTCAGGAAGAAGTTTGGCAGTGCCGCCGTGATGAGGGGGATTGCCTATGATGGGCCGGAAAAGGCGGAGGAGGATTAGTGAGTTATCTTACGCCGTCATTGCGAGCGAAGCGAAGCAATCCATCGGGCCGCAAAGCAAGTGTGGATTGCTTCGCGGAGCCTGTCATCGGGCGCGCATTCGCGCGACCCGTTGGCTCGCAATGACGGTGAGAGCGCGACAGCCCGAGCCGTCACCTACACGGCTTGGAATCCTTGACGTCGAATTTGCCCATCGCGCCGGAAATGACAAAGTCATTGTAGTCGAGCACCAGCGCGCGTGAGACGCCGTTTTCGTACAGCTCGAACGACATCGCATAAACCGGCGTCTGTTCGCCGTTCTTGGCGTGAGCGTCGCGGTCGTAATAGCTGACCGTCACCGGCCAGCGCATCAGCGATTTCATCACGTCGCTGGTGGTAGACGGATCGGGTAATGCGGGCGCGCGGTCGCCTGATATCGGCTGCCCGATCACCGACAGCGTATTGTAGACCTTCTCGCCGTTGTCGGAGCCGTCATAGATCGTCAGCTCGAGCACGGATTTGCCACCGCGCGCGGCGGCGATGATGTGCTGGATCTGCTCGGTCGGAAACACGATGCTGCCGTCGAGCTCGAATGTCTTCGCCACCGGCTGCTTCAGCTTGACCGTGATGTGGTCGCCGGTTCGTTCGGCGATGCCATCGACGGGCGCCGACTCGCTGTCATTCATCCTGGTGTCGATCTTGAAGCGATAGCTTTTGCCCGCGCCGTCCTCCCAGGAAGACGAGCGTAGATCGCTCAGCGTCAGCTTGCCCTCGCCGCTGTCGAGCTCCGACACCTGCCTGAATTCGGACGTGTAGCCCTCGCAGGCATTGCCCGAGAAATTATAGAGAATGCGCCCGCGCGCGCCGTTGATGGCGTTGGAGCCGCGCGATTTGACGAGGCTGAGTTCGTAGAGCGCCTGATGGGCAAGAAAAGGCCCGCCCGCCGCGGCCGTCGCCTGCTGGTTGGCAAAACCCGATCCCGCGACGACGGCCATTGTCAGCACCAGCGCATGTGGCGGAATCCGGAACGGTCGGGTCATGTTTTTTCCTCAAGCGAAGAGATTCGTCACAAATAGTGACGGCCCTATTGCGCCACAACTGGGGCAGCCTGACGAAAATGGTACGGCGCAGATGCCGAAATGCCATGTTTTTTGGCATTTTCCGGGCGATTGATCCCGGCAACCCGCAACCTGCCGGTGCATCGCTCGCGCTTGCATGTAACGGCGCGATGCGCGAAACAATGCAGGCCTGATACGGATCAGGCGCTGACAATCAACCGGGGACGGAACATGGCGGGTACGGTCGAACAGAAACTGGCGGCACAAGGCATCACCTTGCACGAGCCGCCCGCGCCGGTGGCCAACTATGTCGGCTTCGTGCGCACCGGTAACCTCCTGTTCGTGTCCGGCCAGGTTTGCGTCAATCCCGAAGGCAAGCTGATCGCCAAGGGCAAGTTAGGCGCCGGCGTCACCGTCGAACAGGGCAATGCCGCCGCGCGCGGCTGTGCGATCAACCTGCTGGCGCAGATCAAGGCCGCGCTCGGCGATCTCGACAAGGTGGTGCGCGTGGTGCGGCTCGGCGGCTTCGTCAATTCCGCGCCGGATTTTCTCGACGGGCCGAAGGTTTTGAACGGCGCTTCCGACCTGATGGTCGCAGCCTTCGGCGACAAGGGCCGGCACGCCCGCACCACCGTCGGCGTCGCTTCCCTGCCCTCGGACGCGGCGGTGGAAGTCGAGGGCGTGTTCGAGGTTTCCTGAGGGAGATGCGCGATGCGTGCGCCTGACTGGCTGACGGCGCGCCCGGTCGCCCATCGCGGCCTGCATGACGCCGCGCGCGGCATCATCGAGAACATGCCGGCCGCGGCGCGGGCCGCGATCGAAGGAAATTTCGGCATCGAATGCGACATCCAGCTTACCGCCGACGGCGAGGCGATGGTGCATCACGACGATGCGCTCGGCCGTCTCACCGAAGGTTCCGGCGCGCTGCGCGGCAAAACCACAGCCGAACTCAAGACCGCCAAATTCAGGAATACGCCGGAGCACATGATGTCGCTCGGCGATCTCTGCACGCTGGTTGCCGGCCGGGTGCCGCTGGTGATCGAGGTGAAGAGCCATTTTGACGGCGACCGCAAGCTCATCACGCGGACGGCGGAAGTGCTGGCATCCTATCAGGGGCCCGCGGCCGTCATGTCCTTCGACCCCGATCAGGTGCTGGCGCTGCGCGAGCTTGCGCCAAAGCTTCCGCGCGGCATCGTCGCCGAACGCGTCTACACCGCGGCCGACTGGCCCGAGGCGACGCCCGCCCAGCGCCGAGGCATGGAACATCTGCGTCACGCGTTCCGCACGCAGCCGCATTTTATAGCCTTCTCGGTCAACGAGTTGCCGGCGCCGGCGCCCTGGATCGCCCGCAACATCTTTGGCTGCCCGCTGCTGACCTGGACCGTGCGTACTCCGGAGCAGCGCGAACGGGCCGCACGTTACGCCGACCAGATGATTTTTGAGGGATTTTTGCCGGGAAGCTGATCGGCAGTGCGCGGCCTTGAACTCTTCGCTGCAATGCACGATCTTTGCAGGGCGTTGGTCGCCATGCGCGATGGCTGATCGCAAATTGGGACCGGTCAAAAAATTTTCGATGGCGTCATCCGAAATCACCCTTGAAGCGGTTGCCTCCGTCAGCGATATCCCGGCTGCGGAATGGGACGCCTGCGCCAATCCGCAAGGCAACCCGAACCCCCTTGAGCAATTCGACACGCTGGCTTTACCGGTTGTTGCGGCAGGCAATTCCTGCGCCGGGTCAAGGCCCGCCTATAACCCCTTCGTTTCCCACGCTTTTTTCGCCGCCGCCGAAGCTTCCGGATCGGCCTGCGCCCGCACCGGTTGGGGGCCGCGCCATCTGCTGGCCAAACTCGATGGCGCCATCGCTGGCGTCGTGCCCTGCTACCTGAAATCGCATTCGCAGGGCGAATACGTGTTCGACCGCGGCTGGGCCGACGCCTATGCGCGTGCCGGCGGGCGCTACTATCCGAAACTGCAGGTATCCGTCCCCTTCACGCCCGCCACCGGACCGCGGCTGTTGATCCGCGATGGCGTCGACCCCGAGCGGATCGGCGAGGCCCTGGCCAGCGGGCTGATGGCGCTGTGCAACGCAACCAGCGCCTCGTCGGTGCATGTGACCTTTGCGCGCGAAGCGGAAGCGAATTATCTCGGCGAGCACGGCTTCCTGCTCAGGAACGACCAGCAGTTTCACTGGCGCAATGCCGGCTACACGAGTTTTGACGATTTCCTCGCCACGCTCAATTCGCGCCACCGCAAGGCGATCAAGCGCGAGCGGCGCGAGGCGGTCTCCGCTGACATCACCATTCACTGGCTGACCGGCGGCGACATCACCGAGGATGCGTGGGACGCGTTCTTTCGGTTCTATACGGAGACCGGCTCACGCAAATGGGGCCGGCCCTATTTGACGCGAAAATTCTTCTCGCTGATCGGCGAGAGCATGAGCCGGGACGTGCTGCTGGTGATGGCCAAACGCAACGGCCGCTGGATTGCGGGTGCCATCAACTTCATCGGCTCGGACACACTGTTCGGCCGCAACTGGGGCGCGATCGAGCACCACCCGTTCCTGCATTTCGAGGTCTGCTATTATCAGGCGATCGACTTCGCGATCCAGCGCGGGCTGCAAACGGTGGAAGCCGGCGCGCAGGGCGAACACAAGCTGGCGCGCGGATATCTGCCGCAGACCACCTATTCCGCGCATTACATCGCCGATCCCGATCTGCGCCGCGCGATCGCCGATTATCTGAAGCGCGAGCGCGACTATGTCGCCGAGGTCGGGCGCGAACTCGCCGAGGCCGCGCCGTTCCGCAAGGGCGGCGACGAGGCTTGACGTTTCGTTGACGACCGAGGCATTTGGAACGAGGAATTCGAGGAGCCGCCATGCCCGCCTATGACGCCAACAACCCCTTCGCAAAAATCCTGCGCGGCGAGTTTCCCTGCTACAAGGTTTTTGAGAACGACCATGTGCTGGCCTTCCTCGACATCATGCCGCGATGCCCCGGCCATACGCTGGTGATCCCAAAAGCCGCTGCCCGCAACATCCTCGATATCACACCCGACGACTACGCCCATGTCGCCCGCGGCACCCACAAGATCGCCGCGGCCGCCATGAAAGCGTTCAATGCCGACGGCATTACCATCCAGCAGTTCAACGAGCCCGCCGGCGGACAAGTGGTGTTTCATTTGCACATGCACGTGATGCCACGCCACAACGGCGTCGCGCTGTTGCCGCCCGCCAGCCGCAAGGAAGATGGCAAGGTGCTGGAGGAGAATGCGGCCAAGCTGATCGCGGCGTTGAGGTAAGCTCGCAACCCGGATGAGCGAAGCGATATAATGACGGGAGGAAAGAAGTCACTCCGTCTCGAAATCCCCTGCCTTCTGCTGCGCCAGTGGCGAGAATTCGCAGCGGTCCGGTTTGATATCCAGCAGCGGCGTCTCGTCCAGGCAATCGAGGCCGCGCACCAGGATGACGTTGCCTTCGATGCCGACTAATTTGACGATCGAGGTTCCGATCGGGTTCGGCCGCACCGGCGAGCGCAGCGAAAACGTGCCGCGGGTCGATTTGTTGTCCTTCGGGCTTTGCAGCACGAGGTCGCGGCGCGACTGGTGCAGCCAGTAGATCACCTCGAGATTGCTGTAGAAATCGACGCCCTTGATCGCAGGCACCCAGGGCTCGAAAATCTCCAGCCGGCAGACCGGCCCGTCGTGGCGTCCTTGCCGTGGCGTCATCTCGCGCGAGGTCCAGGGGGTGCGGATGCGACCGATGAAGACGAGGCCGGCGTCGCGCGGCGGCGGCATGTCGACGGCCAGTTCGCCCTCGCGGAGGTCATTCTCTCGAACCATGTCTCAATCCAGTGATATGTTCAGTGACTTGATCACGTCGGCCCAGCGCGCGCGGTCGGCCTCGATGAATTCGGCGATCGCAGCCTGACCTCGCGGACGCAGCGGCGGAAAGCCGATCTTCTCCAGCGAAGCGCGGAACGTCTCATCGTTCAAGGCCCGCTCCAGGCTCGCCGTGATCTTCTGTGCGACATCGTCGGGCAACTTCGAGGGCGCCGAAATGCCGTACCAGACGCTGACGGCATAGTCGGGATAGCCGCTCTCGGCAATGGTGGGAACGTCGGGCAGATCGGGGATACGTTTCGCCGAACTCACTGCGAGCGGCCGCAGCAAACCGGATTTGACCGGCGGCAGCGCGGTGCCGAGCGTGTCGAACATCAACTGGATATTGCCGGACAACAGATCGGCCAGCGCCGGACCCGCGC
>NZ_JBAVNZ010000207.1:0-10552 GCF_049691595.1 Bradyrhizobium sp.
CCGCCGGCGGCGCCACCTCGGTTGTGGTCTCGCGGAAGGCGCGCTCCAATACATCCAGCGAGACTTCGCCGGGACGCAACGGCCGCTCCAGCACCTGCTCCACCGGCGCGCCCTGCGCCGGCGGCGCCGCGACCACGGGCGCGGGTTCAGCAGACCCGACCGGCTCCGCCGGCGCTGACATCGCCGCCATGCCGCGCTCGACCATCTCATGCAGCTTGACGATCAGATCCTCGTCGGTGCCCGCAGGCTCGGTCTCGGTCGCCTCCAGCCCGGCCAGGATCTCCTTGATGCGGTCGATCGAGGACAGGATCAGCGTCACCGCCTCCGCCGTCACCGGCATGCCGTCGCGGAACTTGCCCATCAAGGTCTCGCCGGCATGCGCCAGCGCTTCCAGCCGCGGCAGCCCGAGAAAGCCGCAGGTCCCCTTGATGGTGTGCACCAGCCGGAAAATGTTATCCAGGATCCTGGCGTTGTTCGGATCCTGCTCAAACCGAACCAGCTGATTGTCGACCGTATCCAGGCTCTCGTTGGTCTCGGTCAGAAACTCGCGCAAAAGATCGTCCATCAGAATAGCCTTCCAAACTTGTATTACGCTAGATCGTCAATCGTTCTTTGCGTCTGACCTGAACCGGCCCGTCCGTGGTAACCTGGCACCGGCGAGTTGCACCTTCTTGCAATCGTAACCTTACCCGTTTCACGTTCGCGTTAATTTCGGTGTCCGTGCAAATACGGAGCAAGCGAGCGCGGGGGAAAGCGAGCAGTGGTTGCGAGGTTGCCGGACGAGCCCGAAAGCTCATCCGGCGACGCCGATCCGGTCAGCCAAGACTGGCGGCTTCCGCCGCGGCGCGCTGCATGCTCGACGACATTTCATTGGTCACCGTGCTCTGCTCCTCGACGGCGGCCGCGGCCGAGCGCTGCCCAGAACTCGCGATAGGCCGCACTGTCGCGCATTGCCGGTTCGACGAACATGCTGTGGTGCTTGCCCTGGATCTCCGCGAGCGAATAGCCGAGCGCCTTCAGGAAATTCTGGTTCGCCGTCAAGATATTGCCGGCCGGATCGAATTCGATCACGGCTTGCGACCTGCTGATCGCGGCAGCCTGCGCGGCTGCGTCGAGTTCGGCTGCCTTGTTTCCTAGTTTGAACATCGGAGAGCTCTTTCCTTTTCCCTTCAAAGTGGAAATGTTCGTGGGCTGAGATTTGCCCTCGGCGGACGTTGCGAACTTCGCAGCCTCGTGGGAGCGTGCGTCGTCAGCGATGTGTGGGGGATGATGTCATTCGCGGCCAGGTCGATTACGCTGCGATCGGACTCTCTGGATTGGCGCGACATGCACGGGTGACGATTGATGGAAAAATCTGCATCTCGGAAACGCAGAGACCGCTTCGGTAGCATTACGGATTTCGTCTCTGGCTGACGCTCAGAATGATTGATTCACGATAATATAAGGTTAAGCGAATGAGCGCCGGCGATGCTCGAAATGCGCCACCCATGGCCTGATCGAAAGCGTCGAACGCCGCCGGCTTTCGAAACGTTTAACATCGGAGACAAACTCGGCGCAGCACGCTCCACGACGTTTTGCCGCGGCCGGACGATCGCCTGTCGCGATCGGATTCGTCGGCATCATATTGACATCGCGCGTGACGATTACGGCAGGTGACAACCGCGTCACAAGTCCACCGTATAATTACGCGCTATGCGCGACCTCGCGGCGGATTATTCGGCGCGGAATTAACGCGCTGTTCAATGAGCCCTGCTAGTTGTCTCGGTGCCAACGGGCGTTGGTTCGGGAAAAGCATCGGAGATTTTTCCGCATGCTGCGCGCATTCGCCCGTGTTCGGTGATTTGCGAACCGCGCGGAGTTGAAGACATGGCTTTTGATCTGTCGATGCCGATCCTGGTGGTCGATGACTACAGCACCATGATCCGGATCATCCGCAATCTGCTCAAGCAGATCGGATTCGAGAATGTCGACGATGCCAGCGACGGATCGGCCGCGCTCGCCAAGATGCAGGGCAAGAAGTACGGACTGGTCATCTCCGACTGGAACATGGAACCGATGACCGGCTACGACCTGCTCAAGGAAGTCCGCGCCAGCCCGGAATTCTCGCAGACGCCCTTCATCATGATCACGGCGGAATCGAAGACCGAAAACGTCATCGCCGCGAAGAAAGCCGGCGTGAGCAACTACATCGTCAAGCCGTTCAACGCCGCGACGCTGAAGTCCAAGATGGAAGCGGTGTTTCCCGGTTCAGCCGAATAACGTCCCTGATGCCAGGGCCGGCGCCTGGCCGACACCCCGGCGACCCCAAACACGCAAAACAGCCCTTGCCGCCCGCCGCGGTATGGGCTGGATCCATTTGAAGCGTACCGTGGCCGTACTCTTACGGTTTTCAATTTTCACAGACGGATAATATTCGGTCGCGATAGTTCCGTGGACGGGGGAGCTTCATGTTCACGTTCGAAACTACCGATCCCAGCGAAGTCAGGCGTTTTCGCATCGCCCAATTCAACGGCAGAGCGGCGACGTGCCGATCCGCCGGCGTGACGGTCACCGGGCACGTTCACTCGATCGTGGAGAAAAAGTCCAGCGTTCCGGCCGCGTGGGTGATCATGATAGTTCCGGTCGACAAGCCCCGGGCCGCGACACTGCGGCCCCCTGGCATTCGCGCTGTCGCGGACGATTTTTGCTGAGCTGGGCAACCGGCGGCAGGCCCGGTCACCGTCGGCCCGGCGGGCGCACGATTGCCGCCGAGATATCAGGCTGGAAACAGCAGCGCCTTGCGGACGAGATCCGCGGTATTGCGGGCGCCAAGCTTGCGCATGGCCTCGGCGCGATGGCTTTCGAACGTCCTCGGGCTGATGTTCATCCGCATCGCGCCTTGCTTGTTGGAGCAACCTTCGCTGATGTGCATGAGCACCTCGCGCTCGCGTTTTGTCAGCGGCTTATGGCCGGGTGCGGACGCGTTGATCGGCCCCGGCACGCGTACGCTATCCTTGGCGCCGCCGGCCTCACCCTCCCGGTCGTGCATGCGGTCGGACGCGATGGCGGGCCCCGCAAGATTGTCCGAGAGTTGCTTCACCATGGCGCAGACGCGTTCGGCCTGTTGAAGCGCGTTTTCCACCACCTGCAGCAGATAGAGGCGATTGCCCGGCGTCTGCGAGAACTGGTGGCTCTGCTGCCTGATCTCATTCATGTAGAGCAGCAGTGCGGTCAGCGGCCCGTTGAGCTGACGCGCAATCACCGCTCCGGCTTCGTCCATCGCCCGGCTGCGCATCGCGGAGAGCGGCACGATCTCGGGATTCTCTTCGGGCGGCTGGCTGCGTTCCAGCCACGTCGAAAAATGCAAATCACCGGTTCTGGGTTCTTGCGACATATAAATATTTATAACGGCTCCGAAGCCTCTCGGCGTTAATTTCTTGGACCGTAAAAATACGGGGACGCGCCGGAACCTCAACAAGTTTGAGGGCCGCACCGCAGGCAAAACCTGCGCTTATGAAGGTGACTGCGGCAATCGCGGCCATACACCCGTAATTCTACGGGCCGTAGTAGTACCCGGAGGCCAAAACGGCCTCACTCCCGTAAATTTTCGGATTCCATTTGGTTCTCTAATGGGTGTCATTCAGATCTTTATGACCGCCCACGCAGGGACGCATTGATGGCTGCGACGCGATTGGTTGCGGAACCGTGGGCCGGGACAACCGATCAAGCGGCCTGGCGGCAAACCTGTCGTCGCAGCCAGGCCAGGCGGCCTTCCGTCGAAATGCGTCAGGCGGCGATCGGAGGTTGCCGCGCCCTCACGAACGCCGCAACTTCAGGAATTTTTCGAGGAACCGACCCGAGGCGACAAACCTGAACCACCAACATGCCATCCGCCGCGTTTTCATCTGTCCGTCCTCTTGACGCCGAGGCCACTGAGCATGCCGTGAGTAGCGGCTAAGACAACGCGCAGGTATGAGCTGCTTCACATTCGGCCGCGCCGACGACCGCGCGGGTTGTGACGGACCGGCCGCCGATCCTGCTGATTTCCGGATTTACAGCCTTCGCCGGTCCCGTAATGATCGCGGCCCGAATTGATCACCCAGCGAGCTCGAACCGGGAGGCGACAATGGCGCGGAGAACAGGGTCACTGATGGCGATAGCGGCGCTGGCCGGTGCCTTGACTTTCAATTCGGGCGCGGTCGCGCAGACCGCACCGACCGAGAATGCGACGCCGACACCGGACAATGCGGTGATGATCACCGTGTTTCTGAAGCATGACCAGTCGCGCCCCCTGAGCGAGCTCAACGCGCAGCTCGAACGACAGGGTTACTACAAGGCGTTTCCGCCCGCCGGCATCGAGGTGGTGAGCTGGTATGTGATGATGGGGATCGGTCAGGTGGTGACGCTGCGGCTGCCCGCCTCCCGGCTTCGCGAGGTCAACCGCCTGTTCGAGAACATGGCCTGGGGCGCCTATCGAACCGAGTTCTATCCGACCTATGATTACAAGGCGATCGGCATCGGGCTGCACGACAAGGCGCAGTAGGGAGATTGTCGATCGACCGCAACTCCTAGGAGATGTCCGATGGAGATCCCCTTGGACAACCTGGCAACTATTATAGATTGTCTTAATGGGGGTTTGTTACTCTTGATATATGTCAATATTCATCTCGGCGAGACAGCCATCATTCACCAGCTCGCTACGTGAGGCGGGAGGCAAAATGCGCTCCGAACCAGCCAAGCCATTTATCGTTGGCGTGATCAAAGTTACGCACCAAAGCCGCGCGCTCGGCGTCCTGCTGTCCGCAGTTTCGGCTATTGTGTTTGGATACCTCACGCTGTCGGCAGCACAGGAAGCGATCAAACTGTTCGACCGCAAAATCGTGGGTGGCGAGCCGACCACGATCGAACAGCACCCCTGGCAGGTAGCGCTCAACGTCACGATCGAGGGGCGGAGCTACCTGTGTGGTGGTTCCATTATCGCCGACCGCTGGGTGCTGACCGCCGCGCATTGCTTCAACCCCACCACCAGGGCGGGCGAGGTGAAGGTGAAAGCCGGCGCTACCAACTACCTGACTCAAGGCGCGTGGTCTGACGTCGACAGGGTTGTGATCCACGAGGCCTATGACCCCAAAACACACGAAAACGACCTCGCACTCATCAAACTGCGCTCACCCTCACAGGGCCGGGTCATTCCGCTGGCGAGCCTCAAGCAGGGGATTCGGGTCGGTCAGCCGCTCGAGGTCACCGGGTGGGGCGCGACAAGTGAGGGCGGTGACGTGACAAGGGTGCTTCTCAAGGCGAGCATCCCCTACGTCGACAACGCCACCTGCAATGGAGCGACAGCCTACAACGGCACCATCAAGCCGGGCATGATGTGCGCGGGCTATCGAGAGGGCGGTGTCGACAGTTGCCAGGGCGACAGCGGCGGCCCGCTGGTGTGGCGTGCTACCGATGGGCCAGTGTTGGTCGGCGTTGTATCCTGGGGCGAGGGATGCGCGCGAAAGCTGAGGTACGGGGTGTATACGCGGACGGCGAACTATGCGGAGTGGATTGGAAAGGTGGTCGCGAGCGGCGGGAATTGATCAATCTGCGAGACATCAACGCGCTCGCGGTGGCCCCAAGGGAGGCGCTCCTATGTCGGCGCGGTTGACATCGAGGCGAGCGGTGCTTCTGCTGGCGCTATTCGCGGCGGAGCCCTTTCCGGCATTTGAAAGCGCCGCGGCACAGGACAAGCTGAAGATCGAGGTCGTGCCTCAGGTCGGGCATTTGGGCCTGGCGTATTCGGTTGCTTTCTCTCCCGACGGCCGCACTGTGCTTTCGGGCAGTGCGGACAAGACAGCCAAGCTCTGGGATGTGGCGACGGGCAAGCTGCTGCGCACCTTTCAGGGGCATTCGCAAGCGGTGAAGTCGGTTTTGTTTTCCCCCGACGGTCACACCGTACTTTCGGGCAGTGCCGACAAGACACTCAAGCTCTGGGATGTGTCGACAGGCCGGCTGCTACGCACCTTCGAGGGGCATTCCGATGAGGTGCGGTCGGTAGTGTTTTCCCCCGACGGCCGTGCCGTGCTCTCGGGCAGTGACGACAAGACGCTCAAGCTTTGGGATGTGCCGACAGGCAGGCTGCTACGCACCTTCCAGGGGCATTCTGGTGAAGTGGAGTCGGTAGCGTTTTCCCGCGACGGCCGCACCGCGCTCTCGGGCAGCGACGACAAGACGCTCGGGCTTTGGGACGTGGCGACAGGCAAGCTGCTGCGCACCTTCAAGGGGCATTCGAAAGCGGTGAAGTCGGTTTTGTTTTCCCCCGACGGCCACACCGCGCTTTCGGGCAGTGCCGACCAGACGCTCAGGCTTTGGGATGTGGCGACGGGCAAACCGGTGGGCAGCTTCGAAGGGGATTCGGGAGCGTTGGCGTTGTCCTCCGACGGCCGCACCGTGCTCTCGGGCGGCATTGATCATAGGCTTAAGCTTTGGGAGGTGGTGACGGGCAAGCTGCTGCGCACCTTTGAGGAGGAAGAGAAGTTTCTTTCCCGGCACAACACGGTGGCGTTCTCCCCGGATGGCCGCACCGTGCTCTCGGACGACGGGAAGAGGCTCAAGCTCTGGGACGCAGCCACGGGCAAGCTCGTGCGCACCCTCGGGGGGCAATTGGCCTGGGTGCGGTCGGTCGCGTTCTCCCCCGACGGCCGCACCGTGATCTCGGGCAGCTGGCATTATCACGGGCTCAGGCTTTTCGATGCCGCCACGGGGAAGCTCGCGGGCACCTTCGGGAAGCCCGGGGAGGAACTTGAGTGGATCGACTCGGTCGCGTTTTCGCCCGACGGCCGCACTGTGCTCTCGGGCGGTATCAATACGCTCAAGCTCTGGGACGTGGCGACAGGCAAGCTGGTGCGTACCTTCGAGGAAGGGGACTTTAGTTTGGAGCACTCACACCACTCGGTTACGTTCTCCCCCGATGGCCGCACCGTGCTCTCGGACGTTTTCTGGAGACTCAAGCTCTGGGATGCGGCGACAGGCAAGCTGGTACGCACCTTCGAGGAGAAAGGGGAGCATTCGTCGAACGACACGGTCGCGTTTTCCCCCGACGGCCGCACCGTGCTCTCGGGCAGCGACAACAAGACGCTCAAGCTTTGGGATGTGGCGACAGGCAAGCTGCTGCGCACCTTCAAGGGGCATTTGGATAAGGTCCGGTCGGTCGCGTTTTCCCCGGACGGCCGCGCCGTGCTCTCGGGCAGTGACGACAAGACGCTCAAGCTTTGGGATGTGACCACGGGCAAGCTGGTGCGCAGCTTCGAGGGGCATTCGGGCGAGGTGGCGTCGGTCGCATTCTCCCCCGACGGCCGCGCCGTTCTGTCAGGCAATGCGGACAAGACGCTCAAGCTTTGGGACGCGGGCACGGGCGAACTGCTGCGCACCTTTGAGGGCCATTCGGATGAGGTGCGGTCGGTCGCGTTTTCCCCTGACGGCCGCACCGCGCTCTCGGGCAGCCTGGATGGCACCGTCCGATTCTGGTCGCTTTCAAGTGGAAATGAGATCGTGCAGCTGCTCGCGACGCAGGAAGGCGATTGGCTCGCCATTACTCCCGCTGGTTTCTTCGACTTCGGTGGCGATAGCGAAAACCTGCTGCACCTCGTTCGAGGCTTGGACGTGCTCTCCATTGGGCAGACATTTGGGCAGCTATACCGTTCCGACCTGGTGCAAGCGGCCCTAAAAGGGGACTTGGAAGGCAAGTACAAGGACGCGGCCTACCGTCTCAATCTTGAGACGATCCTCGGTTCAGGTCCCGCACCCCAAATCGAACATCTCAAGGAGAAGGACGATCGGGCTGGCGATACCATTCGCATCAGCGTACGGATCACCGGCACGGGCGGCGGCGTCGGCAGCCGCATCGATTGGAAGGTCAACCGTGTCGGACAGGGCAATCCGACGCCCGCGGCACTGGCCTCGGTTGATGGCCCGATCGCTTCGGTCATAGTCACGGAGACGCTGAAGCTGGTGCCCGGCAAAGTCAACGTCGTCAACGTGACCGCCTACAACCATGCCGGCCTCGTCGCCACGCCGCCCTTCAAGATCAGCATTGACAAGTTCGGCACCACGGCCACCGAGCGGCCGCGGATGTTCGTCCTCGCCCTCGGCGTCAACAGGTACCGCATCGAGGGTTATCAGCTAAACTATGCTGCCAACGACGCTGAGAGTTTTGCCAAGGCGCTCAAAATCGTTGGCAGCACGCTATTCGCCGAGGTTAAGACCACCACGTTGACGGACGAGCAGGTGAGCGAGGCCGGCATCTCGTCCGCCATTAACGATATCGCCCGCGAAGCCAAGACCGGCGACGTCTTTGTGCTGTTCCTCGGCGGACACGGAAGATCAATCGCGGGCCGCTATTACTACTATCCCCAGACGCTCGACTTTGCTGCTCACCAGTCCGTCGAGAAAAACGCCATCGATCAGGACAAGTGGGATGGGTGGCTACGTCAGATACCGGCGCTGAAGAGCCTTCTTGTCATCGACACGTGCGAGGGGGATGCGTTCCGCGGCTCGCGCGGGACGGAATCGGCGCGGGAGACCGCGATGACGCAACTGGAGCATGCGACCGGCCGCAACATCATCTCGGCCGCCCGTGACGCGGCCTATGAAGGCTATCAGGGTCACGGCGTGCTGACGTATGCGCTGCTAGAGGCGCTGGACATCAAGGCGGCGCACAGCGGAGACGAGCAGGTGCGGGTCGATGCGCTCGCGGCCTACGTACAGCAGCGCGTACCGGAGATCACGAAGTCGATTCAAGGGGTCGAGCAATTACCCACGCGCAAGCTGTCCGGCAACGACTTTCCGATTGGAAACCGCCAGCCAGTTCTCGAGGTCCGACCGGCAATTCCCAAGGAGCCGACTCATGTCGTGATCCGCGCCGAGCTGGTGCGGGAGAAGCCTTCTTCCGATTCTCCCGGCTCACGTCAGCTCGAACCCGGCATGCGCGTGCGCGCCGTCGAGTTCTCCGGTGCCTGGGCTCTCATCGCCCGTGATGGTCAAAAACTCGGCTACACGCCGGCGGACGCGTTGGCCCGCATGCAATGAACGCCCGGTGGTCCGTTCCGTGCCCACCTTCGGCGAGACCCGCAAGGTCAGCCCATAGGCCGTAAGGCTGAATAGCGCCACGATTCGCAGCGACAGGTGTGAGGGTGGCGGAGAGGGAGGGATTCGAACCCCCGATAGGCTTGCACCTATGCCGCATTTCGAGTGCGGTGCATTCGACCACTCTGCCACCTCTCCAGGGCGCCACGGCGGGTGATTCCTCACCCTCGGTCGGGGCGAGTTCTAGGCGAGGATGGCTGGCCAGACAAGGCGCGAGGCCAACATTCGCTCTTGTCCCGCCGCGAGCAAAAGGAGCCAAACATGGAGCATTTGACGGTTCGGGCCGGCGGCGCGGCGTTCCATGTCGCGCGCACCGGGCAAGGTCCGCCGCTGCTGTTGCTGCATGGCTGGCCCGAATTCTGGCTGACCTGGGAACCGGTGATGGCGCGGCTCGCGGATCGCTTCACGCTTTATGCGCCGGACCTGCGCGGCTTTGGTGACAGCGACAAACCCGACGGGCCGTTCGGGCCCGACCAACATACCACCGACATGCTGGCGCTGATCGATGCACTCGGCCTGAAGCAGGTTGGCGTGGTCGGCCACGACGTCGGCGGCGCCGTGATGCAGCCGCTGGCGCGAATGGCGCCGGAACGCATCGCCGGATTGTTTTTCTTCGACTTCGTCTATCCCGGCATCGGGGCGCGAATGGCGGAGCCCGGGCGGCTGAACAACATCTGGTATCAATCCTTCCATCAAATGGAGATGGCGCCGGAGCTCGTCGGCGCGACGCGCCAAAGCTGCCGGACCTACATCCGGCATTTCCTCAAGGCCTGGTCATACCGCAAGGATGCGTTCGACGACGTGATCGAGGCCTTCACCGATAATTTTCAAAAGCCCGGCAATCTCGCCGGCGGTTTTGCGCATTACCGCGCCGCCCATGCCGGCCGTGTCAGGATGATGAAGGGCGAGGCGCCGGCGCTGCCGCCGATCGCGTTGCCCACCTGCGTCCGCTGGGCCGAGCACGATCCGCTGTTTCCCTATGCCTGGACCGACCGGCTCGGCGAGACCTTTGCAAATCTCGATCTCGCGATGTTTGCGGACGTCGGACATTTTCCGCATCGCGAGGATCCCGATCGTGCGAGCGCGGAGATCGCGGCGTTTTTCATGCGCATCGGCTGGAGCTGATCGAGATCGTAGACAGGTGGGGCCGCCGGCCGCGACAAAACACCGGCGGCCCCGTGCCGCTTCATTAAAATCCTGGCCGGGAAGTGCGGCTTCGCCGGTCAGCCGGAGCGACGAAAAGACGGTAGCGATCCGCGCCGAATCGGCAACGCGATCCCGGATTTAACCTAACCGGTCAAGGTTACCTCACCCGGGGGCCAGGGTAATCGGGTGAAGAGGTTCGTGACAAAAGACTGAAGTGCTGAATCTGTTGTGATCCACTGAGTCGAGGTGGAGGACAGTGATGGATTCGGACGAGGCAGGATTTTCAGCGATCGCGGAGACG
>NZ_JBAVNZ010000208.1:0-9164 GCF_049691595.1 Bradyrhizobium sp.
CCGCGATCCGGGGCGAAGCCGCCAAGGCCGGCCGCGATCCCGACCAGATGTTTCTCTGCAACCTCACCACCCCGGTATCAGGGGCGACGAAATCCGAGGCCGAGGACAAGATGGCGCTGATCGAAAAACTGCCGCTGGAAATCGATGCGCTGTCGCTGTTGTCGGAAGGCCTGAACTACGACTTCGCCTCCAAGGGCATCGACGAGCCGCTGACGACGGAAGAACTGCAGAGCATGCAGGGCATCATCGGCATCCGCGACGGCGTGCTGAAAACCTCCGGCAAGACCAATCCCAGCGCCCGCGACTTCGTCAAATTCTCCGGCCGCGGCCAGACCGCGGACGCGATCGTCGGCGGGCCGAAGGAGATTGCCGACAAGCTCGAGGAAATGTTCGTCGGCCGCGGCTGCGACGGCTTTGTGATCGCCGCGACCTATGTGCCCGGCTCCTACGCCGATTTCGTCCGCCATATCGTGCCGGAATTGCAGCGCCGCGGCCTGTTCCATCAGGACTACGCCGGAAAGACGCTGCGCGAGAATCTCGGCCTGCGGCGCCCGGCCGCCGGCGCATGGAAAACCCCGGCGCAAGCCGCGGCCGAATAGGAACGAAAAGGAAAGATCATGCGCTGGCTCAAATTCACCGCCTCCGGAGCGACATCCTGGGGCCTCGTCGAGGGTGACCGGGTGATCGCCATCAGCGGCGACCCGTTCGGCGAATGGCAGCGCACGGCGCAAACTCACGCGCTGAAAGACGTCAAGATCGAGCTGCCCTTGATCCCGCGCACCTTCTATTGCGTCGGCCTCAATTACCTCAAGCATCTGAAGGAAGCCGCCGACAAGCGCGGCGAAGTGCCCACCGTCCCTGACCGGCCCGAGATCGGCTATCGCGCCCAGAACGCGCTGATCGCCCATGATGAGGACGTGGTGATCCCGGCGACCGCGACCGAGAAGATCCACTATGAGGGCGAACTGGTCGTCGTCATCGGCAAAAAGGCCAGGCACCTCAATGCGGCCGACGCGATGTCCTGCGTGTTCGGCTACACCATCGGCAACGACGTCAGCGAGCGCAGCTGGCAGAAGGCCGACCGCGGGCTGTGGCGATCGAAGAACGCCGACACCTTCAAGCCGATGGGACCGTGGATCGAAACCGATGTCGATCTCGAAAGGATGGAAACCGTGGTCCGGGTCAACGGCAGGGAGAGCAACCGCTTCCGCACCAACGACATGATCTTCGGCATCGTGCCGTTCATCGTCGAGCTGACCAAATATTTCACGCTTTGGCCGGGCGACGTGATCTGGATGGGCACCGATGGCGCCTCGCCCGACCTCAAGGCCGGCGACGTGGTCGAGATCGACATCACCGGCATCGGCACCCTGCGCAACAGGTTCGTCGCCGAAAAGCGATAGGCCATGAGCCGTCACTCTACAGCGCATCATCGCCAGGGCCAGCAATATCAAGATCGAGCCGCAGCGCGCTTTGAGCTTGAAAACAGCTTATCCACCGAGCAATGCGGAAATATCCGGCGGCGCTCCCTCGAAAGCAAATGGGTTAAGAAACTGACGCCGCCAGAACAGCCGCCGATCAATCGCGCTGAGCGAAGCTTCATCGCAGACTTGCTTCCACTGATTATGGATTATGGTGACCTGGTGCGCTACGATGGTGACAGCAGCATCGGCCGACAGCTGAAATGCGGGCGCAGCCTCGAGACATACAGAAATCTTGCTAAGCCGTTTATCGCCAATCACGAGCATTGCCTGCGTCGCCTCATTGCCGGCCCGCTGCTGCGGGCAGATATCATAGGCAGGCGTTAGGCGCAGGGTGCGTCCATCCCAAAACGCGGCATGATTGCGCGCGTGGTCGTCGGTGTTGCCGCAAAGCACATTGAAGACGAGCCTCGCAAACAACTCACGCAGTGTGTCTCTGGGCGCATGAAAGCGGTGACGCACGATGGCCGCGAGATCCTCGTAACTGGCGTAGCGAGCCATCAGCTCGTCAAGGCCGAAGAGGGTGAGCGCCGAAACCAGCGCCATGCGGCACCAGCCGACATCGACCTTTTTACGATCAAAGCGTTCGATCAGCAGAACATCTCTGTTGGCTGCACGCACCAGTCGGACAGGCGCAACAATAATTCCCACCAGGGCCGCGAGCCGCATCGCGATGTATTCTGCCTTCACCACACTGTAAATGTCGTCGCGTGACGAGAATTTTGCGACGTATTTTTTGTCTTCTGTGGCAATCAAGGCTTTGGGCCGAGCTCCGCCGAGCGAGCTGCCATGAAATAGCGCCTGATCGAGGTCGGCGTCGAGCGGCACGCCCTCCTCAACCTTGTCGACGGCTTGCAGCAGATCATCAAGCGATGCCGCGGCGGAAACGCGCGGCATATAGCTGGTTGGCGAAAGCTGGAAATCGAGCGCGCCGCTGCGATCCGAACCGGATTCCAGCAGATAGGTCAATTCGTCGAGCTCGGCGGTATCGATCTGCTGACCCTTGCGGCCTAGCTTGCGATTGATGATAACGCGCCGCCCCCAAGCATCGGGGGCGGCGTCGCGGATGCAGCTGGGCATCGACAAACCGGCCAACAGCGGCAGGACTCCCGCTTTGAGCGGCAGCTCCGGCTCGTAAATCGGGATGGCATCTGCGCGGGCAAGATAGCTGCGTCCATAATTGAAGACGAGTTGATCGTCGGAACGAGCCAGCACGCCTGCGACGACCGGCTCGGTTTCTCCCGGCAGCCATATCCAGACATAAGCCTCCCGGTAGCGCGATTCAGAAGTCATCTTTGACCGGTTTGTCAGATGTGCGAATGGCGCGCGGTAGAAGCGTCAGCATCGCCGTGTTGGCGGCAATTCCTGTCGCAAGGGTTGATTGATCGGCGTCGAACAGCCGCACGCCGACGATCGCAGCGACTTCGAATACCGCGCCAATCGCACACCCCGGGTCGCCCTTCTCGATCCGATGGACAAGGCCGCGCGATACGCCAGCGCGCTCCGCAAGTTCCTCGTGAGTGAGCTTACGGCTAATTCGCGCTAACCGGATGAGTTGGCCTAACAACACCGTCGCTTCGCGGCCATATCGCGAATAGGGGCGCATCGTCTTGGCCATATTTCGAGATTCCGTTCTATAAATAGAACACAATATCATTCTAGGTTCTATTTATGAAGCAATATCCCATACTCAATCCAAAGTCAACTATCTGTTCCATAAATGGAACATGAATAGTTGATACGTACTATTTACGGAACAAAACCGACCAAAGCCGGAAAATCACTGTGTTTTCGAGCGAAATGCGCGTGTCCGTGTCCCTTGGGCGTTTGGGACTGCTCCACATCAAGATCAAGGCCATGGGCAATTCATCGGACGAGTTGACGAAAATCCTGGCGGCCGACACCGCGCGGTGGGCCAAGGCCGCCGAAGCCGGCAATATCAGGATCGAACAGCAGCGCTGGTTTCAGAACGCCGGCGCCTGACCGTTCCGGCCATAGGTGATGCGCGGCGCTTGCAGCGTGCCATCGGGCTGCTTCTTCGCCGCGGCCACGAAAATCTTGGTGCCGGGCTGCACCTCCTCCTTCTTGCCGATTTCGTAGGTGACCACGATGGTCTCGGGCGTGACCAGCAGTTTCTTCTCGCCGTCCTTGTATTTCACCGACAGCACCTGCCCGTCGACGCTGCTGACGGCCTGTTCGACATTGGCATTGGTCATCTTGCTCTTGGGCATCAGGTCCCAATCGTAATGGCCCTCGCCGGTGCCGCGCATCGACTCCGGAAAGATGTGGACCTCGATGGCCTTCTGCACGCCGTCCGCCTGCATCATGCCGGCGGAGCCGACGAACATGCCCTGCTTGATGTCGGCCATCTTGGCCGGGACGATCGCCACAAACAGCGGATTATCGGTGACCGTCAGCTTCAATTCGGCGCCGTCGCGATTTTTGACCACATAGACCGGGCCGTCGATGCGCTCGATCGTGCCGCGGATACGGACAGTTTCCTGCGCCGATGCCGGCAAGGCGATGCCGATGGACATCAAGCTGGCTGCAGCCAATATGCGTCGTACGATGCCGGACATGGTCATCCTCCCTGGTTTTTATCGCGCGCCGGCGGTTCGCTCCTGGCGCAAAGTTCGTTTTACCCTAAGGCATTACAACCCGGAGGAGTAGCCAATATTCCCTATTTCGTCGCCGCTGCCGAAGCCCCATGCGATGGCGTTGCTCACACGGCGGTTGCGCGGGCGAAATCGACATAGATCTCGCGCAGCCGGTCGGTCACCGGACCAGGCTTGCCGTTGGCGACGGTCTTGCCGTCGATCGATACCACCGCCTGCACGAACACGGTGGCGCTGGTGATGAAAGCTTCCTTGGCGGCGAGCGCTTCCTCGATCGAGAACGCCCGTTCCTCGATCCGGAGCTGACGCTCCGCGGCCAGCGCGACCACCGCCTTGCGGGTGCAGCCCGGCAGAATCTCGCTGCCATTCTGCCGCGTCACCAGCACATCGTCCGGCGTCAGGATGAACGCCGACGACGAGCCGCCCTCGGTGACCTTGCCGTCCTCCACCATCCAGGCTTCGCCGGCGCCGGCTTCGGCCGCGGCCTGTTTCGCCAGTACCTGCGCCAGCAGCGCCACGCTCTTGACGTCGCGCCTGGCCCAGCGGATGTCGGGCACCGTGATGACGCCGATGCCGGTCCTGGCTGACGGCGCGTTGACGATGTCCTTGACCGAGGTGAACATGATCAGCGTCGGCTTGACGCCTTTCGGGAAGGCAAAGTCGCGCCCGGTGTCGGCGCCGCGCGTCACTTCGAGATAGACCATGCCGTTGACGAGGTTGTTGCGCGCGACCAGCTCTTTCTGGATTTCCTGAATCCGCGTTGTCGTCTCCGGCAATGGCAGCGAGATCTCGCCGACCGAGCGTTCCAGCCGCGCCAGATGCGAGGCATTGTCGATCAGCTTGCCGTCCAGCACCGCGGCGACCTCGTAGATGCCATCGGCAAACAGGAAACCGCGGTCGAGAATCGAGACCTTGGCCTCTGCAAGTGGCACGAACGAGCCGTTGACGTAAGCGATCTGTTCCAAGCGGGTCCTCCTGAAGGTGGCGGGCGATTGCGCCGGTAATATACGCCAAACTTTAAGGCTTGATCCACGAATTATGGCCGTCGCACGCAAACAACACTATCAACGTCATTGCGAGGAGCGTAGCGACGAAGCAATCCATCCTTCTGTTGCGGCACTATGGATTGCTTCGCTTCGCTCGCAATGACGGGGTGGGCAGCGGCGCGCATCAATGCGACAGGATCTTCGACAGGAATTTCTGCGCGCGGTCGCTGCGCGGGCTGCCGAAGAATTCGGTCTTCAGCGCGTCCTCGACGATTTCGCCCTTGTCCATGAAGATCACGCGATGCGCGACCTTGCTGGCAAAACCCATCTCATGGGTGACGACCATCATGGTCATGCCCTCGCGGGCGAGGTCGACCATCACGTCCAGCACCTCGCTGATCATTTCCGGGTCGAGCGCGGAGGTCGGCTCGTCGAACAGCATCGCGATCGGGTCCATCGCAAGCGCGCGGGCGATGGCGACGCGCTGCTGCTGGCCGCCGGACAATTCGGCCGGGTACTTTTGCGCATGCTCCTGCAGCCCGACGCGATCGAGCAGCTTCGAGGCCTTTGCCACGGCTTCGTCATGCGACCGGCCCAGCACCTTCTCCTGCGCCAGACAGAGGTTCTCGACGATCCGAAGATGCGGGAACAGCTCGAAATGCTGGAACACCATGCCGACGCGGGCGCGCAGCTTCGGCAGGTCGGTTTTGGGATCGTTGACCTTGATGCCGTCGAGGATGATCTCGCCGCCTTGAAAGGGCTCCAGCGCGTTGACGCATTTGATCAGCGTCGATTTTCCGGAACCTGACGGACCGCACACCACCACCACCTCGCCCTTGGCGACGCGCGTCGTGCAGTCCTTCAGCGCCTGGAAATTCGGCCCGTACCATTTGTCGACGTGGCGTATCTCGATCATGCGGCCTCGCTAGCGGACAATGGCGATGCGCGCCTGCAGGCGGCGGACGCCATAGGACGCGAAACAGGAAATCGTGAAATAGACCGCCGCCGCGAACAGATACATCTCGACCAGCCGTCCGTCGCGCTGCGCCACCTTGCTCGCGGCGCCCAGAAAGTCCGGAATCGACAGCACATAGACCAGCGAGGTGTCCTGGAACAGCACGATGGTCTGGGTCAGGAGCACCGGCAGCATGTTCCGGAACGCCTGCGGCAGCACGACATAGCGCATGGTCTGGCTGTAGGTCAGGCCGAGCGCCTGCGCGGCCGCCGGCTGGCCTTTCGAGATCGACTGGATGCCGGCGCGCATGATCTCGGAGAAATACGCGGCCTCGAACAGGATGAACGTGATCAGCGAGGATGCGAACGCGCCGACGCGAATCGGCCGTGACGATCCGGTCAGCCATTGCCCGATATAGGGCACCAGGAAATAGAACCAGAAAATGACCAGCACCAGCGGCAGCGAGCGCATGAAGTCGACATAGAGGCCGGCCACGCGGCCGAGCAGCCGGTAGCCCGACAGCCGCATCAGCGCGATCAGCGTGCCGAAGATCAGCCCGCCAAGGGCGGCCAGCCCGGTCAGGGTCAGCGTGAATGTCATGCCGTCGAGGAACAGATAGCCCAGCGAGCGGCGGATGACGTCGAAATCGAGATTGGCGAACATGGCGCTATTTCCCCGTGATGTAGCCGGGGATCGCCAGGCTGCGCTCGAGCAGGCGCATGCCGGTGACGACGACGATATTGATCAAGAGATACATCACGGTCGCGGCGGTGAAGGCCTCGAACACCTGGAAGGAAAATTCCTGCATCGATCGTGCCTCGCCGGTCAGCTCGATCAGGCCGATGGTGATGGCGACCGCGGTATTCTTGATGGTGTTGAGGAATTCCGAGGTCAGCGGCGGCATGATGATGCGAAACGCCATCGGCAGCAGCACGTAGCGATAGGCCTGCACCGTCGTCAGCCCGAGCGCGGTGGCGGCCTGCTTTTGCCCGCGCGGCAGCGAACCGATGCCGGCGCGCAACTGCTCGGCAACGCGCGCCGACATGAACAGGCCGATGCCGATCGCGGCGGTATAAAACGGCGCGTTGGCAAGCTGCTTCAGCCACAGTCCCGCCGCCCGCGGCAGCAGTTCCGGCAGCACGAAGAACCACAGGAACAACTGCACCAGCAGCGGCATGTTGCGGAAGAATTCGACGTAAGCGAACCCGGCCCAGGATGCGGTCTGCAATGGCAGCGTGCGCAGCACGCCGACCACCGACCCGAATATCAGCGCGATGATCCAGGCAAGGATCGCGGTCTTGATGGTCAGCACCAGACCTGACAGCAGCATGTCGAGATAGGTGCCGGTCCCGTTCGGGGCCGGCTCGAGAAAGATCAGCCAATTCCAGTGATAGTTCACGGGCCCCCGCCGTCCGCTACGTCACTCTATGGGAGTTCGCCCATGCAATGGTCGGGCCATTGCATGGGCCGGGAAAACCTACTTATAGGAATCCGGATCCGGCGAGTCGGAAGGTTTTGCAAATTCGTTCTTCAGCTCCGCCCCGATCGGCACGTTGAGGTTCAATCCCTTGGGCGGGATCTTCTGCGTGAACCATTTGTCATAGATCTTCCGGCCCTCGCCGCTCTGATAGAGCGCGGCGGTGGCGCCATCGACCACCTTCTTGAAGGCCGGATCGTCCTTGCGCAGCATGATGCCGTAAGGCTCCGGCTTGGAGAACGCGTCTCTGGAGATGACATAGTCGTCCGGCGCTTTCGATCCGGCGACCAGGCTCGCGAGCAGGATGTCGTCCATCACGAAGGCGGCGGCGCGGTCGGTCTCGACCATCAGGAACGCCTCGGCGTGATCCTTGGCCGGAATGATGTTGACGCCAAGGTTGCGCGCGGCGTTGGCCTCGGTGAGCTGCTTGATATTGGTGGTGCCTGATGTCGAGACCACCGGCTTGCCCTTGAGATCGTCGATCGAATTGATCTTGCTCGCCTTCTTCGAGACGTAGCGGCTGGCGGTGAGGAAGTGGGTGTTGGTGTAGGCGACCTGCTTCTGGCGTTCGGCGTTGTTGGTGGTCGAGCCGCATTCGAGATCGATGGTGCCGTTGGCCAACAGCGGAATGCGGGTCGACGACGTCACCGGGTTGAGCTTGACCTCGAGCTTGTCGAGCTTGAGCTCCTTTTTCACGGCATCGACGATCCTGTAGCAGATGTCCATGGCGTAGCCGACCGGCTTCTGGCTGTCGTCGAGATAGGAGAACGGAATCGAGGAATCGCGGAAGCCGAGCGTGATCGCGCCGGTCTCCTTGATGTTTTTCAGCGTGCCGGTCAACTCCTCGGCGTTGGCCTGGCCGGCGCAGAATGCGGCAGCCAGCGCGCAGCCGATCAGATAGTTGCGTTTCATGCGTGTACTCCTTGTTTGCGGGGTAGCGAGGACTGCTTGAGGATTTCGCCGAGCACCGGCGCGATGTAGCGGCGAAATTGTTCGGGATTTTCGCTCATCGGAAAATGGCCGAGCTGCTCCATGATCGTGACCTTGGCGCCCTCTATGGCCGCGGCGGTCCGTTTGGTGTCTTCCGGCGTGCAGGAGAAATCATACTCGCCGGTGAGCAGATAGAGCGGGCATACTTTAGTATCGATCTGCCCGACCCGGCCGCGCAAATCGCCATCGACGCGGTAGAAATACAGATCGCCCTTGAAGACGCCCGGGCCGCCCTGCTTGTAGGCCCACAGGGTTTCGTTGCGTGCCGCCTCCGGGCCTTGCGGCGCGATCAGGCCGGATACCAGCGCGGCGCAGACCTCGCCGCCATGAACGTCCGGACGGTTCAGCCAAATGGTGTCGTACCATGGCGCCTGGAAGTCGGCGGCCTCGAGGCCGATCAGCGCGCGGAATTCCGCGGCATGGTCGATCGCGAGATTGAGGACGATGCGGCCGCCGATCGAGCAGCCCATCACCACGGGCTTGTCCAGCTTCAGCGCCTGGCAGAAGGCGCGGATCGTCGCGGTGTAGCGCGCGGTGGTGAGCCGGTATTCTTCCCCGCTCCAGCTTGCGGGCGGATTCGAGTTGCCATGCCAGGGCATGTCAAACGCGATGATGCGAAAATTCTTCGCGAACGCCTGGTCGGCGAGCAGATGCCGCCAC
>NZ_JBAVNZ010000209.1:0-6146 GCF_049691595.1 Bradyrhizobium sp.
CTGACCGACCGTGACGTGAGCGCGGCGCGCTCGGCATCGCTGAGCGGCGCCGGCGCAAAGCGGCCGCCGTCGCATAATGCGGCGATCGCGTCGACATCCATGCCGCGCTCGAGCTTGAGCATGCCCAGCACGCGGGCGCGCGGGCTGTCGTCGTCCATGATCCAGGCGCTCGAGGCCCGCCGCCGCAGCACGTCCCAGATCAGGCCCGAGATCGCGGCGCGATCGCCGGAGCCGGCATAGCGATGCGCGGTGCCCCACTCCTTCAGCGCCTTCGCGGCCGGCACGCGCTGGGCATCGATGGTTTCGATGAGTTCGATGGCCGCGGAGAGCCGGGCAGCGGGGGTCATTGAAAACTTTCAGTTCGAGAACGGGTGCGCTCAGATCAGCAACAGGATCTTCAGCGCAAAATAGATCCACATCGCGAGCAGCACCAGCACGCCGGCGAACCACACCAGCGAGCGCTGGCGGACATCGTTCGACGTCACGAAGATTGCGGCGTGCACCAGGCGCGTGACCACGAACACCCAGGACATCAGCACGATGAAGAGATCGGCATGGCGCAGCGGCAGCGCCAGCGCGATCAGGACATAGAGTAATAGCGGCAACTCGAACTGGTTGCGATAGCAATTGCCGATCTGGGTGACGCGGGTCGGCCAGTTCGGCTGGCCCAGCGCGATATCCTTGAGGCGGATCTCCCGGCTCGCGAGCGCGCGGGTGCGCGCCGTGGCCATCGCCAGCAGCAGGGCGAAGGTGAGACCGGCCAGCACAAAGACCGGCAGCAGGACCGACTGAACCGACATGAAGCTCTCCCCCGGCAGAAGCGCGAGCCAGAAGCTCATAGCGGCCGCGCCGGCCCCTGACAATGAACCTTCCCCTGCCGCCATGAACCATCATGTGCGCCGGGATGCCTCTGGGAGCGGCCCCTCCAGTCTATTATCATTGGGCCGGAAGGAACATGGCATGGCCGAATTTCGTCTGACCCAGATTTCCGACACCCACCTCGCCCGCCGCCTTGCAAAACCCACCGACAATTTTCACCGGCTGAGCGAACATATCGACGCGACGCGTCCCGATCTCGTCGTCAACAGCGGCGATCTCGCGTTCGACGCTCCGACCAACCGCGACGATCTCGAATTCGCCAAAATGCTGCACGGCGCGCTGCCGGTCTACTGCCGCTATCTGCCCGGCAATCACGATATCGGCGACAATCCGACCGCGGTCGGCCCGGTGCCTTCCCAGCCGGCCACCGAGCCGGAGCGGCAGAACTTTCTTTCGATCATTGGCGAGGACCGCTGGTGCTTCGACGCCGCGGGCTGGCGCTTTGTCGGTCTCAACTCCTTGATCATGAACACCGGGCTTGCAAGCGAGGCCGCGCAATTCGACTGGCTCGCTTCGCAATTGGCCGATACCAGGGGAAAACCCGTCGCGCTGTTCCTGCACAAGCCGCTTTATCCGAAGGCGCCTGACGATCCTGAAACGGCGGCCACGGCGATCCGCTACGTCCCGCAACCGGCGCGCCGTCGCCTGATCGCCATGTTCGGCGCGGTCGACCTGCGGCTGGTCGCCTCAGGCCACCTGCATCAGCGCCGCGATGTCACCCTTGGCCAAATCCGCCACATTTGGGCCCCCTCCGCCGGCTTTGTCATCCCCGATGCGAAGCAGGAAGTGATCGGCGTCAAGGAAACCGGCCTGATCGAATACCGCTTCTGGCCCGACCGCTTTGAGGTTTTGCACGTCAAAGCACGGGGCCAGATCGATTTCGACCTCGATGAGGTGGCTGGCAGGGCGCCGTAACCGGACGCCTGCCATCTGGTGACTTCTTCGCCACAGCGCACGCTAAAATTGCACAGCGCGGCAAAATCATGGCTTGCAACCCAGAATTTTGCCGCAATCGCCCCCCGATAGTGGAACCCGATGGGTATCAGGGGATTACAATGCCTTCCAAGCGGACCGAACTGGTTATCGAGAAAATCATCGCATCCTGCGATGGCAGCGTGCGTGGGGCGCTCGAGGCGCTGCTGCTGGTCAACGAGCATTTGGAGACCGAACTTCATGAACTCTATGCCGCGGTCTCGCACGCCGGCCTGACGGACGAGCGTTTCAGAACGGTGCATTGAGGCGGGGGCGTCCCCCCGCCGCGGGCGGGTTCCCGGCGACCTGTTCGCTCCCGATTTTCCGGGCGGATCGCTTCACGCCCTGTCGGGCCCGACGCGCACCAGTTGCTTGCCGAAATTGGCGCCCTTCAACAGGCCCATGAACGCGGCGGGCGCGCTGTCGAGCCCCTCGGTGACAAACTCCTTGTACCTGACCTTGCCCTCGCGCACCCACCCCGACATGTCGCGCAGGAAATCGGCGTGACGGGCGGCGAAATCGCTGACGATGAAGCCGCGGATGGTCAGGCGCTTGGTCAACACCGCACGCATCAGCGATGACGCCCATTTCGGCGCCACCGCTTCGGTGTCGTTGTAATGCGCGATCAGGCCGCACACGGGAACGCGCGCGAACGCGTTGAGCAGCGGGAACACCGCCTCGAACACCGCGCCGCCGACGTTTTCGAAGTAGACGTCGATGCCTTTCGGACAGGCTTCTTTCAGCTTCGCCGCGAGAGCCGGATCGCGGTGATCGAGGCAATCGTCGAAGCCGAGCTCCTTTTTGACATAGTCGCATTTGTCCTTGCCGCCGGCGATGCCGACCGCCCGCGCGCCCTTGAGCTTCGCAATCTGGCCGACCGCCGAGCCGACCGCGCCGGAGGCGGCGGCGACCACCACGGTCTCGCCGGGCTGCGGCTTGCCGATATCGAGCAGGCCAGTATAGGCGGTCATGCCGGGCATGCCGAGCACGCCGACCGCGGTCGAGATTGGCGCGATTTTTGGATCGATCTTCGCCAGCCCCTTGCCGTCGGAGAGCGCATGCGTCTGCCAGCCGGCGCGCGACAGCACGATGTCCCCCTTGGCGAAGCCGGGATTGTTGGAGGCCATCACCTCGCTGACCGTGCCGCCCTCCATCACCCCGCCGATCGGTACCGGCGCGGCATAGGACGGGCCCTCGCTCATGCGCCCGCGCATATAGGGATCGAGCGACAGCCAGATGGTGCGCAGCAGGACCTCGCCGGCGCCAGGCGCCGGCGGCGCGTAATCCTCGACGCGGAAGTCGGATGCCTTGGGCTCGCCAACGGGACGGGAGACGAGAACGACGCGCTTTGCGGGTTGAGACATGGTTGTTTCCTCCGGTTTTTTCGTCATTGCGAGGAGCACTTGCGACGAAGCAATCCATCTATCGGCTTGGAGAGATATGGATTGCTTCGCTGCGCTCGCAATGACGGTTCAAATTGTACGTACCACGGCCAGCTACACCGCGCCCGGATAGTTCGGGCTTTCCCGCGTAATGGTGACGTCGTGGACGTGGCTTTCGCGCAAGCCCGCGCCGGTGATGCGCACGAACTGCGCCTTGTCGTGGAATTCGGCGAGGTTTCGCGCCCCGACATAGCCCATCGCGGCGCGCAGGCCGCCGGCGAGCTGATGCATGACATTGCCGACCGGACCCTTGTAGGGCACCTGACCCTCGATGCCCTCGGGCACCAGTTTCAGCGTGTCCTTGATGTCCTGCTGAAAATAGCGGTCGGCCGAGCCGCGCGCCATCGCGCCGACCGAGCCCATGCCGCGATAGGCCTTGTAGGAACGGCCCTGCCACAAAAACACCTCGCCCGGCGTCTCGTCGGTGCCGGCGAGCAGCGAGCCGACCATGGCGATGTCGGCGCCGGCGGCGAGCGCTTTCGCCAGATCGCCGGAAAACTTGATGCCGCCGTCGGCGATCACGGGCACATCGGCTTTCCTGGCGGCCTCGACCGCATCCATGATCGCGGTGAGTTGCGGCACGCCGACGCCGGCGACGATGCGCGTGGTGCAGATCGAACCCGGCCCGATGCCGACCTTGATCGCGTCCGCGCCGGCGTCGATCAGCGCCTGCGCGCCTTCCCTGGTGGCAATATTGCCGGCGATCACCTGCACCGCGTTGGAGAGCCGCTTGATGCGGTTGACGGCTTCCAGCACCCGCGAGGAGTGGCCGTGCGCGGTATCCACCACGATCAAATCGACGCCGGCATCGATCAGCCGCTCGGTGCGCTCATGACCGCCCTCGCCGACCGTGGTCGCGGCGGCCACCCGCAGGCGCCCCTGCGCATCCTTGCAGGCCAGCGGATGCGCGACCGCCTTTTCCATGTCTTTCACGGTGATCAAGCCGACGCAGCGATACTGATCGTCGACCACCAGCAGCTTCTCGATGCGATGCTTGTGCAGCATCCGCTTCGCCTCGTCCTGGCTGACGCCCTCGCGCACCGTGACCAGGTTTTCGTGCGTCATCAGCTCGGAGATTTTTTGACGCGGATCGGTCGCAAACCGCACATCGCGGTTGGTGAGAATGCCGACCAGCTTCCCAGGCACGCCGGCGCTGCCGCCGGTGACGACGGGAATGCCGGAAAAACCATGATCCTTCATCAGCGCCAGCGCGTCCGACAGCATCGCGTCGGGCCCGATGGTCAGCGGATTGACCACCATGCCGGATTCGTACTTCTTGACCTGCCGCACCTGAGCGGCCTGGCCGTCGGAATCGAAATTACGATGGATCACGCCGATGCCGCCGGCCTGCGCCATCGCGATCGCCATGCGCGCTTCGGTGACGGTGTCCATCGCGGATGCGATGATCGGAATGTTGAGGGGAATGGCGCGGGTCACGCGGGAGCGGATGTCGGCCTCGGAGGGCAGGATGTCCGAGAGCCCGGGCCTCAGCAGGACGTCGTCGAACGTATAGGCTTCGCGGATCGCCTGAAGTCCCTGCAGCGTCGCCATTGCCAACTCCTTATCTGCGGCGGTCCGCCGCGATCTGACTTACGGATGAACGTCGCCTTCGGCGAAGCTGTCGGCATCGCCGTCGAATCGAAGCCCATCGGTGGGGTTGACGGTGGTCGATAGCATGGCGGGCCGCCGAATCAAAGCGTTTGCCAGCCATGCACAGGGTTTTTCCGGTCGAGAAGCTAGCGCGGATAGCCCGCGGGCGGGCCGTGCCGCCGGATCGCCGCCACCACCTCCCGGTGCCGGCGATCTTGCCGCCTCATATGGACCGCGATGACCGCATGCGCCGACGGCACCAGCAGCAGGACGTGGAAAATAAGCCCGAAAACCGCGCAAAACACCATCAGGAGCAGATTGAAGATCACCGAAAAAGGCTGCCCGTTCAGGAGCAGCCCGAGCGGCGGCAACAGGGCGGCGAGAACGTAGATCATGGTCGGATCTCCGGCGGTTTCGGTTCAGCAATAGCTTGTAGGACGAGGGGATGATACAGCCCCCCTCGCCCGCCCTTTTCTGTCCTCCCCGCTTTTTCGATGAACAAACAACGCCTGATCCCGCTCATCGTCGCCACCGCCCTGTTCATGGAGAACATGGATTCGACTGTGATCGCGACCTCGCTGCCGGCGATCGCGGCCGACATCGGCACCAGCCCGCTGACGCTGAAGCTCGCCATCACTTCGTATCTCTTGTCGCTCGCGGTGTTCATCCCGGCGAGCGGCTGGACCGCCGATCGTTTTGGCGCGCGCATGGTGTTCTCGATCGCCATCGCCGTCTTCATGCTGGGATCGATCGGCTGCGCGCTGTCCTCCTCGGTCACCCATTTCGTGATCGCGCGCATCGTGCAGGGGCTCGGCGGCGCGATGATGACGCCGGTCGGGCGGCTGGTGCTGTTGCGCTCGATCGACAAGCGCGCGCTGGTCAATGCGATGGCGTGGGTGACCGTGCCGGCGCTGGTCGGGCCGGTGATCGGTCCGCCGCTCGGCGGCTTCATCACCACCTATTTCTCCTGGCACTGGATTTTTCTGATCAACATCCCGATCGGGCTGCTCGGCATCTTCATGGCGCTGAAATATATCGACCCGATCCGCAGCGAAGACCCCGAGCGCTTCGATCTCTATGGGCTGGTGCTGGCCGGGATCGGGCTTGGCGGTATCGCCTTCGGTCTATCGATCGCTGGCCTCAATTTGCTGCCGTGGACGGTCGTCGCGGCCCTGGTCGGGGTCGGCTCGATCTCGATGACGCTTTACCTGATCCATGCCAGGCGAACGGGATCGCCGGTGCTGGATTTCGCGCTGCTGCGCT
>NZ_JBAVNZ010000210.1:0-2404 GCF_049691595.1 Bradyrhizobium sp.
CCCGTACGCCGCGGCGCAGCGCCGTCAAGCGGCGCCGGCCGCCAAGGGCTTGAGCGGTCTCGTGTCCCGGGCGCGATGCAGCGCGTTTGCGCTGCTTCGCAGAACCGGGACCTGCGCGCTATCGATGGGCCCCGGCTCTGCGCAGCACCACTGCGTGGCGCAGCGCGTCCGGGGCACGAGCTAGTCCATTCCATACACCACATCCGCGCGTTTCTCGAACGCGGCGGAAAATCGATGGAACGCGGTGTCGAACATCGTGCCCATCAGCATGGCCAGCATCCGGCTCTTGAATTCGTAGGCGAGGTAGAACCCGACTTCGCAGTCGGTCTCGGATTTTTGCTCGAACGTCCAGCGGTTTTCCAGATTGCTGAAAGGCCCCCGCAAATATTCGACCAGGATTTTCAGGTTCGGGCGATCCAGCGTCACCCGGCTGGTGAAAGATTCCCGCACCAGCTTGAACGACACCGTCATGTCGGCGATTACGATCTCGGTGCCGTCGGGTTTTGGCGTGCGGCTTCGGATTCTGAGAGACCGGCACAGCGGCACGAATTCGGGATAGCGCTCGACGTCGGCGACCAGGTCGAACATTTGCGGCGCGGTGTGATGAACCCGCCGCTTGCTGGAAAATTTTGGCATCGCGACAGCGCTCAGCGGCTCATCGCCGCCCGCGCCGCTCTCAGCTTCGCGAAATCGTCGCCGGCATGGTGGGACGAACGGGTCAGCGGGCTCGCCGACACCATCAAGAACCCCTTGGCATAGGCGATCTTCTCGTGGCCGGTGAACTCATCCGGGGTCACGTAGCGCATCACGGCATGGTGCTTGCGGGTCGGCTGCAGATATTGGCCGATGGTGAGGAAATCGACCTCGGCCGAGCGCAGATCGTCCATCACCTGCAGCACCTCATGGCGCTCCTCCCCGAGCCCGACCATGATGCCGGATTTGGTGAAGATCGCGGGATCAATTTCCTTGACCCGCTGCAACAGCCGGATCGAATGGAAGTAGCGCGCGCCCGGGCGCACGGTGAGATAGCGCGACGGCACCGTTTCCAGATTGTGGTTGAAGACATCGGGTTTCGCGGCGACGACGACTTCGAGGGCGCCTTCCTTGCGGAGGAAATCAGGGGTGAGGATTTCGATGGTGGTGGCCGGGCAGCGCGCGCGGATGGCGCGGATGGTCTTTGCGAAATGCAATGCGCCGCCGTCGGCGAGATCGTCGCGATCGACCGAGGTGATGACGATGTGCGCGAGGGCGAGCTTGAAGGTGGCCTCGGCGACGTGTTCCGGCTCGGCGGCGTCGAGCGGGCCGGGCATGCCGGTCTTGACGTTGCAGAACGCGCAAGCGCGGGTGCAGGTGTCGCCCATGATCATGAAGGTGGCGTGCTTCTTGTCCCAGCACTCGCCGATATTCGGGCAGCCTGCCTCCTCGCACACCGTGACGAGCCCGTTCTCCTTGACGATATTGCGGGTGTCGGCATAGCCGCGCGTATTCGGCGCCCGCACCCGGATCCAGTCCGGTTTCGGCGGCGATGGCGCATCGGGCCGGTTCGCCTTTTCGGGGTGGCGCGGGCGCACCGGGCTCGCGGAGAGCGTATCGACGACGACGACCATGTTAAGTCCGAAAGTTGCAAGACGCTCTAGCTAGTCCGTGTTGCCGAGACCCGCAACCCGGCTCGCCGAACCTAGCAGAAACATGCAACATAGTGGCAGCTTTCCCGGCCATTCCCCGTGATTCCTGCTCAAAAATGGTTCAAAACTCCAAATCGGCCAGCGCCGAAGTTCCCACCCTCGGCAAGCCGCTCAGGCGCACGTTTTTTGACCGCAGCGTGCATGAGGTCGCGCCCGACCTGATCGGCGCCACGCTCCTGGTCGACGGCGTCGGCGGCCTCATCGTCGAGGTCGAGGCCTATCACCACACCGACCCGGCGGCGCACTCGTTTCGCGGGCCGACCCCGCGCAACCAGGTGATGTTCGGCCCGCCGGGCTTTTCCTATGTCTATCGCTCCTACGGCATCCACTGGTGCGTGAATTTCGTCTGCGAAAGCGAAGGCTCGGCCAGCGCGGTGCTGATCCGCGCCTTGCAGCCGACCCACGGCATCCCGGCGATGCGCCGGCGGCGCAGCCTGCGGGATGAACGCGCGCTGTGTTCGGGCCCGGGCAAATTGTGCGAGGCGCTCGGCGTCACCATCAGGCACAGCGAACTGCCGCTCGACAAGCCCCCGTTCGCGCTGCATGCGCGGACCGGCAAGCCGGAGATCGTCAGCGGGGTGCGGATCGGCATCACCAAGGCGGTCGAGCTGCCGTGGCGATATGGATGGAAGGATTCGAAATTTTTGAGCCGACGGTTTTGATAATTGGAGCATGAGACCGTCATCGTGAACGTCGTGCCGTAGGGTGGGGCAAAGGCG
>NZ_JBAVNZ010000211.1:0-3764 GCF_049691595.1 Bradyrhizobium sp.
TGGAGCGCGCCAACGGAGCGCTCGCGTGGCGAAAGGCGCCGCAGCCGTTCGATCGGCGGGCGGCGCGGGCTGAACTGGATGCGTTGATGGATCGGGTAGCAACGGCATGACGGCTGAGATTCTATCATTTGAGACCGGACGGCCTGCCGAGGTCACCGACGGCGAGCCGGCGCTGGTGGTCGACGTCGAGGGCTATGAAGGGCCGCTCGATCTGTTGCTGACGCTGGCAAGGCAGCAGAAGGTCGATCTGGCCAAGATTTCGATCCTGGCGCTGGCCGATCAGTATCTTACCTTCATCGAGGCCGTGCGAAAAATCCGCCTTGAACTCGCCGCCGACTATCTGGTGATGGCGGCCTGGCTAGCGTTCCTGAAATCGCGGCTGCTGCTGCCTGAACCCGCGACGCTGGACGGTCCGAGCGCCGAGGAGATGGCGACCGCCCTGGCCAACCGGCTGCGCCGGCTCGAAGCGATCAGGGAGGCTGCGAACCGGTTGATGAACCGGCCGCAATTTCAGCGCGATATCTTTCCGCGCGGCAATCCGGAATCGATCGCCGAAATCCGCCACCCCAAATTCACCGCGACGCTGTTCGACCTGCTCACCGCCTATGCCGCGCAGCGCCAGCAGCGGGTACTGGCGAGCGTGCATCTGACCAAACGGACGGTATGGTCGCTGGCCGAGGCGCGTGCCTCGCTGGAGCGGCTCGTCGGCATGGCCGAGGACTGGAGCTGCCTCGACCAATACCTCATCAATTACGTCGTCGATCCCTCGCAAAGGGCGACGGTGTTTGCATCGAGCCTTGCGGCTGCGCTTGAAATGGTGCGCGAAGGCGAGATGGAACTGAACCAGAAAGAGGCGTTCGCGCCGCTTTATTTTCGAAAGCGTCAACCGCAAGCCGCCGGCGCGATGTCCGCGCCGGACCTTTCGGTCGAGTAAGTGGAAGAGGGAGACCGAGCCATGGCAAGCCTGGCGGAAAAGCGCACGGAGGATGCCGAGGAGCATCCACTCGATCCGCAAGCCCGACCGGAGGAATTGCGGCTTCTGGAAGCGCTGCTGTTTGCCTCCGCCGAGCCGATCGATCAGGCCGTGCTGGCCAAGCGGATGCCCGAGGGTGTCGACATCAAGGTGGCGCTGGCGCAATTGCAGGCGGAATACGCCCCGCGCGGCGTCAATCTGGTGCGCGTCGCCAACAGATGGACGTTCCGCACCGCCGGCGACTTGGCATGGCTGATGACGCGCGAGAGTACCGAGACGCGGCGGCTGTCGCGCGCGGCGATCGAGGTGTTGGCGATCATCGCCTATCACCAGCCCGTGACGCGCGCCGAGATCGAGGAAATCCGCGGCGTGATCACCTCCAAGGGCACGCTGGACGTGCTGTTGGAGACCGGCTGGATCCGCCCCCGCGGCCGCCGCAAGACGCCGGGCCGCCCGCTGACCTTTGGCACCACCGAAGGCTTCCTGTCGCAGTTCAGCCTGGAGGCGCTCGGCGATCTGCCGGGCCTGGAGGAACTCAAGGGGACAGGGCTGCTGGATTCAAGGCTGCCGACCGGCTTCAGCGTTCCGACGCCTTCGGACGATGTAGCCTTGCGCGAGGACGAGGATCCGCTGGAAGCCGGCGATAGTCTTGAATTTCTGCTGGCGCCTGCCGCGACGCCCGAAAACGGCGACCAAAGCTAGCTCCGTCGCCGCGTCGATCGCGGTTAACGGTAGCTATAATACGTAGCTGCGACAGCCATTTGCCGCGGCGGAGGTCCTTGTTTTTGACATCCCGCGGGCCTACCTTCCGGGCAAAGGTCAGGCTCGGACGCCGGCCGCTGTTTGGAGGGATGCAGGATGGGTTCGCTTAGCATTTGGCACTGGATCGTCGTGATCGCAGTGGTCCTGCTGCTGTTCGGCCGCGGCAAGATATCGGACCTGATGGGCGACGTCGCGCAGGGCATCAAGGCCTTCAAGAAGGGCATGCAGGACGACGACAAGACCGCGGAAAAGCCCGAGCCGGCGAAGGCCATCGATCACAACGCTGCGCCGTCGGCGGCACGCTCGGACGTCGGCAGCAAGGCTGTCTGACGTCTGGTTTGACGCGTTTTCTTCACGCGAACCGGCGTTCACTTCGCTTGAAAACGCCATGGACGCCGGTTGAGAAAAGACGCGGGCGGCCCCAAATCTTGCTAGAGGGATTGGGGCGAGATGTTCTCGCGTGAGCGGAAAAATTCATGTTCGACATCGGGTGGAGTGAACTGGTCGTCATCGCGGTTGTCGCGCTGATCGCCATTGGCCCGAAAGAACTGCCGGGCGTGCTGCGCATGGTCGGGCAATGGATGGGCAAGGCGCGCAAGATGGCCGCCGAATTCCAGGGCCAGTTCCAGGAAGCCATGCGCGAGGCCGAAATGGCCGACCTCAAGAAAAGCTTTGACGAGGTCAAGGACGTTGCGACCGGTCTTGCCAGCGGCAACATCATGACCTCGCTGCAAAAGGACGTCGGCGACGCCCTGAAGATCGACGATATCGACAAGCCCGTGGATGCCCAAATCGCTTCCGCGACCGGTGAGCCCGCCACTCCAGCGACGCCGGCAGCGCGAACGCCGGAGACCCTGGTCGAGGCGGAGGTACACGCGGCCGGTGAGCCGCTTGCGATCACCCGCGAGGTGTCGCCCGCGCCGCAGGACATCGCGCCTGTGGCCCATGACGAGGCCAGGGACGCCAAAGCGTCATGAGCGCCGAGGACATCGAGGCCAGCAAAGCGCCGCTGATGGATCATCTGATCGAGCTGCGCGCGCGGCTGATCAAGGCGCTGCTCGGCTTCGGCATCGCCTTCATCTTCTGTTTCTTCTTCGCCAAGCCGATCTACAACGTGCTGGTGTGGCCGTTCGTCTGGGTCGCGGGCGCCGAAAATTCCAAATTCATCTACACCGCCCTGCTGGAATATTTCCTGACCCAGTTGAAGCTCGCGCTGTTCGGCGCCGGCTTCATCTCGTTTCCGATCGTCGCTACCCAGATCTACAAGTTCGTGGCGCCGGGCCTCTACAAGCATGAGCGCGGTGCATTCCTGCCCTATCTGATCGCGACCCCGTTCTTCTTCGTGCTCGGCTCCATGCTGGTCTATTTCGTCGTGCTGCCGATGCTGGTGCGGTTCTCGCTCGGCATGCAGCAGATCGGTGGGTCGGAGACCGCGCAGATCCAGCTATTGCCGAAGGTCGGCGAGTATCTGTCGCTGATGATGTCCCTGATCTTCGCCTTCGGGATCGCGTTTCAGTTGCCGGTGATCCTGACGCTGCTCGGCCGGATCGGCATCATCACCTCGAAGCAGCTGCGCGAAAAGCGGCGCTATTTCATCGTGGTCGCCTTCATCATCGCCGCCGTGCTGACGCCGCCCGACGTCATCAGCCAGGCCTCGCTCGCGATACCCCTGCTGGCGCTGTACGAAGGCTCGATCCTCGCGGTCCGGATGGTGGAAAAACGGGCGGCTGCGGCCAAGACGGCGACCGGCTCGCCGCCGCCCGCAACCCCGCCGCCGCCGGAAGCCAGCCCGGCGGAGTAGGGCACTGCGACCTCCGCCGATCGTCATACTCCGCGAAAGCGGAGTATCCAGTACGCTGCGGCCTCACGATTCCATCGCTACTGCTCCGCAATACCGGATCGTCCGCTTTGGCGGGCGATGAGCGATGTGCTATGGACGCCCCGCCGTTGACCTTCCGCATGTAGACGGAAAGTTCGCACCCGGGGCCGAGCGACCATGCACGACATCAAATCGATCCGCGACAACCCG
>NZ_JBAVNZ010000212.1:0-2127 GCF_049691595.1 Bradyrhizobium sp.
GCCGCGACGTTGCCAGCGGTAGCTGCCTGGACGGCGCTGCGTGCAATCGCCGGGATGGTAAGGAGCATCGGCGCAGCGGCGGCGGCCGTGTTCGTCGCCGCCGAGCGCACTGGGTTCGAGGTCGTCGCGGTCACGCCGTCCTGGGCTGCGAGGGCTGCCATCCCAGGGGGCCACGAAGTCGCGCCGCCTGGAGTCGAGAAGAACTCGCTTGTGTCGCTGCTGTCGGTGGCGCTGACGCTGAAGGTCACCGTGCCGGAAGTGAGGGCGCTCGCGCGCACGCGGACGTTGGTCACGCCGAAGGGCAGCATCAGCGTATAGGTGTCACCCACCGCAAACGCGGTGATCGTCGCACCCTTGATCAGCGTCTTCGCGTTCTTAAAGAAGCAGTTTCCGGCTGCGGTCTCCGACCAAGTCGTTCCGCCGTTCGTTGAGACATCGCACTGGACCGTGATGCCCGTCGGCGCCGAGATCGCGGTGACCTGCGCGCCGGCGCCGGTCTTCCCAAGAAGCGCGGCGGTGACGAGCGCGGTCCCCGCGCATGAGGTTCCGCCGGCGCAGGCTGTCGAGATCGCGCCGGTGGTGTTCGTGTTCGTGCCTTGCACGCGCGTCACGTCCACGAGGAGTCCATTGGTTGTGGTGCCGCGCACGCGATCCCAGGTCGTACCGTTGTACATCATGGTATTGCTCTGCGTGACGACTGCACCGGCCGCGAGCGCGACAACCGCGTCGGCATTGGTCACGCCCGCACGGCCGGCAACCATGTTGGTTCCATCCGAGAAGCCGACCGCAGTGCCAGCAGCCGGGAAGGCTGCGGCGAAGTTGCTCGACGTGCCACCACCGCCCGCACCCGTGTTGATCACACGAAGTGAGCCAGTAGTGTCGAGCGAGAGCGCCGACATCTGCCCGGTCGTATAGGTGGGGGCGGCGGTCGTGACGCTGCCGCCGGCCAGGGTAGCGGACGAGGGCGGCGCCGAGCCGGTGGCACCCACAGAGGCATTCGAGCCGCCACCAGCGGTGACAGCCACACGCAAAGATCCATCCGTCTGAAGAGAGAGTGGGCTGATCTGCCCAGTGGTGTAGGTGGGCGCTGCCGTGGTGACGGAGCCACCGTCCAGCACCACGGTATTCGCGCCGAGCGCCGCTCCCTGCGTGATCGTCAGCTTCGCGAGTGACGCTTCCGTTGCCGCGCCGGTCGGAAGCGGCAAGCTGGCCGCGGTGATCGGAAAGGTCCCACCAGTGCCGGTGACAAGCCACGCCGTCGTGTTGGCGGTGTTGCCTGGCTGCACCGTCCAAGTTCCCGACTGCGTCGAGGCGATGGTACCCTGCACGCGGGTTACATCCACCGCGAGTCCGTTTGCCGTGGTGGCTCGTAGACGATCCCAGTTGGTGCCATTGTAGCCCAGGAGGAAAGATCCAGTCCCGAGTAGCCCCAACGTCGGCGAAGTGACCGTGTCGGCGTTGCCGGCGAAGGAGCGGATCCGGTCAAACGTGGTGCCGTTGTACCCGAAGGTTTCGGATACTGTGTGCAGCCCGTAGGTGGCCGCAACGCCGTCGGCAGATCCGATGTTGCTCCGAAGGCGCCGCCAACCCGAGCCGTCGAAACCGTAGGCGAAGGAATTGGACAGCAGTAGTCCAGACGCGGTGGTGCCGGCATCGGTGGCATTGCTGCCGGCCTTCAGACGATCTGAAAGGCCCGTCGTGTCGTTAAAAGCGTAGAGGTTCACCCGCGTTGGATCGTTGAAGGTCGCGCGAAGCTGCGCCGCGACCGAGCCAGAAGTGAAGGCACCGGCGCGCACTCTAGTGTGCGTCGCGCCGTCACAGCCGCGGAGCGTGTAGCTCACGTTCCCAGGGTTCGCGACGGACACGACGTCGGTCAACTCCGAGGTGAACTGAACTACGCCAGTCGCGGACGGGGTGCCAGTAAGAAGATAGGTCGTCCCGCCATCCAGCGAGCAGTCGCCGACGACGGTCATTACCGGAGACGTGCTGGAGGAGAAGGTAACATTGACGGTGCTCTGCCCCGCCATCGCCACCAGCGCAGTCGATCCGGCAGCGCAACCGATGCCCGAGGCGCAAGCCGCATTCAGCGTGACTTGCGTGCCGGCGGTGTCCGCTGCGCTAGCACCC
>NZ_JBAVNZ010000213.1:0-4778 GCF_049691595.1 Bradyrhizobium sp.
TCAAGCCGGTCGAACCCGCGCAAAAAATCGCCCTCACCTTTCCCGACGGCGCGAAACGCGAATTTCCCAGGGAGATCACCGGCCTCGACATCGCCAGGGGCATCTCGCCCTCGCTGGCCAAGCGCACGGTCGCGATGGCGCTGGACGGGGTGGTCGCCGATCTCAACGACCCGATCGCCGGCGATGCGAAAATCGAATTCATCAACCGCGACGACCCCCGTGCGCTGCAACTGATCCGCCACGATGCCGCGCATGTGCTTGCCGAGGCCGTGCAGTCGCTGTGGCCGGGCACGCAGGTCACGATCGGCCCGGTGATCGAGAACGGATTCTATTATGACTTCTTCCGCAACGAGCCGTTCACGCCGGAGGATTTTTCTGCGATCGAGAAGAAGATGCGCGAGATCATCGCGCGCGACAAACCGTTCACCAGGGAAGTGTGGGATCGCGACAAGACCAAACAGGTGTTTCGCGACAAGGGCGAGAATTTCAAGGTCGAGCTGGTCGACACCATTCCCGGCGACGAGCCGATCAAGATCTATTTCCAGGGCGACTGGTTCGACCTCTGCCGCGGCCCGCATATGACCTCGACCGGCAAGGTCGGCAACGCCTTCAAGCTGATGAAGGTGGCAGGCGCCTATTGGCGCGGCGACTCGAACAACCCGATGCTGACGCGGATCTACGGCACCGCGTTCGCGAAGCAGGAAGACCTCGACGCCTATTTGAAGCAGATCGAGGAAGCCGAGAAGCGCGACCACCGCAAGCTCGGCCGCGAACTTGGCCTGTTTCACTTCCAGGAGGAAGGTCCCGGCGTGGTGTTCTGGCACCCGAAGGGCTGGACCATCTTCCAGGCGCTGATCGCCTATATGCGCCGGAGGCTTTCCGGCGATTACAGCGAGGTCAACGCGCCGCAGATCCTCGACAAGGCGCTGTGGGAAACTTCCGGTCATTGGGACTGGTACCGCGAGAACATGTTCGCGGCGCAGTCGGCCGGCGATGAGGCCGAGGACAAGCGCTGGTTCGCGCTGAAGCCGATGAACTGTCCGGGTCATGTGCAGATCTTCAAGCACGGCCTGAAGAGCTATCGCGACCTGCCGTTGCGCCTTGCAGAATTCGGCGTGGTGCATCGCTACGAGCCGTCCGGCGCCATGCACGGGCTGATGCGGGTGCGCGGCTTCACCCAGGACGACGCCCATGTGTTCTGCACCGAGCAACAACTCGCCGACGAGTGCCTCAAGATCAACGACCTGATCCTGTCGACCTATGCCGATTTCGGCTTCGAAGGCGAACTCACGGTGAAACTATCGACCCGGCCGGACAAGCGCGTCGGCACCGACGAGATGTGGGATCATGCCGAGCGGGTGATGGCGACCGTGCTGTCGCAGATCGAGGCGCAGGGCAACAACATCAAGACCGCGATCAATCCCGGCGAAGGCGCGTTCTACGGGCCGAAATTCGAATATGTGCTGCGGGACGCCATCGGCCGCGACTGGCAGTGCGGCACCACCCAGGTCGACTTCAACCTGCCGGAACGGTTCGGCGCGTTCTACATCGACGCCGACGGATCGAAGAAAGCGCCGGTCATGGTGCATCGGGCGATCTGCGGATCGATGGAGCGCTTCATCGGCATCCTGATCGAACACTATGCCGGCAATTTCCCGCTGTGGCTGGCGCCGGTGCAGGCCGTCGTCACCACCATCACCTCGGAAGGCGACGAATACGCCAAAGTGGTCGCCGCTGCCGCGCGGCGAGCCGGCCTGCGCGCCGAGATCGACCTGCGCAACGAGAAGATCAACTACAAGGTCCGCGAGCATTCGCTGGCGAAAATCCCGGCGCTGCTGGTCGTCGGCAAGAAGGAAGCCGAAACGCATTCGGTGTCCATCCGCCGGCTCGGCAGCGAGGGGCAGAAGGTGATGCCGACCGCCGAGGCGATCGCCGCGCTGGTCGAGGAAGCCACGCCGCCGGATGTCAGGCGGGCGCGGGCTGCGCTTTAAGCAACTTTGTGTTGCCCGATCCTGATCAGCGACTCGGCCGGAATGCCCAGTCCCTCGTGCAATCGCCTGATCATGTTGAGCGTGAGCTCTCGCCGGCGGTTCAGCACTTCGTGCACACGATTCCGGCTGCCGATGTAAGGGATCAGATCGCGAGGCTGCAATCCGCTCTGCTCCATATGATATCTGATTGCTTCCACCGGGTCAGGCAGATCGAGCGGGTAATGCTTCCGCTCCCATGCCTCCACCAGCGTAACCAGCACGTCGAGCCGGTCGCCCTCCGGCGAATTGCGCCGGGCATTCATCAATCCCTCGATCTCCCTGAGAACGCGGCGATAGTCGCGCTGGGACTTGATTGGTGCGATATCCATCACCGAAACCTCAAATATTCTGTGCATCGATGGCATCGTATTGCCGATGGCTGCCGATGAACCTGACGTAGACGACGCGATGAGGATATCCAGACGACGAGCCATCGGTCTGCTGCGCATAGTTGTTCACTTCAAGATCGACGCTCGGAGTGTCGTACAGACGATGATGATTCCGGTAAGAAGAACTACGAACGATGATGCGATGATGTTTGACTTCATACTCTACGGGTTAGTTGATAAGTCTAACAAGCTATTGCGTGCCTGATTTTTGATTATCAGATCGTTCATCGTCGCGCATCTTTCCGAGATCTCGCTCGAGAATGCGCTTGCAGCTAGCCCACGGATCCTTCCTGATATCATCAATTGCTGCAAGATATTTCTGATGTGAGGTGCGATACAGGAAAAGACCATGATCTGTAAAATCTTTCGCTTTTGGATTTTCCATTGCTTCGACGTCTTCCGGATTGCGGACCAGTACCCTTTTTAAGAGCCCGTTATCCTGAAAAAATTTCAGCCCTACGAAAAACCCCAACCTAATTTTGGCGACCTCCTCTTCTGTATATGGCGGGAAGACATTTGTACGGTAATGGTGCATTAGCTGTGCGTCGCCTGTCGCCGGAAACGACTTCGCGCATCACGTGATGAGGTATGAACCAACGCCGATCCAGGACGCGCCATCCCTGTCGAGCAGGGCATGGCCGTCTTGCGGGTCGCGGAATGATGGAGGAATGCCGCTGATTTGCCCGACATGTCAAACTATTTTAACGCCCATCGCCGAAGGCATCATGCCGGGAACTGCTCCTTTGCATGGGGTTGTTTTCCATATTTTGAGGTGGGCGCAACGATTGTTCGAATACGATGCGGCGCCGCCGTTCGATGCTGGATCGCCTGCCTGTCTGCGTGTTAGATATTTTCCAATCGTTCCAGATGAAAGATCCCACGTGCCCGACGCCATCGAACTCTTGAAAACCCGCCGCTCGATCAAGCCGCGCGAGATGGGCGGTCCCGGCCCCTCGCCCGCCGAGCTCGACACCATTTTGACCATCGGCGCGCGGGTGCCCGATCACGGCAAGCTCGCGCCATGGCGCTTCATCGTGTTCGAGGGTGAGGCGCGCGCCCGCGCCGGCGACGTCATCGCAAAAGTGTTCGCGCGGAAAAATCCGGGCGCCGCCGCCGCGGAAATCGATGTCGAGAAGCGCCGCCTCACCGAGGCGCCACTGGTGATCGGCGTGGTCAGCTTCATGAAGCCGCATCCCAAGGTGCCGGCGTGGGAGCAGGAACTATCCGCCGGCGCCAGCGCCATGAACATCGTCACCGCGGCGAGCGCGCTCGGCTACGGCGCATGCTGGCTGACCGGCTGGTTCGCGTTCGATCGCGACGTGCTCGATGGCCTCGGCTTGAAGCCCGACGAAAGGCTCGCCGGCCTGATCCACATCGGCACGCCGATCAGGCCGTGCGAGGACCGGCCGCGCCCGGCGCTGTCGGATATCGTGACGCGGTTTTAGGGACAGGCCTCACCTTGCGGAGTTCGGCTAGCGCGCAACGACCTCGACCTCGCCGTCGACACCGTTGACAACGTTAAAGGGTCGCTCGAACACCTTGCCTTCGTTCTTGGCGATCGCGCGATACTCGCCCTCCGAGAGCACGACGCGAGGAAACGCGCCGATCGATTCCTTGATCACGTCGCCGCCGGGCGTGATCACCGACCAGGCGGTGTTCGCCAGCGCCTCGCCGCCCTTGTCGCCGACGAGTTTCAGCGTGATCACGGCGGCGCGATGGGTGACGATCACGTCGGTCAGCTTGCCGGCCTGAACCCGGATATCGGAGCGCACCACGGAATTGGCATCGCCGTAGTTGGAGATGATGTAGTAGGTCCCCTCCGGCAGCAGCGCCACATCGCCCGCCGCGACGTTGGGCACCAGCGCGGTGCGATCGGATCCCTCGAACTGGCTGCCCTTGTAGATCGCAAAGGAAATCTGGTTCTGCGGAATCTTGCTGGTGCCGACGCGGCCTTCGATGCGCAGGCCGCCGGCGGGCAGCACGAAGGACTCCCGATCGGTCTCCGGCTTCAGGCTCACGGTCCGCACCGCGCTGACCAGGCCGAGGGCGACATGGACGACATAATTGCCCGGCGGCAGCACGATGTTGGGCGTCGCGCCGCGATCCTCGCGGATCAGCTTGAACGTGCCGGTGTCATCCGGCTTGTCCGCGAACACCCGCCACACCAGACCGTTGTTGATGACAGGCAGATCCTTGCCATAGCGCGCCGTCAGCGACAGTACCGCTTGTCCGGCGGTGGAGGCGCCCGGGGACGGCGCAGCCGGCGGGACGGTCGCGACCGAGGGCGGCACGATGGTCGGCTGGGTCAATGGCGCGAGCAGCGTGGGGACCGCCGCCGGCCCCGACGGCGGCGCCAAAT
>NZ_JBAVNZ010000214.1:0-1556 GCF_049691595.1 Bradyrhizobium sp.
GGACTGAGACGACCCTCTTTTAGAAGCGTTCGACGTAGGCGCGCCAACATCTCTTCTTCGGATATGTCCACGCGCCGATTTTCAATGATCTTCTTTGTGCGCAGGAAGACATCTGGCTCAACGATCGGCTCGACACAGCCCTCGCTTCTGATCCACAGGTCCGGCGGATTGTATCGGTCTTTCCCACCCAGCTCGCGCGAGCGGCGGTTATAGACTTGGTTTCCGACATAGTTTTCATTTCTCAGGAGGCGACCGATCAACGATCGATTCCACGGCCGGCCGGTGCTGGTAGGTACAGCCTCCCGGTTGAGCATGCGGGCGATGTGAGTCTCTGACTTCTGCTGCAGAAACTGCTGAAAGATCCACCTCACGACGGCCACCTCGTCTGCTGTACCGGGCCGAAGCCTGACGTGATCGGTTAGCAGGTACTTGCGATCGCCATTTCTCATGATTCCTTTCGACTGTAGTTTCTCATCAACCAACTCCCGCCGGAGTGCGTAGCCGACCTGACCACCTAGCTTAAAGCTGAGGCGAGCAAACCGGCATGCCCCGGCGTGAACTTTTGCCGACAGTTCGCGACTGTACTCAGCAGCCATCACTCTCTTCAGGTTCTTCACGATGCTCGACAGCATGCTGCCGTCATTGTCGAATTGCTCGGCGCAATAGGCGATCTTTATGCCCGCTTGTTTGCAGACGAATTCGTAATGCGCGCTCTCATCGATATCCTGGAAGCGCCCCCAACGGCTTACGTCATAGACCAGGACGTAATCAAAGTCGGATTGCCCACCGCAGACGTCCTGGATCAGCTGCTTCAGGCCCGCTCTATTCTTGATCCGGAGGCCACTCTCGCCCTCATCGGAATAGGTCCGAACGATCGTCAGGTTGCGTGCGTGCGCGTATGCCGCAATGACAGCGGCCTGATTTTGAATTGAGTATCGCTGTCGGTCCGTCGACATGCGGACATATTGTGCTGCCCGGAGCGCTTTCGCAGATCTCGGCAGTAGATTTTTTCGAACTACGAGCGCGTTGGCCATCGATCCCGCTCCCGAGCTGTATTTGTACACACTGCGCAGCCCGCCCGGTCTTCTCAAGCCGTGCTGGTCGGGCTTTCCGATCTAGTTCACGGGTGTGCGCGAAAAATGAGGCCGGCAGCGGATCGCCGCGCACGCGGCCAGACGGCGGCGCTTATACGCGAGAGCCGCCAGCCCAAAGCGGACTCACTGACCTTCCTCGCCTAGCAGCTTGCCTGTGAATCTGTTGACGAAATGCAGCCCGGTGCAAGCCAGACAGATGACCGACGTATGGGTCCCTTCTTGCCCATCCGGCATGGTTGCAAGCCAATGTTGGACGTTCAGCCCGGTCCGGGGACACTTGAATATAATTGGGCGCTCCATGCTAAATCGTATGAAGATGCCGTAGCTAACTTTTGAGGGTCTTCAGGGAATCGAGTGGGTAATTTTGAGGGATCATAGCGGCGGAAGTGGCTGTGGATAGGGACTTTCTTGGTTTTTTAGGCAGGCCCGATTTTGGCATGCTGAGTGATGGCCAAATCAGGG
>NZ_JBAVNZ010000215.1:0-1733 GCF_049691595.1 Bradyrhizobium sp.
GGTGATGCCGGCTGCCGCGGCGGCCGCCTTCACGTAACGATGGAACTGGCGCGGTGAGATCGGCTTGTCGCGCAGATACCCGGGAAAGATCCAGCGGTCGCCCGGTGCAACGTCGCGGTCATGACGGTTGTCGCGCTCCTTCCACCACTGCCGTAGCAGAACCATCACGTCATCCGGCAGCATCACGTTGCGGTCCTTCTGCCCCTTGCTTTGCTCCACTCCACGCGGATGATGTGTTGCTCCCGGTCGATGTCGCGCACCCTGAGACGCGTCACCTCTCCGCCGCGCAGGCCGCAGCCGTAGCCGATGCTGAGCATCACGCGCGCCTTCATGCCCGGCGCATGGCCGATCACACGCTCGACCTCGTCGGGCGCAAGCACCACGGCGATCTTCTGCGGTTCTCTCAGATGATAGATTTCCGCCGCAAGATCGTGCCGGCGCATTGTGACCTTCAGCAGGAACTTCACGCCGGTCATGATGCGGTTGCGATTGTGAATGCTTTTGCCGCTGGCGATGAGATGGAGCTGGAATTTGCGCACATCATCCGGCGTGGCCGTCTCCGGCGAGCGGCCGAGATAGGCCGCGAACAGCTTGCAGGCGGCAATGTGCCCGCGCTGCGTGCCCTGCACGAGATTGCGGGCAACCATGTCTTCGATCATGCGCTGGCGCAGCGGCGAAATCTTGGTAGGCGTTCTCATGGGGAGCGTACTCCTGAGCGAGGTTGTTGGGACCTCGATGCTCAAGGACGGGCTCTCCACCCCGCTACTTCAGATTATCCGACTGGTTACCGGCCTCGCCGACCAGGCTCCCACTCTTCCCGCACAGCGGGCTGTCGCGTAGCGACTTCGTGCCCTGTATAAGTGCCCCAGCTGCCCGCGTGAGTGACGGCCGTAGCTGAAGATCATGTTCGTCTCTAACCACGTGCCTCGTCAGAAGGAATCGGGACCAATCTGACGCCGACTGCATTGAACCCGTTCAGTCGATCGAGGATCTGCGTTTCAGCGCGCGCAAGAACCGAGGCATAAAGGTGAGGTGGGATCGTCCGCTCCTCGCGAGCACGCTGACGCTCGACAATTCTACTGTTGATGCCAACGACGCCGCGCGCGCTCGCTGCTCCGTCCGAGAGGAGGGCACCCATAATGGCTGCTGGCAGCCTGGTGTCGAGCGGCTCGACTTTGCCATCAGGCCCAACATCCTGGACCGGCAGATGAAATCAGAACGATACCCCTAAGACAGCGGAGCAAGGGCAGCCTCATCTGTACCGCCGCTCTTGAACTCTCGACCAACCAGGTCACGCATTTCTATTCGAAGCGCAAGAACACGGCGGAGATGATCAAGATGCTGGAGATGCTGCTTGCGAAGTACCGCGATCAAGATCGGATCTATTTATCGTGGGATGCCGCCTCCTGGCATGGGTCAAAAGCCTTCTTCAAAAGAGTCGACGAGATCAACGCACGAGACGTCAATCCAGCTTTGCCCAGACCGCAAGTCGAGCTGGCGCCGCTCCCGAGCGGTGCTCAATGCCTGAACGTCATAGAGTCGGTCTTCAGCGGGATGGCCCGAGCGGTCATTCACAACAGCGACTATGCGTCGGTCAACGAATGCAAGACTGCAATCGATAGGTACTTCCGCGAGCGGAACGCCGCGTTCGCGAAAAACCCACGCCGGGCTGGCAACGTCATTTGGGGCAAGGAACGAGAACTGCCCATCTTCAGTGAGGCAAACAACTGCAA
>NZ_JBAVNZ010000216.1:0-8724 GCF_049691595.1 Bradyrhizobium sp.
AGTTTTACCGAGAAAGTCCGCGAGCAGGCCATCGGTGCCACCGTGGTCAAATCGGTGACCCCCGGCCAGATGGTGGTGAAGATCGTCCATGACGAGCTGGTCGCCATCCTTGGTTCCGACGGCCAGACCATCGACCTCAACGCGGTGCCACCGGTCGCGATCATGATGGTCGGGCTGCAGGGCTCCGGCAAGACCACGACCACCGCAAAACTCGCGCGCCGCCTGGTCCAGCGCGACAAGCGCAAGGTGCTGATGGCCTCGCTCGACGTCTACCGCCCGGCGGCGATGGAGCAATTGGCCGTGCTCGGCCGCGACCTCGACATCCCAACCTTGCCGATCATGGCCGGCCAGAAGCCGCCGCAGATCGCGCAACGCGCGCTGCAAGCCGCCAAGCTCGGCGGCTATGACGTGGTGCTGCTCGACACCGCCGGCCGCACCACGCTCGACGAAGCGATGATGAGCGAAGCGGCCGAAATCAAAGCCGCTGCCAACCCGCACGAGGTGCTGCTGGTCGCGGATGCCCTGACCGGCCAGGACGCCGTCAATCTGGCGCGCGCGTTCGATCAGCGCGTCGGCCTGACCGGTATCGTGCTGACACGGGTGGACGGCGACGGCCGCGGCGGCGCGGCGCTGTCGATGCGCGCGGTCACCGGCAAGCCAATCAAGCTGATCGGCACCGGCGAAAAGACCGACGCGCTGGAGGATTTCCACCCGAGCCGGATTGCCGGCCGTATCCTCGGCATGGGCGACGTGGTGTCGCTGGTCGAGAAGGCGGCGGCCAATATCGACGCCGAAAAGGCCGCGCGCACCGCCGAGCGGATGCGCAAGGGTCAATTCGACCTGTCAGACATGCGCGAGCAATTGCTGCAGATGGCGAATATGGGCGGCATTAGCGGGCTGATGGGAATGATGCCCGGTATCGCGAAAATGAAGAACCAGATCGCCAATGCCGGCATCGACGACAGGATTTTGAAGCGCCAGGTCGCGCTGATCGATTCGATGACGCGGCAGGAGCGCAAGCATCCCGACATCCTGAAAGCCAGCCGCAAGAAGCGCATTGCCGCCGGCGCCGGCGGCAAGGTCGAGGACCTCAACAAGCTCCTCAAGATGCACCGGAACATGGCCGACATGATGAAGGCCATGGGCTCCGGCAAGCGCGGCCCGCTGGCCGGCATCGCGCAGGCGATGGGTTTTGGCGGCGGCGTGCCGTCGCCCGAACAGATGAAGGCGCTGGCGGAGAAAATGCCTGCAGGTACCGGGCCGGGCGGCATCCCCGCGCTGCCAAAAGATATTCCGGTCGGCCTGCGTCAGGGCCTGCCGGGCTTGACCGGCCTCAGCGGCAAGCCGAACCTGCCAGGGCTCGGCGGCTTCCCCGGATTGGGGAAGAAGAAATGAGAATTACACGCGCCACTCTACTCGTCATTCCGGGACGCGCCGCTTGGCGCGGGCCCGGAATCCATACTCCCGATCGTGGTTATGGGTTCCGGGCTCGCTCGCTGCGCTCGCGCCCCGGAATGACGAACTAGTTGAATTACACACCCAATCAAACCACGCTCAGGAGAACCAGATGTCAGTCGTTATCCGCCTCGCGCGCGCAGGCACCAAGAAGCGCCCGGTCTATCACGTCGTCGTCGCCGACTCCCGCTTTCCTCGCGACGGCCGTTTCATCGAGCGGCTCGGCCATTTCAATCCGCTGCTGCCGAAGGACAACGAGGCGCGGCTGAAGCTCGACTTGGACAAGGTCAAGGCATGGCTCGCCAAGGGCGCGCAGCCGTCGGACCGCGTGACGCGTTTCCTCGACGCCGCCGGCGTCAGGAAGCGCAGCCCCCGCAACAATCCGGAAAAGGCCGTGCCGCGCAAGGAGCGCAAGGCGCAAGCCGAAGCCGCCGCCAAGTCGGCGTAAGCTGACCGGGCGCGACGGTGGCAGCACCGATCTGCGTCGCCCGGATCGGCGCGGCGCATGGCGTGCGCGGCGCGGTGAAACTGTGGACGTTTACCGAAGACCCGCTGGCCGTGCAGCGCTACGGCCCGCTGATGACAAAAGACGGCGCGCGCTGGTTCGAAGTGACGCATGCGCGCGAGGCCAAGGGCCATCTGGTGGCGACGCTGAAGGGCATCGCCACCCGCGAAGCGGCCGAGCGGCTCAACGGCGTCGAGCTCTACATCGCGCGCGAAAAGCTGCCCGACACCGACGACGACGAATATTACCACGCCGATCTGATCGGGCTCGCCGCGGTCACAGCCGCGGACGAACCGCTCGGGCGCGTCATCGCGATCCATAATTTCGGCGCCGGCGACATCATCGAAATCGCGTCGCCGAACGGCGCGACCATGATGTTGCCGTTTACTCATGCGGTTGTGCCCGCCGTCGATCTTGAGGGCGGGCGCGTGGTGATCGAATTGCCCGCCGAGATCGACGGTGATGATCCGGCCGCGGCCTGATCGCGCTTTGGCTTGATGGACGTCGATCCGCGTCTGCCTCGGGGAATGATCGCCAATGACATCCACCCACAAGGCCTGGCGCCTGCACGCGCATAACGATCTGCGGTTTGACGACGTCGAGACGCCAACGCCGGCGGCTGACGGCGTTTTGGTCAAGATCGAAGCCGGCATGGTGTTGTCCTACACCGGCAGGGTGCTGTCAGGCTCCGTGCCCTACGGCCTGCCGCCAATGCCCTTCGTGCCCGGCACCAATGCGATCGCCCGCGTGATCGCGGCCGGCGAGAACGTCACGCACACCAAGGCCGGCGATCGGGTTTTCCTGAGCCCGCATTTGCGCGGCGATGCGCCCGATCGCGAGCCGCCGCAAATCCTGATCGGACTGACCACGACAACCGCGACGCCGGCGGCGCTCGCGCTGCAGGCGCGCTGGCGCGACGGCGTATTCGCCGAGATCGCGCATTGGCCCGCGGCCTGCGTCACGCCGCTGGCTGGACTGGATGACAGATCGGCGACCGAACTGATCGGCCTGGCAAAATTGATCGTGCCGTTCGGCGGGCTGCAGCGCTCCGGCCTGCACGGCGGCGACACCATCATCATCAACGGCGCCACCGGCTATTTCGGCTCCGGCGCCGTCATGCTGGCGGTCGCGATGGGCGCCGGGCGCGTCGTCGCGGTGGGACGCAAGGCCGACGCGCTCGAATCGTTGCACGCAGCGTTCGGCCCGCGCGTGGTTCCCGCAATCGTCACCGGCGAGAGCGAGAAGGATTTCCAGGTCATCCGCAACGCCGCCAATGGCGGCGCGGATGTCGCGCTGGATCTGCTCGGCAGCGCCGAGAGCACGTCGACCACGCTGTCGAGCCTGCGCGCCCTGAAACGCGGCGGGCGGCTGGTGATCATGGGCAGCGCCAACGTGCCGCTGGAGCTTTCGTTCCGGGAAATGCTGGCGAACGACTGGGAAGTGGTCGGCCAGTTCATGTATGCGCGCCACGCCCCTAGCCAGCTTGCGGCGCTTGCCGCCAGCGGCGCGCTCGACCTGACGAAAATCAAGGCCAAGACCTTCGCGCTCGCCGATTTCGGGCAGGCGGTCGAGGCGGCGGCCGCGATGCAGGGCCTCGATCTCACGGCCATTGTGCCGTAACCAAAGGCCATGACTTCCAAAGCGACGACATGGCGCGCGACGGTGCTGACGCTGTTTCCGGACATGTTCCCGGGGCCGCTTGGCGTCAGCCTCGCCGGCAAGGCGCTGGCATCAGGGCTGTGGGTGCTGGAGGCGCGCGACATCCGCGATTCCGCCACCGACCGGCACCGCAGCGTCGACGACACCCCGGCCGGCGGCGGACCGGGCATGGTGCTGCGCGCCGACGTGCTGGCGGCTGCGATCGATGCGGCCGACGCTGCGCCGGGCGGTCCAAAGGACCGGCCAAGGGATCGGCCAGGAGACCGGCCAAGGCTGTTGATGAGCCCGCGGGGTCGGCCATTGACCCAGTCGCGGGTAACGGAACTCGCCGCCGGGTCCGGTCCCCTGATCGTCTGCGGCCGGTTCGAGGGGGTGGATCAGCGGGTGATCGAGGCCCGCGGGCTCGAGGAAGTCTCGATCGGCGATTACGTGCTTTCCGGCGGCGAGATCGCGGCCATGGCGCTGATCGACGCCTGCGTCCGGCTCTTGCCGGGGGTGATGGGAAAACAGGCTTCGGGCGCGGAGGAAAGCTTCTCCGAGGGGCTACTGGAATACCCGCAATACACCCGGCCGCAGGAGTTCGAGGGTCGGCCGATCCCGGAAATCCTCACCTCCGGCGACCATGCCAGGGTCGCGGCCTGGCGGCGGGCCGAATCCGAGGCGTTGACAAGGGCGCGGCGGCCGGATCTGTGGGCGATCAAGTCCGGCCAAAATCGCCCAAAAAACACGACAGACGGGTGACAAAGCTCAGGCCTTGCCGTATACGGACGCCAAATCCGTGCACCGAGCATTTTCAGGCAAAGTGGCATCCGGTTTGCCGTGAGAAAATGCTCCAACCAAATTGCGCGTATTCCGTTCGCAAAACCGGTGTCCACTTTTGCGAAATACGCGCTACAGGATATGGACGTTCGCGCAGCCCGCGCTCGTGACTGGCTGGGCGCGCCGCCGATGGAGATTTCAATGAACCTCATTCAAGAGCTCGAAAAAGAGCAATTCGACAAATTGTCCGCGGCCAGGACGATCCCGGAGTTCGGACCCGGCGACACCGTCATCGTCAACGTCAAGGTGGTCGAAGGCGAGCGTACCCGCGTGCAGGCCTATGAAGGCGTCTGCATCGGCCGTTCCGGCGGCGGGCTCAACGAGAGCTTCACCGTCCGCAAGATTTCCTACGGCGAAGGCGTCGAGCGCGTATTCCCCGTGATGTCGCCGATGATCGACTCGATCAAGGTGGTGCGCCGCGGCAAGGTGCGCCGCGCCAAGCTGTATTACCTGCGCAACCTGCGCGGCAAGTCGGCCCGCATCGTCGAGAAGCAGGATCGCGCCACCCCGGCCGCGGCTGCCGTCGGCGAGTAGCTCATCCTGCATCAGGATATGACGAAAGGCGCGGGCTCAAATCCCGCGCTTTTTCGTTGCGGCATGCCGTCATCGCGAGGAGCACTTGCGACGAAGCGATCCAGCCTTGCTGCTGCAAAGACTGGAATCTTCGCGGAGCCTGTCATCGGGCGCGCATTCGCGCGACCCGGCGGCTCGCAATGACGGTGGTTGCAAACGCATATCGCGCTCCGATACCTCATATGCTAGAAGTTCGGAATGGTTCCGGATCAAACCAGCACCGCGTGCCGGCTCGCCGCACCGATCGTGATCGACGATCGCTCGCGCCTGCCCGGCCGCTTCTTCGGACGGTTTGCGACCTCGGCGACCTCGGAACTTGCGCGCGCGTCCTGATGCTGCGCTGACTTCTCTCCTGTTCGCGCGCAACCGCACCTCACCGCTCACAGAGAATCGCCTTGGAGCTTAAGCTCATGTCCAAACCGACCACGCTGTATGACAAGATCTGGAACGACCATCTGGTGCACGAAGCCGAGGACGGCACCTGCCTGCTCTATATCGACCGCCATCTGGTGCACGAGGTGACCTCGCCGCAGGCGTTTGAGGGCCTGCGCACGACCGGGCGCAAGGTCCGCGCGCCCGAGAAGACGCTGGCGGTGGTCGATCACAACATTCCAACCACCGATCGCTCCAAGCCCAATCCCGATCCGGAAAGCATCGAGCAGATGCGGGTGATGGCGGAGAACGCCAGGGAATTCGGCATCGAATATTACAGCGAGCACGACAAGCGCCAGGGCATCGTGCATGTGATCGGCCCCGAGCAGGGCTTTACGCTGCCGGGCACCACCATCGTCTGCGGCGACAGCCACACCTCGACCCACGGCGCGTTCGGCGCGCTGGCGCACGGCATCGGCACCTCGGAAGTCGAGCACGTGCTGGCGACGCAAACGCTGATCCAGAAGAGAGCCAGGAACATGCGCGCCGTGGTCGACGGCAAATTGCCCGACGGCGTCACCGGCAAGGATATTATTTTGGCCATCATCGGCGAGATCGGCACCGCCGGCGGCACCGGCTATGTGCTGGAATATGCCGGCGAGGCGATCCGCGCGCTCTCGATGGAAGGCCGCATGACCGTCTGCAACATGTCGATCGAGGGCGGCGCCCGCGCCGGCCTGGTCGCGCCCGACGAAAAGGCGTTCGAGTTTTTGAAGGGCCGGCCGAAATCGCCGAACGGCGCCGCCTGGGACGCCGCGATGCGCTACTGGGAAACCCTGCGTTCGGATGAGGACGCGCATTTCGATCACGAGATCCGGCTGGACGCGGCAAAACTGCCGCCGATCGTGACCTGGGGCACCTCGCCGGAAGACGTGGTGTCGATCACCGGCATGGTGCCCGATCCCGACAAGATCGCGGACGAGGCCAAGCGGCTGTCGAAACATCGCGCGCTGAACTACATGGGCCTCAAGGCCGGCACCAGGATCACCGACATCAGGCTCGATCGCGTCTTCATCGGCTCCTGCACCAACGGCCGCATCGAGGATCTGCGCGCGGCGGCGAAGATCGCCGAGGGCAGGACGGTCAACGGCCATGTCAACGCGATGGTCGTGCCCGGCTCGGGGCTGGTGAAGGCGCAGGCGGAGGCCGAAGGGCTCGACAAGATCTTCATCAAGGCCGGCTTCGAATGGCGCGAGCCGGGCTGCTCGATGTGCCTTGCGATGAACCCCGACAAGCTCGCCCCCGAGGAGCGCTGCGCCTCGACCTCGAACCGCAATTTCGAGGGCCGGCAAGGCTTTAAAGGCCGCACCCATCTGGTGTCGCCGGCCATGGCGGCGGCCGCGGCGATCGCCGGGCATTTCGTCGACGTCAGGGAGTGGCGGTAGCGCCTCAACTTCGCAGCGTTCTGGAAACGCCTCGTTAATCCGACGGGCGCAGACTGGCTCTTTGCGCAAGACGCAAGGAGCCGGCCATGGCCGACAAACCCGAATTCGTCGATATGATCAGCGAGGCCACGCGCCAGATGCGGCGCCGTGACGTGCCGCGCGTGGCCGAACCGGAGGTCAAGGAAACCTCGCGCCTCAGCCACTGGCCGCCGGACCGCTGGGAACAGTGGCGGATGGAGACGCTGACGCCGTGGAAACTAAAATCCTGGAAATTCAGGAACTGGGATTAACCACGTTCCCGCCGGCTAATACGATGAGCGCCATTCGGCGCCCATCGTGTCTCGGGTTTCATCAATAGCGGTACGGATATCCATAGTGGTGCGAGCGGTGGCGCCAGTAATGGTGACGATGCCAGTGGCGATAATGGCAGATCTTGCGCGGCCCATAATAGGTCCAGACGATCCTGCAGCGGCGCGGGTAGTAGTAATAGGACGGCGTGTAGTAGAAGCGCCGGTGGAAGTGATGTCGCTGGAAGTGGTGCCGCTGGAAGTGGTGCCGATGATATGCGTAGCGATAGCCGCCGCCGTGGTAGACCGGGGCCGCGCGATATCCGCCGCCATGGAACACGGCGCCGCCGCCATGGAAACCACCACCGTGGTGGAAACCGCCGCCGCCGTGGCCGCCGTGTCGAACTTCGGTCAACGCCCGGTCCGCGGCTTGCCTGGCCAGCGGTGCGGTGCCCGGAGTGACCAGCGACAGCGCCTCGGCGCGCTGCTGGGATGCCGCCGACAGAACCAGCATCGCGGCGGCCGCGAGGCCCAGGCGGCGAACAAGGCCGCGACCGGGATTTCTGTTGTTCATCATTGAACCCTCCTGAAACCGTCGGCGAAAAATGCCGAGCCGCGCCGCGGCCGGATTTCGCCGCATTCATTTGCGGTCGCTCCCAGGCTAACGTTAGAGACAGCCATGTGAACATGCCATGAACGCGCGCAGGGAATTCGTTAAGGAGGATTCGACTTTGACGTCGATGCGATCATGCAACTCGAGATGCCCGATCGTGCCGCCTATGATCGCTGCCAGCGATAGCCGTAGGCGTATCTTGCGCAGCTACCTGTCAGAGGAGATGGCCATGGCATGGTCTCGAACAAGGCGATGCAAAGCTGCTCTGGCGCTTGCGGCTACATCGGCTGCGGCCAGTCTGCTGTCAGCGAATGCGGCCGTGGCGTCCCAGGGCCCCGGCGGCGGCATGGGGACGGCGAGCCATCTGACCCAATTGGCGATGGCGATCCTTGTCTATGGCGCATCGGCGATCGTGGTCGGCGCCGGATTGGTCGGCGCCCTGCGCCGGCGCTGAGGACCAAAAACTCAGCCCCGCCGCCAGTAGCAGTTCAGGCGCGGCGTGATGACGGTGCCGCTCGGGCGGTACTCCTGCACGTAAGCGGCGTAGCACGCCCGCACGGCATTGGGACCAGGATCGTAGCGGGGAAAAACGTCGGGTTCCCACTGATCGCGCTGGTAGATCGGCACGCGCCGCACCGGCCGCCGGCGCTGCGCCGAGATATCCGTGATGGCCTGGCTCGAATCCCGGGCAGCACCTGTCCCGGACGACGCCGTTTGCGCCTGCACGCCTGTCGCCGGCAGCAAGAGCCCGGCAAAAACCGCTGCGATCGCGACCGTCACAATTCGTGTCATTACGCCCACCCGGACTTTTGTCGGCGCATACGCTCTCCGATTGTCGTGCCAAGGTCAACTGTGCGTGTGACCTCGGGCAGGGTAATCGGGTGAAGAGGTTCGTGACAAAAGACTGAAGTGCTGAATCTGTTGTGATCCACTGAGTCGAGGTGGAGGACAGTGATGGATTCGGACGAGGCAGGATTTTCAGCGATCGCGGAGACG
>NZ_JBAVNZ010000217.1:0-5192 GCF_049691595.1 Bradyrhizobium sp.
TCGAGGAGGCGGGAAAGGTTCATGTGAATTGATCCCGAATGATTACGTGGAACGTGTCCCGGACGCGGTGCAGCGTGCAACTCTGCTCCGCAGAGCCGGGACCCATGAGGAGGTCAAAAAATGTGGGCCCCGGCTCAGCAGCGCATCATTTCATGCTGCGCTGCGTCCGGGGCACGATGGCTGTGTCTACTCCGCCGCCTGCCTTGGCGCACGCGCGAGCCGCAGCAGCGCGTCATCATCCACGGTCTGGATCGGCGTGAAATCGCGATGGGCGATATATTCCGGCCGGGTGGGGGTGCGGATGTAGTTCGAGACCGCGTTCAGGGTCAGGTAGACGATCTTGCGCGGATAGGGCGTGATGTTGCCGGCCGAGCCGTGCACCAGATTGCCGTGAAACATCAGCATGCCGCCGGCCTTGCCGGTCGGCGCCACGATGCCGCCTTCCTTCACCAGCCGCGTCACGGTTGCTTCATCCAGCGTCCACAGCGGATAGGAGGTGGTGGCGAGGTCGTGCGAGGCCTGCAAGTCGCCGGCGTGCTGGCTCCTCGGCACCAGCATCAAGGGGCCGTTGATCGGCATCACCTCGTCGAGGAAGATCGCGATGTTCATCGCGCGGGGCTGCGGCATGCCGTCGTCGCGCTTCCAGGTGCCATAGTCCTGGTGCCACTGCCAGACGTCGCCGGTGAAGGCGGATTTGGCGTTGATCTTGTACTGGTGCATGTAGACCTTCTCGCCAAAGATCTGCTCCACCGGCTCGATCATGCGCGGGTGCGCGCCGAGCAGTCCGAACGCCTCGTTGTAGAGATGCGCGGCAAAGGCCGTGCGCGGCGCGCCGCTCTTCTCGCGCCAGACCTCGGGGCGGTTGGCGTCGTAGATGCCGACGGCTTCGCGCGCCAGAAAATCCACTTCCTCCTGGCTGAACAGCTCGGGCAGGAACAGCCAGCCCTCGCGGTTGAAATCGTCGATCTGCTGCTGGGTCAGTTTCACGGTGGCTCCTCCTTGATTTCCTGCTTCGCTTTACTTTCGTCTTTCCCCGATGTGCAATTGCACATCATAGCTCGTGACTTCGTCACGCCCCGGAATGACGGCTTACGCCGCCTTGTCGGTCGCCTTCAGTTTCTCTTCCGTCATTCGTCCGGCCGTCTGCGCGTGCGCCAGCGCCGCGGTCTCGGCCGCTTTGGCGTTGCCGGCCAGAATGTGCCCGGCGATCGTTTCGTGCTCGGCCCAGGCGCTGTCGCGGTAATCGAGTTCGGCCAATACGGTTGCCATCGAGCGGCGCATATGCGGCCATTGCGGCGCGATCATTTCCTCGATCGCGGGATTGCCGGCGAGGTGGTAGATCGCGCCGTGAAAATCGACCTCGAGTTCGATCAGCCGCGCCAGCGGCGTCTTGCGATCGATCGCGCGCCCGGCGCGCAGCGCCTTTTCAAGAAGCGCGCGCCCGGAGGCATCGGTCTTGACCCGCCCCGCCGCCAGCCGCGCGGCGAGGCCGTCGATCGCGCCGCGGACCTCATAGAGCTGCCGGATGCGCCGGGGATCGAGTTGCGTCACCTCAAAGCCGCGGCGGCCGCTTTCGGCCACCAGGCCCTGTCGATGCAGCAGATGCAGCGCATGGGACACCGGCTGGCGCGACACGCCAAGCTTGTCCGCGAGCTCGTTCTGCCGAATGCGCCGGCCCGGCGGCAGGGTTCGATCGATGATCGCCTCCAGAATCCGCCCATAGACCTGGTCGATCAGGTTGGGGAGCGGGTCTAGTGGGATCATGGCCGGGGCGTCTCATTTAGAATACGGAATTCCGTATTCGTTAGTGCGGACGGGAGTTGGGGTCAAGGGTATCTGGCGCGGTTTAGCCAAGACAGCTTTGAGGGGAGGGGCCAGTAGAGCGTTATGATGCCGCCAGAAACTCCAGCACGATCTCGCAATATTTCTGCGGCGCCTGTTCGAACATCGGGTGGGTGGTGCCGGGAATCATCTCGGTCCGCGCCCCCTTCACATGCGCTTCCAGCGCGTGCAGTACTTTTGGCAACGCGCCTCTGGTATTGGCGCCGCCGATGAACAGCGTCGGCGTCCTGATCGCCTCGGCATCCGCCCTGGAGAACGGTGGACGCTTGTCGCGGGTCTGCCCGATCAGCGTCACCGCGTTGTCGCGCAGCAATTGCTTCGGCGTCGCCGGCAGCCGTTTCCAGGCGCCGGGGCCTTCGAGCGCGTCTATGAAGATTTCCAGACCACCGTCGATATCGCCCTGGGCGATCACCGCAGCCGACGCCGCGATGCGCGCGGCAAGCGGCGAGGGGCCCGGCTTGAAGTCGGGATCGAGCGTGCCGTCAAGCTCGCCGCCGGGCTCTGCCAGGATCAGCCTGCGCAGCAGATCGGGCCGCCTTTGCGCTACCCGAAACGAGATGTGCCCGCCGCGGGAATGGCCCATCAGGTCGACCGGTTTTATGTCGAGCTTCTCGATGAAGGCGATGACGTCGTCGACATGCTGGGCGATCGAATAGGTGCCGCCGATCCCGTCCCAATGGTCGGGAAAGAAGTGCCGCAAGGACAGCGCGATCACGCGATGCCGGCGCGTCAAAGGACCCAGCACCGCCGACCAGATCCGGAAATCGCTCAGCGAGCCGTGCACGCAGACCAGCGGCGGGCCACGGCCGATGTCGAGATAGGCCATGTCGTATCCGTTGACGTGCAGGCTTTGCATGGGGGCTCGTCGGGCGGTGAGAGGGAGGGCTGGCGTGTCGTCGATCTTGCCAAGTTTCCCCGGAATCCGGGTGGATCGCAACAATCTCCAAGCCCATATTGCAGCATGCCACCAGGCTCTTGAACGGGGAGCCACGGCATCTGGAGCCAGCCATGACCGGTCACCATTATGCGATATTCGACACCGCGATCGGACCTTGCGGCATCGTCTGGAGCGAGCGCGGCATCACCGGCGTGCAACTGCCGATGGGCAGCGAGGACAAGACCCGCAGGCGCGTCCGCCAGCGCGATGGCGATGTCAGCGAGGCGCCGCCGACGGCGGAGGTGCAGCGCGCGATCGAGGGGATCATCGCGCTGCTCAAAGGCAAGCCGAATGATCTCGCCGAGGTCGTGCTCGATCTCGACGGCGTCCCCGAATTCAACCGCGGCGTCTACGACATCGCGCGGACGATTCCTCCCGGCAGCACCATGACCTATGGCGATATCGCCAAAAAGCTCGGCGGCGTCGAATTGTCGCGCGATGTCGGCCAGGCGCTCGGGCGCAACCCTTGTCCGATCGTGGTGCCCTGCCACCGCGTGCTGGCGGCAGGCGGCAAGCCCGGCGGCTTCTCCGCCAATGGCGGCGTGGTGACAAAGCTGAAGATGCTGGCGATCGAAGGCGCGGTGGTGAACCACACGCCGAGCCTGTTCGACTGAGCGGAAACGTCTCCCTCGCCCCGCGCTTGCGGGGAGAGGTGATAGCAGCGCGGCGTCGGACTAAACCGCCTCGCAGGAAAATCCATTTCCGGAGCGCCGTATTTTCCCGGCGGAAGGCGAGGGGAAGTGCGCGGTGCAGCACAGCGTATCGGTGTCGCAATAGCGCTCCAGAAAAATGCGCCGGGTCGTCGCCGCCTGCGCCTGGTCGACGTCGAATTTCGGCGACAGTTCGGGATAGCGCGCCTGCAGCGGCGAATGCATCAGGTCGCCGCTGAAAACCGCGTCGTCCCTGCCGCGGCCGAAGGTGAAGGCGACATGCCCCGGCGTATGGCCAGGTGTCGGCAGAATGCGCGCATGATCGCCGATCTGGTAATCGTCGCGGACGATTTCGGCCTTGCCGGCCTCGACGACCGGCAGCACGCTGTCGCCGAACGGCGGCACCGGCGTCCTGGCGTGCTGCCCGGTCCAGTAGTCGAACTCGGTCTTTCCGAACACATGGCGCGCGTTCGGAAAGGTCGGCACCCAGCGGCCATTCTCCAGCCGGGTGTTCCATCCGACATGATCGACATGCAGATGCGTACACATCACATAGTCGATATCGTTCACCGCGAAGCCGGCCGCATTCAGCGCGCGCATATAGGTGCCGTCGGTCTTCATGTTCCATTTCGGGCGCAGCGGCCGCGGCTTGTCATTGCCGATGCAGCTATCGACCAGAATGGTGTGATGCGGCGTCTTCACCACGTAGGACTGGAAACACAGGATCAGCACGTCGTCGGCGTCCAGCGCGCCGGATGCGCGCATCCACGCCCTGTTCCCGGCGAGCAGGTCCGGCGTCAGGCCCGGCAGCATGTCGAGCGCCGGCAGGAAAGCGGTTTCCTGCTCGATGATGCGGTGGATGGTGAGGTCGCCGACGGCGAATTTGAGGCTCATGGATGTTCCTGACGGTTAGGCCGCCGGCGGCGCCGAGATTTTTACCGAGGGCCGCTCCAGCATTTTTTGATGGAACGCATCGAGCTTTGGGTAGGCCTTGCGCCAGCCGCAATCGGCAAAACGGAAATCGGCATAGCCGAGCACGCAAACAAGCGCGATCTGCACGATATCGAGCGGCCGCGACGCTACGTCCGGCGCGTTCTCGAACCGCGCCATGCCGGTCCAGGCCCGGTTCCAGTGGTCGTCGGCCCATGCCTGCCATTGCAGCCCCTGCGGCCGCACCATTTTCTCGTAGCGGCACAGCAGCATCGAATCCAGCATGCCGTTGAGCAGGGAATGGTCGCTCTTCACCTTCCACCGCGTCGGGCCGGAGGTTGGGATCAGCTTGCCGCCGCCGGCAAGTTCGTCGAGATATTCTGTTATGACGTAGGAGTCGACGACGACCTCGCCATTATCCAGGATCAGCGCCGGCAGTTTCTTCAGCGGATTGATGTCGCGCGCATACTGGTCGTTGGGCTGGCCCGGCGCGACGGTTGCGGCGACGAATTCGATCCTGTCGATCAGCCCGGTCTCGATCGCGGCAATACGTACCTTGCGCGCGAACGGCGAGGCGGGGGAGAAGGTGAGTTTCATGGGAATGTCCCTAATGTGGCACCAACAATGAACTGTCATTGCGAGCGAAGCGAAGCAATCCATATGGCCGCGAAAAAAGCTGGATTGCTTCGTCGCTGACGCTCCTCGCAATGACGGTGGTTGGCACCGAGAAGTTCGGCCGCCCTCACGCCGCGACGATCTCCTGCCTTTGCTCGCCGAGGCCTTCGATGCCGAGCGTGACGACATCGCCGACATTGAGGAACTTTGGCGTCGGC
>NZ_JBAVNZ010000218.1:0-3468 GCF_049691595.1 Bradyrhizobium sp.
CGGCCACACCGCGACCGTCAGCTCCGTGATGCCCATCCTGGCGATGCCGGAGGCGACATAGAGGTTGAGGCCGACCGGCGGATGGCACATGCCGACCTCCATGTTGACCACCATCAGGATGCCGAGATGCACCGGATGGATGCCGAGCTTGACCGCGACCGGAAACAGGATCGGCGCCATGATCAGCACGATCGACGACGCCTCCATCACGTTGCCCGCGATCAGCAACAGCACGTTGACGATCAGCAGGAAGATGATCCAGTCGACGCCGATCGAGGTGATCCATGCGGCGATCTGCTGCGGAATGTTTTCATTCGCCATCAGGAACGAGAACAGCACCGCGTTGGTGATGATGTAGAGGATCATCGCGCTCATGTTGGCGGAGCCGAGCAGCACCCTCGGCACGTCCTTCAGCGACATGTCGCGATAGACGAACACGGCGATGACGAAGGCGTAGACCGCGCTGACCGCGGCGGCTTCCGTCGGCGTGAACAGGCCGGCATAGATGCCGCCCAGCACGATCAGGATCAGCAGCAATCCCCAGACGCATTTGCGGAACGCGACGAAGCGCTCCGCCCAGCTCGCGCGCGGCAGCCGCGGATAGTCGTTTTTCCAGGCGCGGTAGAACGTCGTCAATCCGAGCAGCGTCGCCAGCATCAGGCCAGGGATGACGCCGGCGATGAACATCTGCCCGACCGAGGCCGACGACACCCGGTGGCCGGCCGGATCGAGCGCGAGGCTGCCGCCGGTCGCAACGCAATAGATCACCATCACGATCGAGGGCGGGATCAGGATGCCGAGCGCGCCGGAGGTGGTGATGACGCCGGCGCCGAAGCGTTTCGGAAAACCCTGCTTGACCATCGCCGGCAGCATGATCGACCCGATCGCGATCACGGTTGCCGGCGAGGATCCCGACACCGCCGCAAACAGCGCGCAGGCCATCACGCCGGCAAGGCCAAGGCCGCCATACCAGTGCCCGACCATCGAGGTCGCAAAATTGATCATGCGGCGCGCGACGCCGCCATGGGTGAGAAAGTTGCCGGCCAGAATGAAGAACGGGATCGCCATGATCTCGAAATTGTCGATCCCGGTGAACAGTTTCAGCGCCACCGACTCGGTCGGCACATTGGTCATGGTGTAGATGAAGGTCAAAACCGTCATGCCGAGCGCGATCGAGATCGGCATGCCCGTCAGCATCAGCGCGATCAGCAGCGTAAAGATGATGAGACTGCTCATCGGGTGACCTCCGCCACGCCGATGCCCGGCCCTTCCACCTCGACGCCCTCGACATGGGCGTGATCGTGATGCGGCAATTCGCCGGTGCGCCAATAGCCGTACGCGACCTGGAGAAAGCGGAAGCACATCAGGTACGAGCCGAGCGGGATGCAGAGATAGACGATCCAGCTCGGGATCTCGAGGTCGGGCGAGACCTGATCGGTATGCATCAGCCCGTAGACGAATTTTGCGCCCATGGTGCCGATCACCGCGGTAAAAAACGCGCCGCAGAACAGCCCGAACAGGACCACCGCGTTGCGCCACGGCGACTTGAGCTGATTGACGAGAACGTCGACCCCGACATGGATGCCGGTGCGCACGCCATAGGCGGCGCCGAATTTCGCCACCCACACGAACATGTAGATGCACAATTCCTGCGCCCAGGACAGGTTGATGGGAAACAGCAGCGGGTACAGCAGCGGGATCGCCACGAGATAGCGGTGCATCACCGCCAGAAATATGATGAAGGTCGCCGCCGCCATCAGCGACGCGATAAGTATTTCCTCAAGCCGGTCGAGGATGCGAAGCAACACCTGTTTCCCCCTTGAAGGTCAGCCTTGCCTGACGGCTCGACCTTCGCAATCCGTCCACGGCCCTCGCGGCCGCAGTCCCCCAGGACAACAAAAGGGCTTCCGTGCCAGAGCACGGAAGCCCCGAACTCCCATCAGTTGGTCGCGCCCCGCGTCTCCTTGAGGAACTCGTCGATCAGCGGCTGGCCGACCCGCGCGGCCACGTCCTTGTAGACGGGCTCCATCGCCTTGCGCATGGCCGCGTCCTGCTCCGGCGTCAGCGTGATGATCTCGCTCTTGCCGCTCTTCTTGATCTCGGCGAGTGCATCGCCGTTTTCCTTGGCCGACTGGCCGTTGCCGTAAGCGGTCGCTTCCTTCATGGCCTTTTCGCATTGGGCGCGAACATCCGCCGGCAGGCCGTCCCAGAACTTCTTGTTGGTCACCACGACATAGCCGATGTAGCCGTGGTTGGTCTGGGTGATGTACTTCTGCACCTCATGCATCTTCTGGGTATACATGTTCGACCAGGTGTTCTCCTGACCGTCGACCACGCCGGTCTGAAGCGCCTGATACACTTCGCCAAAACCCATCACCTGCGGGATCGAGCCGAGCGTGCGGAACTGCGCCTCCAGCACCTTGGACGACTGGATGCGGAACTTGACGCCCTTGTAGTCCGCGGGCGCGATCAGTTTCCTGTTGGCGCTCATCTCCTTGAAACCGTTGTCCCAGTAGGCAAGCCCGGTCATGCCCTTGGCATCGAGCAGCTTGAGAAGTTTTGCGCCGAGCGGTCCGTCGGTGACCTTGCGCAAGGTCGCCAGATCGGGAAGGATGTAGGGTAGATCGAACACCTCGAATTCCTTGACGCCGATCGGCCCGAATTTCGAATTCGACGGCGCGAGCATTTGCACCGCGCCGAGTTGCAGCGCTTCCAGCTCTTCCTTGTCCTTGTAGAGCTGCGAGTTCGGATAGATTTCGACCTTGACCTTGCCGCCGGTGTATTTCTCCGCCAGTTCCTTGAATCTTTCGGCCGCCAGGCCCTTCGGGGTGTTGGTCGTCACGACGTGGCTGAATTTTATGACGATCGGATCGTCCGCCGCTGCGGCGGGGCCGACCATGGCGAGGGTTGCGATCGACGCAGCCGCCAAAATCAACTTACGCATGTTTCCTCCTGCGCAATTTTGCGGAGCGCGGACAACCGGCTCCGAAGTTTTGCATGCCAGCCGCACCAATACAGAGAAGCCGGCCGGAACGCCATTGCCCGTTAGCAGGGGCCCCTTTGCTGATTTTGCTGCATCGCAAAGTGCGACATCCTGTCCATCCGCGGGAGCGGCGGATGATGGGGCATAATTCTTAGCTCTCGTCATTCCGGGGTGCGCCGCTTGGCGCAGGCCCGGAATGACGTGGTAGGGTACGGTTCCGGTCCAACTTTCAAAAGATGCGCGTTCGTTCTCGCGGTGCGGCGCACCCGAGATTCGCATGAACGCTGTCCCTCGATGAGAGGGAGCAGGGAATGCCGGGTGCGCGCTGCACCCGCGGTCTCGTGTGCAAGATTGTGCGAAGAATGCGCACACGAGCATACAGGTTCAGCGGAAACACTCCGGCATTCCCTGCGCAATGGCTTTACGGCTTATGCCGTGATCTCCCCGGCGACGAATTCGTCTTGTCACCGTCGCTGCCGGCTTGA
>NZ_JBAVNZ010000219.1:0-1782 GCF_049691595.1 Bradyrhizobium sp.
ATGATAGTCTTCCAGATCGACGTCGATGGCGTCGCCCTCGATCCAACCCGTAGGGCGGATTGTAGCCGAAGGCGTAATCCGCCGTTCACCGCAGATAAAGAGGCGGGTTACGCCTTCGGCTCAACCCGCCCTACGCGCTTTCCTCAATGATAGTCTTCCAATAGGTAGGATGGGTTGAGTCCGTTGCGAAACCCTTCACCTCCATACATTGATGGGTATCGCTTCGCTCCACCCATCCTACGCGCTAAATCTTGTAGGATCGAAACAAATGCCCGCCTAGCTTGAATCTTGCTAGTCGGGTCTGTCGCGGTGATTAATAGTCGTGCGTACAAATCTTGCAGGGTGTCGTCGTTCTCTATGCTGGCCGCTGCTATCAAAGGGAGACCAAACTTCAATTCAACGACTTTCGTCTTGCCATCAAGACCAAGTTCGCTTCGAATTTCTGCGTACCGCTTCGCAAGTCGAAGCTGGCGGGTCAGGCGATAGGCCGTCAAATGATCTTCGCCAATACCGACCAACTGCGTTAGCGGGCCGCCGAATATTCTTGAAAAAAAGCCGCCTAGTTCTCTTGTGGCATCAATTGCTTTGCCTGCGGTTTTAGCAACTTCCTGCGTTGCTTTAGCTGTCTCTTCAATTTCGGGGATCGTCATAATGGGCATCCTACCTCAGCAAGTACCCTGCATGAGCGCAGCGACATGCGGGGACTGAACAAACCCGGATGTCGCTTCGCTTATCCGAGCTACATTTGCTACTCCGCCGCCGCCCTCACATACCTCGCCGTCGGCGTCCGCATCGTCACCAGCTCCTCCGCGGCCGTCGGATGCAGCGCAAAGGTCGCATCGAAATCGGCCTTGGTCGCTTTCATCTTCACGGCGATCGCGACCGCCTGGATGATTTCGGCGGCGGTGTCGCCGACGATGTGGCAGCCGACGACGCGATCGGAGGTGGCGTCGACCACGAGCTTCATCAGGATGCGGGTGTCGCGGCCGGACATGGTGGACTTGATCGGGCGGAAATCGGACTTGTAGATGTCGACGTTGGAGAACTGGGCTCGAGCCTCGGCCTCGGTCAGGCCGACCGTGCCGATCTCGGGCTGCGAGAACACCGCGGTCGGAATCGTCGCGTGATCGACCTCGACCGGGCGCTTGCCGAACACGGTGTCGGCGAAGGCATGGCCCTCGCGGATCGCCACCGGCGTCAGGTTGACGCGGTGGGTGACGTCGCCGATCGCGTAGATGTTCGGCACGGAGGTTTTCGACCAGCCGTCGACGGCGATGCCGCCATTTTTCGGATTGATGGCGACGCCGGCCTTTTCCAGGCCGAGGTTGGCGACGTTGGGATGCCGGCCGATCGCGAACATCACCTTTTCCGACGCCAGCGAAGACCCGTTCGACAGATGGGTGGTGTATTCGGCGCCGGGCCGGTCGATCCGATCGACCTTATTGACGGTGCAGCCGGTGAGAATGGTGATGCCGCGCTTTTCCATCTCGGCGCGAACATGGCTGCGGACATCTTCGTCAAAACCGCGCAAAATATTGTCGCCGCGATAGACCAGGGTGACGTCGGAGCCGTAGCCGGCGAAGATGCAGGCGAATTCGAGCGCGATGTAGCCGCCGCCCTGGATCACGATGCGCTTCGGCAGCTCCTCCAGGTGAAACGCCTCGTTCGAGGAGATCACATGCTCGATGCCGGGAATTTCCGGCCCGTGATTGGGCTGGCCGCCGGTCGCGATCAGCACGTATTTCGCCGTCACGGTTTCGCCGGTCAAGAGCCGCACGCGGT
>NZ_JBAVNZ010000220.1:0-5750 GCF_049691595.1 Bradyrhizobium sp.
GCGCCGCAGGGGCGGCAGGCTGGGGCGCAGTTGCTGCATCAACCGGAGCGCTCTGGGGATCGGTCTTGGCCTGTTGCGGCGTCTGTTTGCGCCTGGATTCGCGATCGCCATCTTCGTTCTTTGAGCGCTTCGATCCCCGGCCGGTGTTGTCGTAGACGCCCGGGATTGAAACGGTTCCACGATCGGGATCGATGCGGATGGTGCGGCCGCCATATTCGAAGGTGTACTGGGCCTGCGCGGCGGTGCTCGCCAGCAACAGCGCGGCAATAGCCAGAAGCTTCCTCATCATGACCTCCAGAGCGGGGACCCCAAGTTCCCGAAGCTACATATTGGCAGCTTCACGCAACGTGACCCGGATCACTTTCAAACGATAAGTCGTGGACTAAGCGGCTTTGGTTCAAAAAGGTTCGGCGCCAAGTCTAATTAGCGCGCGATGGGCGGTCAATTTCCGGCGCAATTCGGTTCATGCCGGCAGTACCCATTCAAACTGAGCTTTCGCTGCCAGTCTTGCGAACCGGATTCGACGTTGCGCCGCGTCCGGCCATTTCGTGCTTCAAATCCTCAAACCGCCGCCGCGCTTCGCTTTCGCGATCGTCGACGAATTTGATCGCGGCTTCCTCTCCCATCGGGCCGCTGACGACGGGCGTCGACGTCTCGCCGATCGTCTCATCGACGTAATAGTCGCCATGCGCCTCGCGCACCGTCCATCTGAAGCGAATCGCCGCCATCGGGCCGGGACCGACCCTGGAGTAGCCATTGGCCTCGATCGGTTGGGGCGCCGCGGGCTTTTGCTCGACTGTCGGCTTTTCCGGCGCGCGACGGGACTCCGGCTGATCGAGAATGCTGGCGATGGCTGCGAGCGCGCTGTCGGTCGGGTTGCTCTTGCTCAAAGGTTTGGACTCCAAAAAGCATGCAATATGCGGATAGCTGCAATACGGCTAACGCCGTATCCCGTTTCCGGGCTCTGAACAAGGCTGGGTTTTGTCGGCCTACGCGCGTACCGGTGGAAGCCTGCCCTTCCAGGGGCGTGCCTGTTCGAGCTGACCCGCCAGACGGAATAACGCTCCCTCGTCGCCGTATTTGGCAGAAAACATCATGCCGAGCGGCAGTCCGGCCTTGTTCCAGGCCAGCGGCACCGACATCGCGGGCTGGCCGGACATATTGAACATGGAGGTAGCAGGCATATAGCGCCGCAGGATCGGCGCAATGTGCGACAGGTCCTTTGACATGGTGTCGAGCTCCCCGATCCGCAGCGGCGGCGAGCATAGCGTCGGACACAGGAAGACGTCGCAGCCTTCGAAGAAATTCGCCAGCCCGCGTGAAATCTGGAATGCCGCGAGCTGCGCGGCGACATAGTCGGTCGCCGTGCTCTTTTGCGCGTTATGGGCGCTCGCCAGCGTCAAAATCTCGAGATCATGTTCGGTCGCGGCGCGGCCGAGCCGCTGCTCGATCAGCCGCACCGTCAGCGCCGTGTTGGCGCCCACGATCGCGGCCATCACCACCGCCGGATCGGCGGCAAGCGGCGGCGCGCGCTCCTCGACATGATGGCCGAGCCCGGCCAGCAGTTGGGCGATCTCGCGGGTTGCCGCGGCGATTTCGGGATCGATGGCGTCGCCATAGGGCGATTTGTCGGTGAAGGCGATACGCATTCGGCCGGGATCGCGGCCGACCTCCTGCGAAAACGGCCGCTCCGGCGGCGGTGCGACGTAAGGGCTCGAGGGTTCAGGCCCGTGGATCGCATCCAGCATCACGGCGCTGTCGCGCACGCTGATGCTGACCACATGGCCACACGAGAATCCGCCCCAGCCCTCGCCGCGATCGGGACCGAGCGGATTGCGCCCGCGGGTTGGCTTCAGTCCGAACACGCCGGAGGCGGAGGCGGGGATCCGGATCGACCCGCCGCCATCGCTGGCGTGCGACATCGGCAGGATACGCGCGGCGACGGCCGCGGCCGCGCCGCCGGACGAACCGCCAGAGGAATGCGCGGTATTCCAGGGGTTGCGGGTCGGACCGAACAGACGGGACTCGGTCGTCGGCATCAGGCCGAATTCCGGGCTGGAGCTCTTGCCGAAGATGGTGACGCCGGTGTCGAGGAAACGGCGGGCGAGGGTGCCGCTGTGATCGGCGACAAAGTCCTTCAGGATGCTGGCGCCGGATGTCGTGCGCGTCCCTTCCAGCAGATCGAGATCTTTCAGCAGAAACGGCACGCCGGTGAAGGGTCCGTCGGGAAGACCCCTGTCGATCTGGCGCTCGGCATAGTCGTAATGTTTGACCACCACCGCGTTGATCCGCGGATCGACCGTCGCCGTCCGCGTGATCGCCTCGTCGAGCAGTTCTTTGGCGCTGACCTGCTTTTTCCGGACGAGATCGGCCAGGCCAACCGCGTCATAGCTGCCGTATTCCTTGAAGGCCATGTGCATACCCCGATGGCCGGACCGATCGACAGATCGGCGGCGACAAACCGTCCCGGCCGAAAGTTCAGCCGAGCACGTCCTGGTTGATGACGTTCTGACGCAGCGGCTCGCCGTCGAGCACGCTCAAAATATTGCGCGCGGTCTGCTCGCTCATGCGGTCCACGGCTTCAAGCGTCACGCCGGCAACGTGCGGCGCCATGATGACGTTCGGGAGCGCAAACAGCGCGTGACCGGCCGGCGGCGGCTCCTGTTCGAACACGTCGAGGCCCGCGCCCGCGAGCTTGCCGGACGACAGCGCGGCCTGAAGCGCCGGCTCGTCGACGATGCCGCCACGCGCGGTATTGATCAGATACGCGGTCGGCTTCATCAGCTTCAGCCGCGCCGCGTTGAACATCCCGACCGTCTCCGGTGTTTTCGGGCAGTGGATGCTGACGAAGTCGGCGCGCGGCAACGCGGCATCGAGATCGGCGACCGGCTCGCAACCGGCGGCCTTGACCTCGGCCGCGGGCCTGTAGGGATCATAGACCAGCACATTCATTTCCATCGCCTGGCAACGCTTGGCGGTGCGGGTGCCGATGCGGCCGAAACCCACGATCAGAACTGTCTTGCCGTAGAGGTCGTAGGGCAGCATGCCCAGACGATGACCCCACTTGCCGTCCCTGACGATGGAATCCATTTCCACCGCGCGCTTGGCGAGCGTCAGCATCATGAACATGGCCTGTTCGGCGACCGAGGGCGAGTTGGCGGTGCCGGCGACCATCAGCGGGATTTTGCGGCGGCTGAGCGCCGGGATGTCGACGGCATCAAAGCCGACGCCGATCCGCGTCACCACCTTCATGTCCTTGGATGCTTCAAGCTCCGGCTCGCCGAAGCGTGTGGCGCCGAGGGCTACGCCATGGACCGGCGCGTGCTGACGGAGCATGGTTTCAAAATCGCCGGCCGAGATCATATTCGGGAATTCGACGAGATCGAGATCGTCCCGCTGCTGCAGCAACGCCCGTCCCGATCGCGAAAACGATTCAGTGATGAAAATTTTCTTCTTGTTGGTCGTCATGCTTCCGCCCCGGGGTTATTTCTTGTCGTGCGGCCGTCAAAGGACGGCGCCGGTCACCTCGTTTAGCAAATGCATATTGTTGAGGTCCACCGCCAATCGGAGCGGCGCGCCATCGTGCGCCCCGGCATTGGGATTGACCCGGCCGCAGACCTCGATCGCTTCGAGCATGAAATAGATCAGGGTTTCCATTCCCATCGGCTCGGTGACATCGAGCACGGCGTCGAAGGCCTCGACACCCGGCTCCGGATGCGCCTTTGCCTCGGTGATGTGTTCGGGCCGTATCCCCAGCAGCAATTTATCGGTCCGCGAAACGCCCTGATATCTGGCGACACGGGCGGGCGGCAGCGGGAAGGCGATGCGGTCGGTCAGGCGGATGTGCAGCCCGCCGCTGACATCCTCGAGCCGGCACGGAATGAAATTCATCGCCGGCGAGCCGATGAAACCCGCGACAAAGCGCGTGGCCGGGTTGTGATAGAGTTCGTTGGGGGTACCGATCTGCTCGATGCGCCCATGGTTCATCACCACGACCCTGTCGGCGAGTGTCATCGCCTCCACCTGATCGTGGGTCACATAGACCGTGGTGGTGCGGACCTTCTGGTGCACCTTCTTGATCTCGATCCGCATCTGAACCCGAAGCTTGGCGTCGAGGTTGGACAGCGGCTCGTCGAACAGGAACACTTTCGGGTTGCGCACGATGGCACGGCCCATGGCGACGCGCTGGCGCTGGCCACCGGATAGTTGCTTGGGCTTGCGATCGACCAGTTCGACGATGTCGAGCATCCGCGCGGCCTCGTCGATCCGGGTCTTGATCTCGGCTTTCGGATAGCGTTTCAGCCGCAGCCCGAACGACATGTTTTCCGCGACCGTCATGTGCGGGTACAGCGCATAGTTCTGGAACACCATCGCGATATCGCGATCTTTCGGCGGCACGTCGTTGACGACGTCGCCGCCGATCATGATGTCGCCGTCGGTGATATCCTCGAGCCCCGCGATCATCCGCAGCGTGGTCGATTTGCCGCAGCCCGAAGGCCCCACCAGCACGACGAATTCATGGTCGGCGATATCGAGGTCGATGCCGCGCACCGCCTCGACGTCGTCGTAACGCTTGATCACCTTACGCAACGTCACGTCGGCCATTGATATCAACCCTTTGTCGCACCGGCGGTGAGGCCGGCAATGTAATAGTCCATCAGGAATGCGTAGATGATCAGCGGCGGCGCGGCGCCGAGCAGGGCGCCGGTCATGATCTGACCCCAGTTGAAAACGTCGCCCTTGATCAGGGTGGTGACGATGCCGACCGGCAGCACAAGTTGATCGGTCGAAGTCGTGAACACCAGCGGATAGAGAAATTGCGCCCAGGACACGGTGAAAGCGAAAATGGTTGCCGCGATCAAACCGGGAAGAGCGACCGGAATAAAGATGCGCGTCAGGGTCTGGAACCAGGAGGCGCCGTCGATAATGGCCGCTTCATCCAGTTCCTTCGGGATCGAGGCGAAATAGCCGATCATGATCCAGGTGCAGAACGGCACGGTCAGCGTCGGATAGATCAACAGCAAAACGTACCATCGGTTGATCAGCTGAATTCCGGTCAGGTCGCCGACCAGCGCGAACACCTTGAACACCGGCAGAAACAGCAGCGTGTCGGGAATGAGGTAGGTCAGGAACACGCCGGTCGCCAGCGTCGCCGAGCCCCAGAACCTCATTCGCGCCAGGGCGAAGGCAGCCGGTACGCTGATCAGCATGGTAATGGTCACCACGATGATCGAGACGAACGCGGAATTGCGGAAAAACGTCAGGAACTGGTTCGATGTCAATAGCCCGACGTAATTTTCCAGCGTCGGGTGAAAGACCCACCACGGATTGGTCGCCGCCGAAATCTCGGCGCTGCTTTTCAGCGAGGTGATCAGCATGTAGAGCGGCGGCACCAGCGAGAAAATCGCAAACAGGGTGAGGAAAAAATACGACCATCGCAGCGCCCAGGTTCGGTCGCGGCTCATGCTGCCATATCTGATCGTGCGCGTCGGCGCCGCCTTGTCGATCGCCACAGTGCTTGTCATCAGGCTTCATTCCCGCGCTTGTTGACATCACGCAGGATGAATACCGCCGCGATCGCAAGGATCGGCACCATGAACAGCGACACGCTGGCGCCGAGCGGAATGTCGCTGCCCTCGATGCCGACCCTGAAGGCCCAGGTGGCAAAGATGTGGGTGTGGTCGAGCGGGCCGCCGGCCGTCAGGATTCGCACGATGTCGAAATTGGCGAAGGTGACGATCAGCGAGAAC
>NZ_JBAVNZ010000221.1:0-2752 GCF_049691595.1 Bradyrhizobium sp.
CGCATATCGACGCCGGCAAGACCACGACCACCGAGCGCATCCTTTATTACACCGGCAAGAGCCACAAGATCGGCGAAGTGCACGAAGGTGCCGCGACGATGGACTGGATGGAGCAGGAGCAGGAGCGCGGCATCACCATCACCTCGGCCGCGACCACCGCGTTCTGGAACGGCAAGCGCCTCAACATCATCGACACGCCCGGCCATGTCGACTTCACCATCGAAGTCGAGCGCAGCCTGCGCGTGCTCGACGGCGCGGTATGCGTGCTCGATTCCAACCAGGGCGTCGAGCCGCAGACCGAAACCGTCTGGCGTCAGGGCGACAAATATCGCGTTCCGCGCATCGTCTTCGCCAACAAGATGGACAAGACCGGCGCCGACTTCTTCAAATGCCTCGATGATATCGTCGATCGCCTCGGCGCCAAGCCGATCGCGATCCAGTTGCCGATTGGCTCCGAGAACAACTTCAAGGGCCTGGTCGATCTCGTCCGCATGAAGGGCGTGGTCTGGGAAGACGAGGCGCTCGGCGCCAATTTCAGGGATATCGATATCCCCGCCGATCTCGTCGACAAGGCCAAGGAATATCGCGAGAAGATGCTGGAAGCCGCCGTCGAACTCGATGATGACGCGCTCGCCGCCTATCTCGACGGCAAGGAGCCGGATGAGGCCACCTTGAAGCGCCTGATCCGCAAGGCGGTTTTGACCGGCGCCTTCTATCCGGTGCTGTGCGGCTCGGCGTTCAAGAACAAGGGCGTGCAGCCGCTGCTCGACGCGGTGGTGGATTATCTGCCGTCGCCGGTCGACGTGCCTGCGATCAAGGGCATCGATGACGACGGCAACGAGGTCGTGCGCAGGGCCGACGACAAGGAGCCGCTGGCGCTGCTCGCGTTCAAGATCATGGACGACCCGTTCGTCGGCACCATCACCTTCTGCCGCATCTATTCCGGCATCCTGGCCAGCGGCACCGGCGTCATCAATTCGACCCGCGAGAAGAAAGAGCGTATCGGCCGCATGCTGCTGATGCATGCCAACAACCGCGAGGACATCAAGGAAGCCTATGCCGGCGACATCGTCGCACTTGCGGGTCTGAAGGAAGCGCGCACCGGCGACACGCTGTGCGATCCGAACAAGCCGGTGATCCTGGAAAAGATGGAATTCCCCGAGCCGGTGATCGAAATCGCGATCGAGCCGAAGTCGAAGGCCGACCAGGAAAAGCTCGGCGTGGCACTGGCGAAGCTCGCCGCCGAAGATCCCTCGTTCCGGGTCTCGACCGATCAGGAGTCCGGCCAGACCATTCTGAAGGGCATGGGCGAACTCCATCTCGATATCAAGGTCGACATTCTGAGGCGTACCTACAAGGTCGATGCCAATATCGGCGCGCCGCAGGTGGCGTTCCGTGAGCGCGTCACCAGACGCGCCGAAGTCAAGTACACCCACAAGAAGCAGACCGGCGGCACCGGTCAGTTCGCGGAAGTGTCGATCGTGGTCGAGCCCAACGAGCCGGGCAAGGGCTATGAATTCGAGTCCAAGATCGTTGGCGGCGCGGTGCCGAAGGAATACATCCCCGGTGTCGAAAAGGGCCTCAACAGCGTGATGGGCTCCGGCGTCGTCGCCGGCTTCCCGGTGGTCGACGTCAAGGTGCAGCTGGTCGACGGCAAGTATCACGACGTCGACTCCTCGGCGCTGGCCTTCGAGATCGCCGCGCGCGCGGCGTTCCGCGAAGCGCTGCAGAAGGGCAAATCCGTTCTGCTCGAGCCGATCATGAAGGTCGAGGTGGTGACCCCGGAAGACTACACCGGCTCGGTCATCGGCGACCTGAATTCGCGGCGCGGCCAGATCCAGGGTCAAGACATGCGCGGCAACGCCAACGTCATCAATGCGATGGTGCCGCTCATGAACATGTTCGGGTACGTGAATAACCTGCGCTCGATGAGCCAGGGACGCGCGACCTTTACGATGCAGTTCGATCACTACGCCGAAGCACCGGCGAACGTGTCGGCAGAAGTCCAGAAGAAGTTTGCCTGATTGTCGTTGACGGCAGTCAACGATTGAACGGAGAGTCAAATGGCCAAAGCAAAATTTGAACGTACCAAACCGCACTGCAACATCGGAACCATCGGTCACGTCGACCATGGCAAGACCTCGCTGACCGCAGCGATCACCAAGGTGCTGGCGGAGACCGGCGGTGCGACGTTCACGGCGTACGACCAGATCGACAAGGCGCCGGAAGAGAAGGCCCGCGGCATCACGATCTCGACCGCGCATGTCGAGTATGAGACCGCGAAGCGGCACTATGCCCACGTCGACTGCCCCGGCCACGCCGACTACGTGAAGAACATGATCACGGGTGCCGCGCAGATGGACGGCGCGATCCTGGTGGTGTCGGCGGCCGACGGCCCGATGCCGCAGACCCGCGAACACATCCTGCTGGCGAAGCAGGTCGGCGTCCCCGCGATGGTGGTGTTCCTGAACAAGTGCGACATGGTCGACGATCCGGAGCTGCTCGAGCTGGTCGAGCTCGAAGTTCGCGAATTGCTGTCGAAGTACGACTTCCCGGGCGACAAGATCCCGATCATCAAGGGTTCGGCGCTGGCAGCCCTCGAAGACAAGGACAAGAAGCTCGGTCACGACGCGATCCTCGAGCTGATGAAGAGCGTCGACGAGTACATTCCGCAGCCGGAGCGTCCGGTCGACCAGCCGTTCCTGATGCCGGTGGAAGACGTGTTCTCGATCTCGGGCCGCGGCACCGTGGT
>NZ_JBAVNZ010000222.1:0-7314 GCF_049691595.1 Bradyrhizobium sp.
GGGAATTGCCGATCCTCGGCACCGACTTCACACTGTGGCGGATCGTGATCTCGCTGCCGCTGCCGGTGCTGGCCGGTGCGCTCGGGCGTTTCGTCTATGCGCGGATCTATCCGAACGGCGCGCCGCCATGAACGCCGCGCTGGTCATCGACGTCATCCTGTGGGGTTCGGTCGCGGCGGTAGGCCTGATCGCCTGGCGGCGCGGCCGCGTGGTGCTGGTGTCGTCGATGCGCGAAGGCGCGCTCGAGTTCATCAACATCGTGCCGCGCATTGCGCTCGGCGTGATCGGCTCGGGCTACATCGCCGCCGTGATTCCCCAGGAGGTCATCACCGGCTGGCTCGGCCCGAACAGCGGCTGGCCCGGCGTGCTCACCGCCGTGATCGCGGGTGCTGCGACGCCGGGAGGACCGGTGGTCGGCTTTTCGATCGGCGCGGTGGCACTGAAGGCCGGCGGCGGCCCGCCCCAGGTCACCGCCTATGTGATCGCATGGGCGCTGTTCGCCTTCCAGCGGCTGCTGTTGTGGGAAATCCCGTTCATGCCGGCGCGCTTCGTCTGGTTTCGCGCGGCGGTGTCGCTGCCGTTCCCGTTTCTCGCGGCGGCGATCGCGATGGCGATCGGGAAGCCGTAGGGCGCGATAGTTGGACTGTAAGGCTTCCTAAGAAGTTCTGAACCCACTATGTTTCGAGTATGACCCGCTTGCTTGAACAGGCCGTTGAAACCGTGTCCACTTTGCCCGACGACGTGCAGGACGAACTTGCGCGGATTCTCCTGCAACTCGCGGGCGTGGAGCAACCGTCTTATGAGCTCACGCCCGAAGAAGAAGCTGACATCGACGCTTCACTGGCGGAAGCCGAGCGCGGCGAGTTCGCGACGGAAGAAGAAGTCCGCGCCATGTGGGCAAAGCATGGCCTGTGAAAGTCCGCTACACGCGCCGGGCGCTCCGGCAGATGACCGAGGTTCTCGACTACATTGACGCACGGTCACCGAGCGGGGCGGAGAACGTCAAGAGACGGCTACACGGTATCATTGATTTACTCGCTGACCATCCCAACAGCGGACGCATCACCAACAAGGGCAATCTCCGCCGTTTCGTTGTAAGTCCGTACCCTTACGTGATCTTCTACCGCACGGACGCGACCGGGATCGTCATTCACGGCGTTCGCCATGCCGCCCGCCGTCCCCTCTGAACGTCAGAACGAGGTCCGGTTGGTGGACACCAATTATGTTATAATATAACATATTTGGATGTCTCACACGCCCTCTCACGACCACGGACATCATCCCGTCCACGCTCACAGCCATGGCCCGTTGACGCCGCATCCGGCACAGGCCGCGCCCTGGTCGATCCTGCGCATGACGGTGGTTTCGCGGCTCGGAGCGGCGCTTGTAGTCTGCGCCGGCCTGTGGGCCGTCGTGCTGTTGGCGATGAGGTGAGCATGGCCGCGCAACTGCGACTCCGTGACGTAACGCTCGGCTATGACCGCCATCCGGCGGTGCATCACCTCGACGGCGAGGTTGCCGCCGGCGCGCTGCTGGCGGTGGTCGGGCCGAACGGCGCTGGCAAGTCGACGCTGTTTCGCGGGCTGGCCGGTATCCTCAAGCCGCTGGCCGGTTCGATCTCGCTTGGCGGCCTCGATCCCAGGGACATCGCCTATCTGCCGCAGACGGTCGATATCGACCGCTCCTTTCCGATCACGGTGTTCGATTTCGTCGGCACCGGGCTGTGGCGCGCGACCGGCTTTTTCGGCGGCATGGGCGCGCGCGAGAGAGAAGGGATCGCGCAGGCGCTGGCCGCCGTCGGCCTCAACGGCTTTGAGAACCGCCCGATCGGCACGCTGTCCGGCGGGCAGATGCAGCGCATGCTGTTCGCCCGCGTATTGCTGCAGGACGCGCGCCTGATCGTGCTGGACGAGCCGTTCAACGCCATCGACGCCAAAACCTCCGCCGATCTGCTGGCGCTGGTCCGGCGCTGGCATTTTGAAGGCCGCACCGTGCTGGCGGCGCTGCACGACATGGACCTGGTGCGCGCCAATTTCCCCGAAACCCTGCTGCTGGCGCGCGGCAAAGTTGCCTGGGGCGCGACCGCGCAGGTGCTGACGGCGGAAAATCTAAAGGAGGCGCGGCGGATGTGCGAGGCGTTTGACGAGGGCGCCGCCGCCTGCGCCGTCGACATGCCCTCGCGCGCGGCCTGATATGATTTACGACGCGCTGATCGCGCCTTTCACCGAATTCGAGTTCATGCGCCGCGCGCTCGCCGCCGTGATCGCGCTGTCGCTCGGCGGCGCGCCGATCGGCGTATTCTTGATGCTGCGGCGAATGAGCCTGGTCGGCGACGCCATGGCGCATGCGATCCTGCCGGGCGCGGCGATCGGCTTCCTGTTGTCCGGGCTCAATTTGTTCGCGATGACGACCGGCGGCCTGGTCGCGGGTTTTACCGTGGCGATCCTCGCAGGCCTGGTCGCGCGCAACACCGAGCTGAAGGAAGACGCCTCGCTCGCGGCCTTCTATCTGGTGTCGATGGCGCTTGGCGTGACGATCGTTTCCATCAAGGGCACCAATATCGACCTGCTGCATGTGCTGTTCGGCAACATCCTGGCGATGGACGACCAGACCTTGCTGGTGATCGCCTTCAACGCCACCATCACGCTGCTGATGCTCGCGGTGATCTACCGCCCGCTGGTGATCGAATGCGTCGATCCGCTTTTCCTGCGCACCGTAAGCCGCGCCGGCGCGCCCGCGCATCTCGCTTTCCTCGCGCTGGTCGTGGTCAACCTCGTCAACGGTTTTCACGCGCTCGGCACCTTGTTGGGCGTAGGGCTGATGATCCTGCCTGCGAGCATCGCAAGATTCTGGTCGCGCGACATCACCGGCATGATCTGCATCGCGGTCGCAAGTGCCGCGATCTCCGGCTATGCCGGACTGGTGCTGTCGTTCCAGACCCGCATTCCCTCGGGACCTGCGATCATTCTGGTGGCGGCGGCGCTGTATGGGGTGTCGGTGCTGTTCGGCAGCGTCAGCGGGCTGGTCCGGCAGATGTTCCCCGGCCGCCATCTCGAGGCGTAGCGATGCGGCGGCTTTGGCTCATTAGTCTGGTGCTCGTAACAGCCATCCTTCCCGCCCGCGCGCAGGATCGCCTGAACGTGGTCGCCAGCTTCTCGATCCTCGGCGATCTCGTCCGCAACGTCGGCGGGGATCGGGTCAACGTCACGACGCTGGTCGGGCCCGATGGTGATGCGCATGTCTATTCGCCGACACCGGCCGATGCCAGGAAGATCGCCGATGCGAAGCTCGTCGTCGTCAACGGCCTGGGGCTGGAGGGCTGGCTGCCGCGGCTGGTGAAGTCCTCCAGCAGCAAGGCGACCATCGTGACCGCGACCAATGGCATCGTGCCGCTCAGGCTCGATTCCGATGCCGATCCGCATGCCTGGCAATCCGTGGTCAACGCAAGAGTCTATGTCGGCAATATCAGCGCCGCGCTGGTGGCCGCCGCACCTGCCGATGCCGCGGTTTTTCGCGCCAATGCCGAGGGCTATCTGGCAAAACTCGACGCGCTGGACCACGAGGTACGGGAGGCGGTCGCACGGATTCCGCAAGGGCGCCGCAAGGTGATCTCGACCCACCGCGCCTTCGGCTATTTCGCCGCCGCCTATGGCATCGCGTTCATCGCGCCATCGGGCGTTTCCACCGAATCCGAGGCCAGCGCCCGCGATATTGCCGGGATCATCACCCAGATCCGGACGGCGAAAATCCCCGCCGTCTTTCTCGAGAATATCAGCGATGACCGGTTGATCCGCCGGATCGCGGCGGAAACCGGGGCCACGGTCGGCGGTATGCTTTATTCGGACAGCCTGACCGGCGAAAAGGGCGATGCCCCCACTTACATTGACATGGTAAGGCACAATATAAAGGCCCTGATCGAAGCGCTTGGCCATTAGGGCAGGGGCCACCCTGCTGCCGGCGCGCCAGACCTTCCGGAGTTGTCATGCCAGAACCTTCCTCCCAGAAAATTCCCGTGACCGTGCTGACGGGCTATCTCGGCGCCGGCAAGACCACGCTGTTGAACCGCATCCTGTCGGAAAACCACGGCAAGAAATACGCCGTCATCGTCAACGAATTCGGCGAGATCGGCATCGACAACGACCTGATCATCGGCGCCGACGAGGAAGTGTTCGAGATGAACAATGGCTGCGTCTGCTGCACGGTGCGCGGCGATCTCGTGCGCATCCTCGATGGCTTGATGAAGCGCAAGGGCAAGTTCGACGCCATCATCGTCGAGACCACCGGGCTTGCCGATCCGGCGCCGGTGGCGCAGACCTTCTTCGTCGACGAGGACGTGCAGAGGAACGCGCGGCTCGATGCGGTGGTGACGGTGGCCGATGCCAAATGGCTGAGCGAGCGGCTGAAGGACGCGCCGGAGGCCAAGAACCAGATTGCGTTCGCGGACGTCATTGTGCTGAACAAGACCGATCTCGTCTCCAGGGCCGAGCTCGCGGAAGTCGAAGCGCGGATTCGCGGCATCAACCCGTACGCAAAACTGCATCGCACCGAGCGCTGCAAGGTGGCGCTTGAGGATGTGCTGGAGCGTGGCGCGTTCGATCTCGACCGCATCCTCGAGATCGAGCCGGATTTTCTGCAAGCCGGCGACGAACATGACCACGATCACGATCATCACCACGGACATGACCATCATCATGATCACGGCCACAGCCATGGCGGGCTGAAGCATTACCACGACGAGGACATGCAATCGCTGTCGCTGCGGTCCGACAGGCCGCTCGATGCGACCAAATTCATGCCCTGGCTGCAGAACCTGGTCGCGAGCGAGGGTCAGAAGATCCTGCGCTCCAAGGGCATCCTGGCCTTCACCGACGACGACGACCGCTACGTGTTCCAGGGCGTGCACATGATGCTCGAGGGCGATCATCAGCGCGCGTGGCGCAAGGACGAGCCGCGCGAGAGCCGCCTCGTCTTCATCGGCCGCGAGTTGCCGGAGCAGATGATCCGCGACGGTTTTGCTGGCTGCATCACCACGTGATGGAAGAGTTCGACCCGGGCCGATCGGCCTCCATCGCCTCGGTGACCGACAAGGTGCGGCCGCTGCCGACAGGCATGGCCGTGACCACAGTGCATTTCCTTGGCGACCGGGCCTTCTTTGTCGGCGCCGAGGAGAATGTCGCAGTGGCGAGCGCGCAGGGCGGGATTTCAAGAATTCCGGTCCATGGCGGCGCGATCCTCTGCGCGGTGTCGGACGGCAACCGTATCGTCCTGGGCGGCGATGACGGCAAGCTCGTTTCGCTCGACACCAAGGGCGAGGTGGCGCTGCTCGCGACCGACGCCAAGCGGCGCTGGATCGACAACGCGGCGCTGCATCCTGATGGCGCGGTGGCGTGGTCGGCCGGCAGGACCGCTTTTGTCCGCGGTCCCAGGGGCGAAATAAAATCCTTCGATGTGCCCTCGACCGTTGGCGGGCTGGCGTTTGCGCCAAAAGGCCTGCGGCTCGCCATCGCGCATTACAGCGGCGTGACCCTGTGGTTTCCCAACATGGCCGCGAATCCGGAGTTTCTGGAATGGGCGGGTTCGCATCTCGGCGTCACCTTCAGCCCGGACAACAGGTTCCTGGTCACCACCATGCACGAGCCGGCGCTGCATGGCTGGCGGCTTGCCGACAACCGGCACATGCGCATGAGCGGCTATCCCGGCCGCGTCCGCTCGATGTCGTGGAGCGCGGGCGGCAAGGCGCTCGCCACCTCGGGCGCCGACACCGTGATCGTCTGGCCGTTTGCGGGCAAGGACGGCCCGATGGGCAAGCAGCCGGCGATGCTGGCGCCGCTGCAGGCGCGCGTCACCGCGGTCGCCTGTCATCCGAAGCAGGACGTCGTGGCGGCCGGCTACAGCGATGGCACCGTGCTGATGGTGCGGATGGAAGACGGCGCCGAAATCCTGGTGCGCCGGAACGGCGGCGCGGCGGTGGCAGGACTGGCGTGGAACGCCAGGGGCACGCTGCTGGCGTTCGCCGCCGAAGACGGCGATGCGGGGATGCTGGAGCTGTAGCGATCTTGATCAAACCCATATTGGGGTGTATCCTCCCCAAAATGGGTAGTACGACGCAAGCGATAAGTCTATCAAACGCGCTTTTTTCCAAGGTGCAGCAACGGGTGCTGGCCCTGATCTTTGGCCACCCGGAGCGCAGCTTCTATACGTCCGAGATCATGAGGAACGTGCGATCGGGCACCGGCGCGGTTGAACGGGAGCTGTCGCGGTTGCAGCGAAGCGGACTGGTTTCCGTTGAGCGCATTGGCAATCAGAAACACTACCGGGCGAATCGCCAGTCGCCGATTTTTGCGGAGTTGCAGAGCCTCGTTATCAAGACCGTGGCCGTGACCGAGCCGCTGAGGAAATCGCTTGAGCCCTGTGCTGATAAAATCAAGACTGCATTCGTGTACGGTTCGGTGGCGAAAGGTACCGACACCGCGCGCAGCGACATCGATCTCATGGTGATCGGGGACGAATTGAACTACTCCGAACTCTATGCTGCGTTACAAAACGTCGAGGATGCGTTGGGTCGCAAGGTCAGCCCGACGTTTCTTTCGCCAAAAGACTGGCGGCGCAAAGCTTCTCAGAAGGGTTCATTCATCAGTAAGGTAAATGCACTGCCGAAGATTTTTGTTTTTGGTTCGGAGAAAGACCTCGAACTTTGAGCAAAGCGGAACTCGACAACCTCGTCAGGATCAACCGGCTCAAAGCCGAACCGGTATCGCGTGGTGAGTTCGCCGTCATGCTGCGTTCTGCCCGTGCACGTCTAACTGACGCCCAGAACCAGAGTCTCGATCCCGACAGCCGGTTTGACCTTGCGTACGGCGCAGCACATCGGCTGGCGCTCGCGGCGCTACGCCGCCAAGGATACCGGTCGGAAAATCGCATCACGGTTTTCCAGACCCTCGTTCATAAGCTGGGTTCCGACAATGCCGACGTGCAGATTTTTCTCAAGGCCCATAACGAACGAAATCTTGCGGAATACGAGGGCCGTATGGAAATTGACGAAAGCCTTTTGGCCGATCTGATCCGTTGTACGAAGAAATTGGAGACGGCGGTAGGAAAGCTCGTTCCTCCCGCAGACGAATCAGGCTGAGGCAGCTGTCCGGAAGGCGTTCCGCCGCCGAGGTGGTCTCGGCACTGCATTTCAAAGCGGATCTGACGCTGGGGACGGTGGCGTTCGACTATCTGGCGAAGTGAACGTCGTCATTCCGGGGCGTGCGAAGCACGAGCTATGATGTGTAATTGCACATCAGAGAATCCATAACCACGATCGTGAGT
>NZ_JBAVNZ010000223.1:0-8600 GCF_049691595.1 Bradyrhizobium sp.
GGTTAGGTCCAGACGCAACCTCGCGAACTCGCGGCGCGATGCGCCCGGGTCGTGCATGAATTTCATTCGCCCTTTAAAGCAGAGGGCCAGACGCCCACGGCGCGGCCCGGTCCGGCATCCTCAATGATGGCAATGTAGTGAGCCATGGCTGATCTCAATCAGGCTTCCACCCAGCGCCCTTATAAATGGCACGGACAAGACCAAGTCCTTCTTTGGGTGCGGAACTACCAACGTTTCGCCTGAAACCGGGGCTTTGAAAACGTGGTGAGAGCCGGTGATGCGAACGAGCGTCCATCCCTCGCGCTCCAGGCGCTGGATGATGTCGCGACTGTTGGTCAACATGAACTCTCTCCTCGAATCATGTGACCAAGAGACTAAATCTCATCCGCCCGCGTTGGTCGTGCGGCCGGTCTGCCTACACCCGCTCCACAAAACTATCGACCACCTTTTTCTCCCCCGCCTTTTCGAACGCAATCGTGAGCTTGTTGCCGTCGACCTTCACCACATTGCCGTAGCCGAATTTCTGGTGGAACACGCGGTCGTCGAGCGCGAATTCGGAAACGGTGCCGGTGGATTTTGCCACCAGCTCGCCCTCGATCACCAGCGGGCCGCGCTTGTGGCGCGAGAAGCCGCCGCCCATACCGCCGCGCTCGCCTGAAGTATCGCTGCGCGAACTCGAAAACGGCGACTGGCTTTCGTTGAAGCCGCCGCCGGCCTGACCGCCGCCGCTTTTCTGGCCGCGGGCGCGGTTGGCCTGGGCGCGCTGCCAGCCCGGCGTGGTGTAGCTGGAGCCGAAGGACTCTACGTTGTCGAAGCGCGAGGGGCCGTAGCCGCCGCTGCCGCCCCAGCCCGAGCCGCCCTTTGACTCCGTGATCTCGACATTTGGCGCCGGCAGTTCGTCGAGAAAGCGCGAGGGGATCGTGGTCGACCAGGTGCCGTGAATGCGGCGGTTGGTGGCAAAGTATAATTTCGCGCGGCGGCGGGCCCGCGTCAGCCCGACATGGGCGAGGCGACGTTCTTCCTCCAGGCCGGCGCGGCCTTGTTCGTCGAGCGTGCGCTGGCTCGGGAACAGGCCTTCCTCCCAGCCGGGCAGGAACACATTGTCGAATTCCAGCCCCTTGGCGGAATGCAGCGTCATCAGCGACACCGCCTCGTCCGCGGCGCCGCCGTCGCGGTCCATCACCAGCGAGATGTGCTCGAGGAAACCTTGCAGGTTCTCGAACTCCTCCATCGAGCGCACCAGTTCTTTCAGGTTTTCCAGCCGCCCGGCGGCGTCGGCGGAACGGTCTTTCTGCCACATCTCGGTATAGCCGCTTTCGTCGAGCACGATCTCGGCGAGTTCGGTATGCGATGTCACCTCGCGCTGCGCGCGCCAGCGCTCGAAATGCAGGATCAAATCGCGCAAGCTCCCGCGTGCCTTTGGCTTCAGCTCGTCGGTCTCGACCACGGCGCGGGCGGCCTCGAACAGCGGAATGCGCCGCTTGCGGGCGTGGTCGTGCAGCATCTGCACGGTGGCGTCGCCGAGTCCGCGTTTGGGCACGTTGACGATGCGCTCGAAGGCGAGATCGTCGGCGGGCGAATTGATTACGCGTAAGTAAGCCAGCGCGTCGCGGATTTCCGCGCGCTCGTAGAACCTGGGGCCGCCGATCACGCGGTAGGGCAGGCCGAGGGTGACAAAACGATCTTCGAACTCGCGCATCTGGAACGAGGCCCGCACCAGGATCGCGACCTCGTTGAGGTTTTCGCCGGCGCGCTGCAGCTCCTCGATCTCCTCGCCGATGGCGCGGGCTTCCTCTTCCGAATCCCAGGAGCCGGTGACGGTGACCTTTTCGCCGTCGACATCCTCGGTGCGCAGCGTCTTGCCGAGCCGGCCCTCATTATGCGCGATCAGATGCGAGGCGGCGGCGAGGATGTGGCCGGTGGAGCGGTAGTTGCGCTCGAGGCGTATGACCTTGGCGCCGGGAAAATCGTGCTCGAAGCGCAGGATGTTGTCGACCTCGGCGCCGCGCCAGCCATAGATCGACTGGTCGTCGTCGCCGACGCAGCAGATGTTTTTGGGGGCTGTCATGGCGGCCGCCTGAGCAACGATATTTCCGTCGTCATTCCGGGGCGTACCGGCAGGTGCGAACCCGGAATCTCGAAATGAGTCCACTTTATCTCGAGATTCCGGGTTTGGGCCTTCGGCCCGCCCCGGAATGATGGAAGAGGAGTGCCCCGGAATGACCGCGGAAAGCGGCACGCCCGGCTTGCCCGGCGCCTGCGACAATAACCTTAGCCACAAATACTGCGCGACGTTGGTGTCCTGATATTCGTCGACCAGAATGAATTTGAAGCGGCCCTGATATTGCCGGAGCACGTCGGGGTTTTCGCGGAACAGCCGGATGTTTTCCAAGAGCAGATCGCCGAAATCGGCGGCGTTGAGGATTTTCAAGCGCTCCTGGTAGCTCGCATAGAGCTTGCCGCCCTTGCCATTGCCGAACACCGCGGCTTCGCCCGGCGGCACCTGCGACGGCGTCAGCCCGCGATTCTTCCAGCCGTCGATCAGGCCGGCCAGCATCCGCGCCGGCCAGCGCTTGTCGTCGATGTTCTCGGCCTGCAGAAGCTGCTTCAGCAGCCGGACCTGATCGTCGACGTCGAGCACGGTGAAATTGGACTTGAGCTGCACCAGCTCGGCGTGGAAGCGCAGGATGCGGCCACCGATCGAGTGGAAGGTGCCGAGCCACGGCATGCCCTCGACCGCCTGGCCGAGCATCTGGCCGAGCCGCAATTTCATCTCCCGCGCCGCCTTGTTGGTGAAGGTCACCGACAGGATCTCGTGCGGCCGTGCCCGGCCCTGGCTCAGGATATGGGCGATGCGCGTCGTCAGCACCCGCGTCTTGCCGGTGCCGGCGCCGGCCAGCACCAGCACGGGACCCTCCAGCGTTTCCACCGCCTCGCGCTGCTCGGGATTGAGGCCGGCAAGATATTGCGGGACCGCCGAGGCGCGGGCGCGCGCGGCGATGCCGCCGGCCGCGGGCTGGTGGTCGGGGACGCCGTGATGGGGCAGCTTGCTCGGCTCGGTCATGCGAATCGTCTCGTCCCACGATGGCACCGTGGGGCGGTGAAGGGGAGCCTTCATAACAGGGATTGAGGGCCATATAGGGCCTGATCGGCCGTTTTGACAGGTTTATCCGGCGGCGGTCGCGGCCATTTTACTTCGACGGCATCGCAATCCTGCGGCCGACGCCCTCGGGACGGGGGACGGCCGCGTGCGCATCCTCGACCGCCGCGATGCGGGCGCGGATGTCGGGCGGAAACGGCGCGGTCTTTCGCGCATTCATGTCGATATGGATGGTCATGTTCTCCGAGGTGGCCGAGAGCCAGCCTTCCTTGGCGTGGCGCAGCTCCTCGAACGTATGCAGGCGCTTTGCGTCGACGCCGAGCAGAAACACCGAAACCTGCACGGGATCGCCGAGATGAATCTCGCGCAAGTAGCGCACATGGCATTCGGCGGTGAAGGTCGAGCCGTGCCGCTCCTTCATGTAGGTGGGACCGATGCCGAGCTGCAGCCACAGCTCGTCGATGGCGCGGTCGAACATCACGTTGTAATAGGCCATGTTGAGGTGGCCGTTATAGTCGATCCATTGCGGCTCGATCCGCATCACCGACGACAGAAACGGCGCGGTCGGGGGTGGCATATCCCTGGCGGCTGGTGCGGTCGTCATCGTTCGTCCCTGTTCGTTCGATCTGATATCTTGACCCCTTATATATCCTTTGCCACGGTCGTCTAAAGCCGGGAGGAATTTTGCGTGGCAACGACGATATCAGGCAATTTGAAACGTCCGGAGCCGCCGGCGCTGGCGGCGACCGTCGAGGCGCTGGCGGCGCGGTTCGGCAACCGGCTGATCACCTCGCAGGCGGTGCGCGACCAGCACGCCCATACCACCACCTGGCTGGCGCCACAGCCGCCGGACGCAGTCGTGATGGCGCAGGAAACCGCCGACATCCAGGACGTGGTGCGGATTTGCGCCAGACACGGCGTGCCCGTGATCGCCTTCGGCACCGGCACCTCGCTGGAAGGGCAGGTCAACGCGCCCGCCGGCGGCGTCTGCATCGATTTGCGCGACATGAACAAGGTGCTGGAAGTCCACGCCGAGGATCTCGACTGCGTGATCGAGCCGGGCGTCACCCGCAAGGCGCTGAACGAGTATCTGCGCGACCAGGGCGTGTTCTTTCCGATTGATCCCGGCGCCGACGCCTCGCTCGGCGGCATGGCGTCGACGCGGGCCTCCGGCACCAATGCGGTGCGTTACGGCACCATGCGCGACAACGTGCTGGCGCTGAAGGTGGTGCGCGGCGACGGCGAGATCATCACCACGGGCACACGGGCGAAGAAATCCTCCGCCGGCTATGACCTGACCCATCTGTTCGTCGGCGCCGAGGGCACGCTCGGCATCATCTGCGAACTCACGATCAAGCTGCGCGGCATTCCCGAAACCATCGCCGCGGCGGCCTGCTCGTTCGAGACCGTGCGCGGCGCCTGCCAGGCGACCATTCTCGCCATTCAGACCGGCATTGCGGTGGCGCGCATCGAGCTGCTCAACGCCGAGCAGGTCAGGGCCTGCAATTCCTATTCGAAATTGTCGCTGCCGGAGACGCCATTGCTGCTGCTGGAATTCCACGGCAGCGAAACCGAGGTCGCCGAGCAATCGAGGAATTTTGGCGAGATCGCCAGGGAATGCGGCGGCGGCGATTTCACCTGGACCACCAGGCCGGAGGACCGCACCAAGCTCTGGCAGGCGCGGCACGACGCCTACTGGGCGGTGAAGGCGTTGCGTCCGGGCGCCGGCGTGGTGGCGACCGACGTCTGCGTGCCGATCTCGCGGCTGGCCGATTGCGTGACGGAAACCGAAGCCGACCTGAAACGGCTCAATCTCCAGTCGCCGATCGTCGGCCATGTCGGCGACGGCAATTTCCATTGTTCGCTGGTCTGCGACGTCGACAACCCAAAGGAGATGGCGCGCGGCGAGGAATTCATGCATCGCCTGGTCCAGCGCGCGCAGGCGATGGGCGGCACCTGCACCGGCGAGCACGGCATCGGGCAGGGCAAGCAGAAATACCTCAAGGCCGAGCTCGGCTCCGAGGCGATCGACGCCATGCGCGCGCTGAAGCGGGCGCTCGATCCGCAAAATATCTTCAATCCCGGAAAGATCGTGCCGGCGGCCTGACTGCGAACCTGAAGCCGCCGCACGCAGAGTTGATCTGTGCTACCCGCATCATCCTGCGCGACCTGGAAAAGAGGGCTGGCGTCATGCTGATCACCAACGTCCGGGCACACCATGTCCGCATCCCCTACGACGCCGGCGTCGGCAGCTTCAGGCAGGGCGCCTCGGCGATCGCGGCCCTTGATATCGTGATGGTCGAGGTGTCGACCGACGCGGGATTGACCGGCTGGGGCGAGGCGTTCGCTTACGTTTGCCCGCGCACGACGGCGACCGCGATCGACGAGATGATTGCGCCGCAGGCCCGAGGCCTCGAAGTCCCGGACGCCGAGGATATCCCCGCCCTGATGGATCGCATCCAGCGCAACCTGCATCTGTTCGGTCGTTACGGAATTACGATGTTTGCGATCTCCGGCCTCGACATCGCGCTATGGGATCTCGCCGGCAAGGTGAAGGCGCTGCCGCTGCACCGCCTGATCGGCGCGCGCAGGCGGGCGCGGATCCCCGCCTATGCGAGCCTGCTGCGGATCGGGGCGCCCGACCAGGTGGCGGGCGAATGCGCAACAGCGCTGCGGCGTGGCTATACCGCGATCAAGCTGCACGAGACGACGACGCCCGCGGTATTCGCGGCGCGAGAGGCGATCGGCGCGGGCATGCCGCTCATGGTCGACATGAATTGCCCGCTGGATGGCGCCGGGGCGACTGCGTTCGCCCAGGCTTGCCGACCGGCCGCCCTCAAATTCCTGGAAGAGCCGGTCTGGCCGCCGGAGGATTTTGCGACGCTGGCGGAAGTGCGGACCAAGGGCGGGCTCGATATCGCCGCCGGGGAGAATGCCTGCACGGTTCATCAGTTCCGCCAGATGATGAACGCGGGGGCCGTGAACTATGCCCAGCCTTCGGTCACCAAGGTCGGCGGCGTCACGGAATATTTGAAGGTCGCCGCATTGGCCGACGAAATGGACATCAAGCTGGCGCCGCACTCGCCGTATTTCGGGCCGGGCTTGCTGGCGACGCTGCAACTGATGTCCTTGCGCGATGACCGCACGTTCGTCGAAGTGTTCTACATGAACCGTGCCGCGTGCCTCTGGCGCGGTTCTGTCGATACCGGTCCGGATGGCACCGTCGCGGTGCCTGACGGGCCCGGGCTCGGCTACGAGCCTGACAAGGAAATCATGGAGCGGTATCGCGTTTCATGACGGGCTCTGCCTCACGCCGGCTTTGTCGTCGCCGCGCCGGGTGAGTCGGTCGTTTTGCCCAACGCGCGGACAGCTTCGTCGACGCTGAGGAAGATGTGGGCTTTCGGCAGGACCTCGTGAATCCCAAGTCGCTCGAACGCCTGCTGCGCCCGCGTCGATTCCAGCCGCGCCATCGCGACCGTGACGCCGTCAGCGCGACATTCCCGGACCAGATCGATCAGGACCTGCGCGGCAGTGAAGTCGATCTCCAGGATGCCGCTGGCTTCGAGGACGAGCAGCCGCGGCTTTGGCGTCGATGTCCTGATGACGTCAAGCACATCGGCGCGGAAATTCGAGGCGTTGAGAAACGAGAGCGGGGCCTGCAGGCCGACGACGGCGATGTTTGGATCGCGTTCGCCCGGCATGTGCGGACCGGCCGGCCACCAGATGGTGGTATCGGGCACGTGTTCGAAGGCGACGAGCCGTGCGCGCGTCGTGCTCCAGATGCCGTGCAGCAGCGACAGCGCGATGCCGACCGCGACGCCCTGTTCGATCGGCAGCAATATGATCGCGGCTGCCGTCGCGACGATCAGGAAAAACTCGCCGACCGACTGGCGATAGATGGTCGCGATCTGCCTGACGCGAATGATCCGCAGCGCCACGAACAAAAGCACGCCGCCGAGCGCCGCCTCGGGAACGTGGCGCAGCAGCGTGGCGCCGAATGCCAGCAATGCCAGCACGATCGATGCGGCGAACAGCCCGGACAGCTGCGTGCGCCCGCCGGTCTCGGACACGATGCCGGTCCGGGGCGGACTGGCGTTCACCGGGAACGCGCCGATCAGGCCGGCCAGAATGCTGCCGGCGCCGGCGCCGAGAAAATCGCGGTCGACGTCGGCGGGCTGGTCGGGATCGGAAGGAAACGACCGCGTCGTCGCCGCGGTCTGCACCATGATCACGATGGCGATCAGCAAGCTCAGGGGGAGCAGGCGCGCCCATCGCTCCAGGGAGATGTCCGGAATTGACGGCGTCGGCAATGTTGCCGGCACGGTTCCGACCACACCCACGCCCTTGCTCTCCAGCCCGGCCCAGATCACGGCCGCGGTGGCCGCGACCAGTCCGATCAGCGCACCGGGAATTTTGGCGCTGACGGCCTCCGATCCCGCGACCGCGGCCAGCACGCCGAGTCCGATGCAAAGCGTAAAGACGTTGGCTTCGTTAAGATGCTGCGCGAGCACGCTGATGCGTTGCAGCATCGGTCCGCCCGGCGACGGCAGGCCGAGGACAACCGGCATTTGCGAGACCAGAATATGCACGGAAATGCCGGCCAGAAAGCCGACCGTCACCGGTGTCGACAACAAATTGGCGATCCAGCCGAGGCGAAACCAATTGCCCACGGCCAGGATTGCGCCGACCATCAGCGCCAGCGCGGCCGCCAGCGCCTGATAGTCGGGCGAGCCTGCCGCCGCCATCAGCACCAGGCCGCCGGCGAAGATCGGTGTGATGGTGGAGTCGGCGCCGCACGACAGCAAGCGATTGCTGCCCAGCATCGCAAAGCCCAGCGATCCCGCGACGAAGGCGAAAAAGCCGATCTGCGGCGAGAAGCCGCCGAGGCGGGCGGTGGCCATCTGTTCGGGGATGGCGATCGCGGCGAGCGTCAGGCCCGCGATCAGATCCGCCGGCACATCGCGCGGCCGGAAAGACGCCAGCGAGCGGAACATCCGCCAGGGAGTATTGGCATTCTCGGAGGTGTTCTCGGCCATCAATCCCGGACTTTCTTCGCAGAAGCAGAAGCCTCCAGGAAATCTTCGGCTATCGCGCGGCCAAAAGCCAGCCGGTGCCGTCGCGCTCACGCATCAGCGGCTTCGCGCTATTTCGACCGCGCCTCGGTGATCGATTTACGGATCGCCGCGAGCGGCGCGGCATCGTCAAACTCAAGGCTCTCGCCTTGCGTCTTCAATCCGAGATCGCGCCAGAGGCCTGCGAGATCGGGCGTCACGGGCTTCGGTCCCATGTCGTTGTGCAGGCGCGTCAGGACATCCGCGCCGACGGCCTTGTCGGCGGTCGACAGAATGCGCGCGAGCGACCAGTCCTGCTCGTGATTGCCGCCGGCTTCGATCACGCCGCGCATCGCGTCCTGCAAGCCGAGGCGATTGCCGGTGCGCTTGCGGATTTCGATATCGGCGAGCAGGCAGAATATCGCGCCGCCCCAATATTTCCGGCCCCA
>NZ_JBAVNZ010000224.1:0-2915 GCF_049691595.1 Bradyrhizobium sp.
ACCTGTGCCCGAGCCAGGGCACCATGGACATTTTTGTCGAGCCGGTGCTGCCGCATCCGTCGCTGGTGATTTTCGGCGCCAGCCCGGTGGCGCTGTCGCTGGCCGCGCAGGCGCGCCAGTTGGGGTATCACGTCACGCTGGCGGCGCCCGCCGGCGATCTGGCCGCGGTCCCCGACGCCGATGCGGTGATCGATGGCTTTGCGCTCGGCCAACTCAATCAGGCAAGGCGCTTCGTCGTGGTATCGACGCAAGGGCGGGGCGACGAAGCCGCCCTGCGCGCGGCGGTTGCGACCGACGCCGCCTATCACGCCTTCGTCGGCAGCCGCCGCAAGATGGCGGCGCTGCGCGAAAAACTCGTCGGCCATGGACTTGCCGCCGCCGCGCTCGATCGCGTCAAGGCCCCGGCCGGGCTCGATCTCGGCGCGATCACGCCGGAGGAAATCGCGATGTCGATTCTGGCGGAGATCACGGTGGAGCGGAGAAGGGGACAGCGCGGGGCGGGGAAGGCATAGGCTGGGCAAAGCCACCGGGTCGCGCGAATGCGCGCCCGATGACAGGCTCCGCGTGCCCACCAGCGGATTAAAAAAGGTGGTCACGGCGCAAGCGCGCCTTTGCCTGCCCTACGAAGATTTCGGCTATGCTGCCGGTCCTCACCTCGCTGGATCGGAGCAATCACGGATATGACCGAACAAAATTCAACCGATTGGCTTGGCCTCGCCGGCCGCGTTTGCGTGGTGACGGGCGGGGGCGGCGGCATCGGCCGCGCGGTCGCGGTTGATCTCGCGCGGGCCGGCGCGCATGTCGCCGTCATCGATCGCGACGAGCGCGGCCTGGAGGTGACCGGCGCGGAGCTGCGTGAACTGGGCCGCGATTATGCCGTGACACGCTGTGACACCTCGAGTGCGGAAAGCGTCATCGCCGCGTCCGGTTCAATCGAAAAATCGCTTGGACCATGCGGCGTTCTGGTCAACACCGCGGCCGTGCTGCGTCCCGGTGCGCTCGACACCCTGCCGCTCGCGGAGTGGAACGCCGTCCTCGCCGTCAACCTGACCGGCTACTTCCTTTGTGCCCAGATATTCGGCCGCCAGATGCGCGCGCTCGGGCGCGGCAGTCTCGTTCATGTGGCGTCGATCGCAGGCCAGCACGCCCAGGGCCAGAGCGGCGCCTACAGCGTCAGCAAGGCCGGCGTCATCATGCTCTCGCGCCAGCTCGCCAGCGAATGGGGACCGCACGGCATCCGCAGCAACGTCGTCAGCCCCGGCATGGTCATCACGCCGATGAGCCAGTCGTTTTACGATACGCCCGGCGTCACCGAGCGGCGCACCGCGGTCGTGCCGATGCGGCGGATCGGCATGCCGCAGGATATCGCTGACGCCATCCTGTACCTCGCCAGCGATCGATCGTGCTATGTCAACGGCGACGAGATCACGGTCGACGGCGGCTATGTCAACATGCTGATGAATCTGGTGCCGCGGCCGGGCTTTGACTGAAGGTCCGGACGACGTCAGCCGGTACTTACCCTCAAAAGCTCAAATCCATATCGTCGTCCCTGCGAAAGCAGGGACCCATAAACACAGGCGTGTGTTTTGAACGGGATTGTGGCCCCAGCCCGGCGCGACATAAACATTTGCGGTTATGGATCCCGGCTCGCGCTTCGCTTGGCCGGGATGACGGAGGAGAGGATGCGAGTTCGTGCCGACCTCAATCGAACAAACTCGACACCGACTCTTCCGCCGCGGTGCGGCCGATCGCTTCGGCGATCAGTCCGGCGATCGAGAGCGTGCGGATGTTGGGGGCCCTGACCACGGCTTCGGTCGGCAGGATCGAGTCGGTGATGACCAGCTCCTTCAGCTTCGACGCGGCGATGCGGGCCGCGGCGCCGCCGGACAGCACGCCGTGGGAGATGTAGGCGTAGACGTCCCTGGCGCCTTTGGCGATCAGGGCGTCGGCGGCATTCACCAGCGTACCGCCCGAGTCGACAATATCGTCGACCAGGATGCAGGTGTGGCCGGCGACCTCGCCGATCACGTTCATGACTTCGGACTCGCCGACGCGTTCGCGGCGCTTGTCGATGATGGCGAGCGGCGTGTTGATGCGCTTGGCAAGCCCGCGGGCGCGCACCACGCCGCCGACGTCCGGCGACACCACCATGACATTGGCGAGGTCGAAGCGCTCCTTGATGTCGCGCACCATCACCGGCGAGGCATAGAGATTGTCGGTCGGAATGTCGAAGAAGCCCTGGATTTGCCCCGCATGCAGGTCGAGGGTCATGACGCGGTCGACGCCGGCGCGGGTGATCAGATTGGCGACCAGCTTGGCCGAAATCGGCGTGCGCGAGCCGGATTTGCGATCCTGCCGGGCATAGCCGAAATAGGGGATCACCGCGGTGATGCGGCGCGCCGACGACCGGCGCAGCGCGTCGGTGATGATCAGCAATTCCATCAAATGGTCGTTGGCCGGAAACGACGTCGACTGGATGATGAAGGCGTCGGAGCCGCGGACGTTTTCCTGGATTTCGACGAAGATTTCCATGTCCGCGAACCGGCGGACCACGGCCTTGGTGAGCGCCAGCCCGAGCCCCCCGGCGATTTGCTGCGCCAGCGCGGGATTGGAGTTGCCGGCGACCAGCTTGATCGAGCCGCTCTTGGCCGACATCGACGGTTCTCCTCGCGCCTTGCTGGGGACGACATTCAGCATATCGAGAAATCCTCGGGAAACCGGCGCGTTTCGACGATCGAGGAGATATCAGGCCACTGCCGCCGCTGGCAACCCATGGCCCCGGTTTTCCCGGCCAAAAATGGCCATTGCGCCGGCGATTTGGCTAATGTCCGGTGTAGCCCAGCGCGCCGGCGCCCAAACCGCCCGGCCCGGGCCCGGTTTCCTCCGCGCTCGCCACCGCCGGACCGCGGCGAGCC
>NZ_JBAVNZ010000225.1:0-10532 GCF_049691595.1 Bradyrhizobium sp.
GGATTCATGCTGCCGCGCGCGCGCAATATCGATTCCGCGCTCGACCTCAACAACAGCAAGGTCTGCGTGCAGGCGGCGACGACCACCCAGCTCAACCTCGCGGATTATTTCCGCGCCAACAACATGAAGTACGAGGAGATGAAATTCTCCAAGCTGGACGAGGTGGTCAAGGCCTATGATTCCGGCCAGTGCAACACCTTCACCGCCGACGTCTCCCAGCTCTATTCGCTGCGGCTCAATCTTTCCCGGCCGAACGACCATGTCATCCTGCCCGACGTCGTCTCGAAGGAGCCGCTCGCCCCCGTGGTGCGGCAGCGCGACGACGACTGGATGATGATCGTGAAGTGGACGCTGTATGCGATGATCAACGCCGAAGAACTCGGCGTCACGTCGAAGAACATCGATGAGGCGCTGAAGTCGAAAAAGCCCGACGTGATGCGGCTGGTCGGCACCGAGGGCGCTTATGGCGAGGAGCTCGGCCTGACCAGGGACTGGGCCGCGCGCATCATCCGCCACATCGGCAATTACGGCGAAGTCTATGAGCGCAACGTCGGCTCGGAATCCAAGCTGAAGATTCCGCGCGGCCTGAACCAGCTCTGGAGCGCCGGCGGCATCCAGTACGCGCCGCCGATCCGGTAGGTTCTCGCGCCGAGTCATTTGGACGCACCGGAATACTGGGTCGCCCGGTCAAGCCGGACGATGACGACTTGTTATGATGAACCGCCGGTGACAATCCAACGACAGAGATGACACTCTCCACGTCATTGCGAGGAGCAAAGCGACGAAGCAATCCATTCTTCCTCTCCGCGGCGAAATGGATTGCTTCGCTTCGCTCGCAATGACGAGGGTGGGACCGCTAATAACTCTTCATTCGCGCCAGCTGGTCGGCGTGAAAATTGCTGTCGCCAAACAGTTCCTGGCACACCCGTGCGCGCTTCATGAAAAAGCCGATGTCGAACTGGTCGGTCATGCCCATGCCGCCATGCATCTGCACGCCTTCCTGGACCGCTTGCGTCGCGGTCGAGCCGGCACGCGCCTTGGCGACCGCGACCGCGGCGCCGGCGTTCTCGAAATCGCCATCGAGTGTCTGCAGCGCCTTCAGCACCGCGGCGCGGGTGATCTCGATCTCGATATAGAGCTGGGCGGCGCGGTGCTGCAGCGCCTGGAATTCGCCGATCGGCTTGCCGAACTGTTTGCGCTCCTTGAGATAGCTCACGGTGCGGCCGAACACTTCTTCGCTGAGGCCCACCATTTCGGACGCCACCGCGCCGCGGCCGATATTGAGCACGCCTTCGAGCAGCACGCCGCCCTGATCGACCTCGCCGAGCACGCTGTCGGCATCGACCTCGACATTGTCGAACACGATCCGCGCCGCATTGTGTGAATCGACCATCCCCGTGCGCTCGGTCGCGATGCCCTTTGCCTTCGGGTCGAGCAAAAACAGCGTCAGTCCGTTGCGCTCGCCGGCCGCGCCCGCGGTGCGCGCCTCCACGATCAGGAGACCGGCGGTATGGCCGTCGACCACAAAAGCCTTGTCGCCCTTGAGCCTGAAGCCGTTGCCGGAGCGCACCGCCTGCATTCTCGTTTGCAGCGGGCGATGCTTGGCACCCTCGTCGATCGCGAGCGCCGCCAGCAGCGAACCGTCGGAAATCTTCGGCAGATGCCGGGATTTTTGCGCTTCGCTGCCGCCGCGCGACAGCGCCGAGGCTGCCAGCACGGCGGTCGACAAAAATGGCGACGGCATCAGGGTGCGGCCGATTTCCTCCATCACGATCCCCGCCTCGACGCAACCGAGCCCGCTGCCGCCAAATTTCTCCGGCACCAGCAGGCCCGCGAATCCCATTTCCGCGAACGTCTTCCAGAGCTCGCGGGAGAATCCGGTGGCGTCCTTCGCATCGCGCAGTTGGCGCAGATGCGACACCGGCGCCTTGTCGCCGATCAGGCCGCGCGCGCTGTCGCGCAGCATGGATTGTTCTTCGCTGAGGACGAGTGCCATGGGGATTTCCGGTCTTGTGTTTCAGATCAATCTAGAAATCGTCATTCCGGGATGCGCCCTCTTGGGCGCAGGCCCGGAATCCATACTCACGATCGTGGTTACGGATTCTCTGATGTGCAATTGCACATCATAGTTCGCGACTTCGTCGCGCCCCGGAATGACACGCGGTTATGGTGTGCCTTACGCCCCCGGCAGATCGAGAATCCGTTTGGCGACGATGCCGAGCATCACCTCGCTGGTGCCGCCCTCGATCGAGTTGGCCTTGGTGCGGAGCCAGGCGCGCGGGCGGGCGCCGCCGCTGGAGCGTTCGCTTTCCCATTCCAGCGCGTCGATGCCGCCGGCCGACATCAGGATTTCGTAGCGGCGCTTGTTGAGCTCGGTGCCGTAATATTTCATCGCCGAGGAAAATGCCGGATGCGACTGCCCGGCCTTGGCCAGATCGACCGCGCGCTCGGCCGCCGCCGCCAGCGCCGCCTCGTCGATCTCGAAGGTCGAAATCTGGCTGCGCAGCATCGGATCTTCCAGCCGGCCCTGCTCGTCGGTGCCGACGGAGTCGGCGGCGACCTGGCCGAGCGGCCGCCCGACGCCGCGCTCGCCCATGCCCGAGATCATCGCGCGCTCGTGCTGCAGCAGATATTTCGCGACGTCCCAGCCGCGATTGACGGTGCCGACCACATGCGATTTCGGCACCCGCACATTGTCGAAGAAGGTCTCGCAAAACGGCGAGTAGCCGGAGATCAAAAGGATCGGCTTGGTCGACACCCCCTTCGAGGTCATGTCGAACAGAATGAAACTGATGCCGTCATGCTTCTTCGCCGCCGGATCGGTGCGCACCAGGCAAAAGATCCAGTCGGCGTAATTGGCATAGGACGTCCAGATCTTCTGGCCATTGATGATGTAGTCGTCGCCATCGCTTTCGGCGCGGGTCTGCAGCGAGGCGAGGTCCGAACCTGCGTTCGGCTCGGAATAGCCCTGGCACCAGCGGATCAGGCCGGCGGTGATGTTGGGCAGATGCTCCTGCTTCTGCGCCTCGGTGCCGTATTTCAAAAGCGCCGGCCCGAGCATCGAGATGCCGAACGAGGTCAGCGGCGGCCGCGCGCCGACCGCGGCCATCTCCTGGCGCACGATCTTGGCTTCCTCGCCATCGAGGCCGCCGCCGCCATATTGCTTCGGCCAATGCGGCACGGTCCAACCCTTGTCGCGCATCCGCTCGAACCAGACGCGCTGCGGCTCGGAGGCGAATTTGGCGTTGCGGCCGCCCCAGAACGTATCGGCGTCCGAGGTCATCGGGCGGCGCATTTCCGGCGGGCAGTTGGCCTCCAGCCAGGAGCGGGTTTCTCGGCGGAATTGATCTGTGACGGGCATGGTGCGCTTCCATCGTGAATGGGTTGAAAAGACCTTAGCCGCCGCGCCGCGGAATTCAATATGTCTTGCCGCGCGCCATGCCGCCGCCGCGGTGGTCACCAACCGCGATCGGGTGTATGCGCTTTGGCCTCGACGATTGAAAAAACAGGGAAAACCGAGATGCGCCTGAAGTTGCTTTCGCCTGGCGAAATGAGCGCGGACCAGAAACAAACCTACGACGAATCGATCGCCGGCAAGCGCGGCGCCCCGCCGCCGCCGATGATGGCCTGGCTGAACAGCCCGGAGATGGCCCGGCATGCCACGCGCCTCGGCGCGGTGCTGCGCTTCGACACGATCTTTCCGGCAAAACTGTCGGAGATCGCGATCCTCGTCACCGCCCGGCACTGGACCTCGCATTACGAATGGTATGCGCATAAGCGGCTGGCCCTGAAAGGCGGCATGGACCCCAAGATCATCGAGGACATCCGCGATCGCCGCACGCCTGACTTCGATGATCCGAAGGGCCAGATGATCTACGACGTCGCCAGATCGCTGCATGAGGGCCACGGCCTGTCGCACGCGCTATATGACCAAGCGGTCAAGCTGCTCACCCCGCGCGGCGTGGTCGAGATCATCGGTCTGTGCGGCTACTACACGATGGTGTCGATGACGCTGAACACTTTTGAATTTGAGCTGCCGGCAGGGGAGGTTTCCGATCTTGCGTAGCGAAATTCGCCGCCTACGTGTACCGGACGCGCGCTTCTTCAGCGGTGCACCGCATCCGGGGCACGGAAACTTTACGAATGGAGAACACCATGCCCGACAACCCACCCGTCATCGCCGGCACCCGGATCGGGCATGTCCATCTCAAGGTCGCCGATCTCGATCGTGCGTTGGGATTCTATTGCGGCGTGCTCGGCTTTGAGCTGATGCAGCGCCTGAACTCCGGCGCGGCGTTCATCTCGGCCGGCGGCTATCACCACCACATCGGGCTCAATACCTGGGAAAGCAAAGGCGGCGATCCGCCGCCGCCCGGCACCACCGGCCTGTTTCACACCGCGATCCTGTATCCGACGCGGCCGGCGCTGGCCAACGCGCTGCATCGCGTGATCAGCGCCGGCATCCAGCTCGACGGCGCCAGCGACCACGGCGTCAGCGAGGCGCTTTATCTGCGCGATCCCGACGAGAACGGCGTCGAGCTGTATTGGGACCGGCCGAAGGAAAAATGGCCGCGCACGCCGGACGGCACGCTCGCGATGTTCACGCGACGGCTCGATCTCGAGGATTTGCTGCGGCAGCGGGAAACCTGACGGCGCGGTGACCACGTCATCAAAGGCTGGGACCGGGAATTTCCTCGACCGCCTGCTGCCCTGCCCGTCGTTTCGCAAACGAGGCAAACGACAGCACGGCCAGGCCGAGCAGCACCGGCGGGAATACCACCATGTTGACCGCCGACCAGCCGTAATGGGCCAGCAACTGGCCGGACGAGAACGACCCCACCGCCATCATTCCGAACACCAGAAAATCGTTGAAGGCCTGCACCTTGTTGCGCTCCTGCGGCCGATGCGTCTCCAGCACCAGCGCGGAGGCGCCGACAAAGGCAAAGTTCCAGCCGACGCCGAGCACGATCAGCGTCGCCCAGAAATGCATCGCGGTGATGCCGGCAAGGCCGATCGAGGCGGCGGCCGCCTCCAGCACCAGCCCCAGCGCGACGATGCGCGGCGCGCCGAAGCGCGCGATCAGCGAACCCGTGAAGAAGCTTGGCCCGTACATCGCCACGATATGCCATTGAATGCCGAAATTGGAATCGCTGACGCTAAGGCCGCACATCTTCATCGCGAGCGGCGCCGAGGTCATCACCAGGTTCATCATGGGATAGGCGATGACGCCGCACAGCGCGGCCGCGATGAAGCGCGGCTGGCGCGCGATTTCGAACAGCGGCCGGCCGCCATGCAGATCGGCCGCCGCAGGTCTTGGCGCGTCGACCCCCGACAGCACGGCCATCGCAACCAGCGCGACCAGCGCCTGCACCACGAAGCTGAAGGCGAACAGATAAGGCGGCCAGATATCCATGGTCCACTGCACGAGCTGCGGACCGAGTACGCCGGCAAACACGCCGCCGGCCATCACCCACGACACCGCCTTGGGCCGGAACGCGGCGCTGGCGCCGTCGGCGGCGGCGAAGCGATAGGATTGCGACACCGCGCCATAAAGGCCGCCAAGGAAGGTCGCGCCGCAGAACAGCCAGAACGACGCATGCAGGATGGCGAAGGCGCCGAGCGCGCCGGTCAGGACGCCGCAGCCGGTGCCGATGATGAAGGCCGTGCGGCGGCCATAGGCGCGCGAGATCGCGCCGGTCGGCAGGGTGCCGGCGGCAAGGCCCAGCACATACATCGAAAGCGGCACGGTCGCGAGCGCGATCGAAGGCGCGAGCGTCGCGCCGACGATCGAGCCGGTAGCAAAGATCACCGCCGAATTGGCGCCGGTCAGCGCCTGCGCCGCCGCCAGCCGCAAGACATTGGAACGGGCCCGCGCGTCGTCGGCCATCTCCCCGGTCGCAGTCATATCGATCATCGGCAGTTTCGCCCGGCAGCACATCGATTGATTCCCGGCACTATGGAGAGTTGAGGCCAGCCGATCAACCGGCGGAAACGGACGCGCGCCATGCGCCGCGCTCAGGCAGTGTTCGATCGCCCAAACACCAGGATCATATTGTTGGCCGGCATTTCCATGGTTTCGATCCATGTCAGCCCGACGCCATCGGCCAGTTGTTCGAGATCGCCGATATCGCGCACGCCCCATTCGGGGTCCCTTTCGCGAAGGCTGGTGTCGAACGCGGCATTGCTGAGCGCGGTATGCTTGCCGTCGCGCTTGAACGGCCCATAGAGCAACAGCCGCCCGTCCGGCCGCAAATATCGCGCGCTGCCCGCAAACAGGCCCTCGGCGACGCGCCACGGTGCGATATGGATCACATTGGCGCAGAATACCGCCAGCAAAGCCTTGGGGCCGCTGCCGTCCTGCATCGCCGGGCACCAGGCGGGATCGCCAAGGTCGATCCGCAGCGGCGGACGAATGTTCGAAAGACCCGCATGCGCGCGCCACGCATCGATGCTTTTCAGATGCCGTGCGTCGAGGTCGCTCGGCCACCAGATGATATCGGGGGCAAGCCTGGCAAAATGCACCACATGCTGACCGGTGCCGCTGCCAGCCTCCAGCACGTCGCCGGATTTCCCGGCCAGGAATTTCTGCAACACCGCCCAGATCGGCTGGTGATTGCGGTGGAACGCGGCCGCGTCGAGGCGGCCGTCGGACTCGACCGGCCGGCCGTCCTCGCCGAATTTCGCAACGCATCGAGCCATGTCAGCCAATCACTTCAGTTCGCCGCAATAGATCTGCTTGAGCACTTGCAGCAGGTGCAATGCGCGTTTGTCGGCGACGGTGTAGTGCAGCGTTTGCGACGTTCGGCGGAATGTCACCAGGCCGTCGGTGCGTAGTTTAGCCAGATGCTGCGACAGCGCGGACTGGCTCAATATCACTTCGTCAACCAGTTCTCCCACCGTCATTTCGCCGCGCGCGGCAAGAAAGCAGAGGATCAGCAGACGCTTTTCGTTGCCGAGCAGCTTCAAGAGCCGGGCGGCCTCGCCGGCCTGTTTGGCCAACTTCTTCAGCGCCGCCGTCTCGTCGTCGCCCGCCCGGTCGGGCCTTCCGGCGCTGGCGGCAGTTGCAATTGCTTTCATGTGGTTCATATCCGGCTGGTGACGCGCGACTGCAAAACGTATCCGATCAATAGCGCACCACGGTTAGTTTAGCATTGACTAAATTAGCAGATGGCGATACGGCTCGAGCAACCATAATCTATTTGCGGTCTTTGATGCCGCGGAGTGAGGAAGCGTGCTGCCCGACCTCTGGCGTACCGTGCCTGCGGTACAGACACATGCAGGCGCACGCAATCCGCTCGGCCGGCGCGCATTTCTCGGGCTCGGCGCGGCGCTGACCGGCGGCCTGGCGCTCGGCACAAGGCCCGGCCATGCCGGTTCCCCGACAGCTTACCCGCCCGCCGATCCGCCCTGGTCGCAATCGGTCGGGCCCGGCGTGGTGGATCGGCCCTATGGCCAGCCCGCCGCCGCCGAGGCCGGCGTGATCCGCCGCAACGTTCCGTGGCTCACCGCCGGAACCGAATCCTCCATCAGCTTTTCGCCGCTGCAGGACCTGCACGGCATCATCACGCCGAACGGGTTGTTCTTCGAGCGCTACCATGCGGGGCGGCCGGACGTGGACCCGGACCAGCACAGGCTGATGATTCATGGCATGGTCGAGCGCCCGCTGCTCCTGTCGATGCAGGACATCGTGCGTTTTCCCTCGGTGTCGCGCATCCATTTCATCGAATGCCCCGCCAATGGCGGCATGGAGTGGCGCGCGGCGCAGTTGAATTCGCTGCAATTCAATCACGGCATGATCTCCTGCGCGGAATGGACGGGGGTACTGCTTTCGACCCTGCTGGACGAGGTCGGTGTCAGGAAGGAAGCGCGCTGGGCGATGGTCGAGGGCGCTGACGGCGCGCACATGAGTCGCAGCCTGCCGCTCGGCAAGTGCCTCGACGATTGTCTGATCGTCTACGCCCAGAACGGCGAGGCGCTGCGCCCGGAGCAAGGTTACCCGCTGCGGCTTTTGGTGCCGGGCTGGGAGGGCAATGTCAGCATCAAGTGGCTGCGGCGGATCAAGCTCGGCGACAAGCCCTGGTATTCCCGCGAAGAGACCTCGAAATACACCGACCTGATGCCCGACGGCACCTCGCGCGGATTTACCTGGCTGATCGATGCCAAATCCGTCATCACCTTCCCGTGCCCGGAAAGGCCGCTGGCCGGCCCCGGGCTCTACGAGATCAGAGGGCTGGCCTGGAGCGGCAACGGCAAGGTCAAACGGGTCGACGTCTCCGTGGATGGCGGCGTCAACTGGCAGAGCGCGCGGCTGCACGAGCCGGTACTGACAAAGGCGCTCACCAAATTCACGATGCCCTGGCGATGGGACGGCCGGCCGGCGCTGCTGGAATCCCGCGTGATCGACGAGGCCGGCTACGTGCAGCCGACGATCGCGCAACTGCGGCAGCAACGCGGCACGAATTCGGTCTATCACAACAATTCAATCCAGACCTGGCAGGTCAAGCCTGACGGGAGCGTGTTCGATGTCCAGGTCGGGTAATGGCCGGTTGCTGCTTGGCGCAGCCCTGATGGTCGTCTGCGGTGCGGCCGCGAACGCCGCGGAGCCCGGCTATTACGGCTATGGCGTGAAGCCGACGACCGAGCAAATCGCCGGATGGGATATCGACGTGCGCGGCGACGACGGCGCAGGCCTGCCGGCGGGCCAAGGCTCGGTCCAGCGCGGTTCGGAGGTTTTTGCCGAGCAGTGCGCCGCCTGCCATGGAACTTTTGGCGAAGGCGAAGGCCGCTATCCCAAGCTCGCGGGCGGCACGGGAACGCTGCGTAGCGAACGGCCGGAGCCGACGGTCGGCAGCTATTGGCCGTTCGCGCCCACGCTGTGGGATTACATCAACCGCGCGATGCCGATGCCGGCGCCGCGCACATTGTCAGCCGATGACGTTTATGCTTTGACGGCCTATATTCTGAACCTGAACGACATCGTTCCGAATGAATTCGTCGCCGACCAGGATAGCTTGCCGAAGGTCAAAATGCCGAACCGAGACAGTTTCATCTGGACCGATCCGAGACCCGATACCATGGCGAAGCCGTGCATGAACGCCTGTGCCGACCCGGCCGCGATCAAGATCAGCTCTACCGCCGAAGGCAGGAACCTGACGCCGCGTACGACCGGACCGCTCGACACCATGCAGCCGAAGTGAAATACGGAATACGCCCTTGACCGAACGGCTTTCGAGCATGTCTGAACTGATGGTGAAGTTGGCCCTGGCGTTGCTGCTCGGTACCGCGTTGACATCTGCCGCCCAGGCGCAGTCCGCCGCCGAGGGCCAGAAGCTCGCGTTCGACCGCGGCAAGGGCAATTGCCTGACCTGTCACGTCATCAAGGGCGGCGACCTCCCCGGCACCATCGGCCCGGAGCTCGTTGACATCAGGAAGAAATATCCCGATCGCGACGAGCTGTTCGCCATCGTCTACGACGAAACCAAGCGCAATCCGCTGACCGTGATGCCTCCGTTCGGACGAAACCGGATTTTGACCGAAAAGGAGATCAACGCGGTGGTGGATTTCCTGCACACGCTGTGACGCCCGCGCGCACGCTTTAGGAGAGTTTCGATGAGCATCAAGAATACCGGATTTTCGGCCGCCCGGCGGCTGATCCTGCAAGGCGCCGGCACGGTCGCGCTGACCGGCCTCGGCGTCGTTGCCCTGCGCTGGCCGGCGGCCATTGCCGCGGCGAACGACAAATATCCGGAAGAAGCGTTCAAGCAGAAGAGCGAGGCGGATGCGATCAAGGCGCTCTACGGCAAGACCGCCGAACCTTCCGACCAGGTGAAGATCGACGCGCCGGAAATCGCCGAGAACGGCGCGGTGGTTCCAATCTCGGTCACCACGACGCTTGCCGACGTGACCTCGATCTCGTTCCTGGTGGGCGAGAATCCAAACGCGCTGGCGGCGTCCTACAAGATACCCGCAGGCACGATGCCTGCTGTCGCCAACCGGCTCAAGATGGCCAGGACCAGCAACGTGACCGCGATCGTCGAAGCCGGCGGCAAGCTTTACAGCGCCACCAGGGAAGTCAAGGTCACCGTCGGCGGCTGCGGCGGCTGAATTCAAACAGGGAAGAATCCGATGGCATCGACCATTCGCGTGCGCGCCACCTCAAACGGCGACATCACAGAAGTGCAGGCGCTGATCCAGCATCCGATGGATTCCGGTTTCGTCAAGGACGCCAAGGGCGAGACCATTCCGCCGCACTACATCCAGCAACTGACCTTCGAACATAATGGCAGAAACATATTCGTCGCCGACTGGGGCACCGCCGTCTCCAAGGACCCTTACGTCAAGTTCAGCTTCAAGGGCGCCAAGAAGGGCGACGATCTCAAGGTCGGCTGGATCGACAACAAGGGCGCCACCGACACCGCGACGGCGAAGATCCAATGACGCCGCGCTCCGCGCGTCGATTGGCTTCAGCCGCGCTGGCGCTGGCGGCAGCGCTGGCGTTCGCGACGCCGCCTGCCGGCGCCGCGGACAAGGTC
>NZ_JBAVNZ010000226.1:0-3970 GCF_049691595.1 Bradyrhizobium sp.
TGCGTATGCTTGCCACGGACATAGACCTCGCTGGCAGGGTCGTTGCCGACCAGCACCACGGCCAGGCCCGGGGTCAGCTGATGCTCACGCTTGACCCGCGCGACTTCATCGGCCACGCGGGCGCGAAGCTCCGCGGCGATGGCCTTTCCATCGATGATACGGGCCGTCATCTCGATCCCTCGTTCTCTCTCAAGTTTGCGCGTCTTCTGTTCGCAAAACCGGTGTCCACTTCTGCGGAATGCGCGCTAGTCCGGTTTGACAGCGGTCGCCTTGCGCAAGGCGTCGCCGAGCATTTCGGGATCGCCATCGACGGCGATCTGCTTGAGCCGCGAGGTCGTGCCGGACAAGATCTTCACCCTTGCCCTGGGCACGCCGAGCGCCTTTGCGAACAGTTGGGTGACGGCGCGGTTGGCCTCCCCGCCCTCGGCGATGGCGCGAACCCGCACCTTGATCACGCTGCGGCCGTTGGCAAGCGTTTCAATGCCGTCGATACCGTCGCGGCCGCCGCGCGGCGTCACGCGCAACGCGACGCTGATGCCCTCGGTGGAATAGCGCCAGGGCTCCATCGGCCATTGGCACCCGCGATCAGAATACGCTGGGATAGATGTAATAGGTGATCACCCGCTGGATGAACAGGATGATCAGGATCACGATGATCGGCGAGATGTCGAGCCCGCCCAAATTCGGCATCACCGAGCGAACAGGCGCCAGCGCCGGCTCGGTGATCCGGTAGAGGAATTCGGCCACTGCCGACACGAACTGGTTGCGCGTGTTCACGACGTTGAAGGCGATCAGCCAGGACAGGATCGCCGACGCGATCAAGAGCCAGACATAGAGATCGAGGACGATGAGAACGATGTCGAGGACGGCGCGCATGATGAGGGAGGCTCACAAGTGGGGTAGCCAGCTAGATACCGGTTCAGCCCCCTGCAAACAAGGAAGTTCCCGGCAAAATGACCTCGAAAATCGCTGTTTTACCGTTCTTGACTTGCCCTTGGGGCGGACGGTAAATGGCGCCGATTGTCGGCCGCGTTTCGATGGATGCGGCCGCGACGGGGCCATAGCTCAGCTGGGAGAGCGCGTCGTTCGCAATGACGAGGTCGGCGGTTCGATCCCGCCTGGCTCCACCAGCCTTCGCAGGCTGCGCCTGCTTCGGCTCGGCAAGCCCTCTCGTAGCGAAGGCTGCCGCGCCGTAGCCCGCTTGGGCGAAGGCGGGCCTCGGCAAGCCGCGCTAAACAATTCCCCCTCACCTCCCCGTAAACCGCGGCGGCCTTTTCTCCATGAAGCTCGCCACGCCCTCGCGGAAATCACTGCCGCGCAGCGCGATCTGCATTTCGCGGTTGGCGTCGATGGTGGCTTCCGCCAGCGTCTGGAACGGCACGTCGTAAAGCTGGCGCTTGATCACCGAAATCGCGCTGGGCGAGACGAGATCGGCGAGATCGCGCGCGTAGGCATAGGTCTGCTCGCGCAGCTGATCCGGCGGGTAGAGCCGGTTGACGAGGCCGATCCGCAGCGCCTCGTCGCTGCTGACGCGCCGCGCGGACATCAGGAGATCCAGCGCATTGGCGTGGCCGACGATCCGCGGCAGCATCCAGCTGATGCCATGCTCGGCGATCAGGCCGCGACGCGCGAACGCGGTCGTGAACACGGTGTTGTCGGCGGCAAAGCGCAGGTCGCAATAGAGCGCGTGCACGAGGCCGATGCCGGCGGTGGCGCCGTTCAGCATGCCGATGACCGGCTTGGGGATCGACGGGTAATAGGCGTAACGCGTCTGCCAGTCCGGCCGGCGGTCCATGTCAAACGGCGGCGTGCGCTCGGCGCGCCTGACCTCGTCGGGATCGAGACCCTTCAGCCCCTCCATATCGGCGCCGGCGCAGAACGCACGCCCGGCACCGGTGAGCACGATGACGCGCACATGATCATCGCCGGCCGCGGCCTCCATGGCGTGGCGCACGTCGCGCTCCATGATCGCCGTCCAGGCATTCATGCGGTCAGGCCGGTTGAGCGTAATGGTCGCGATCCTGTCGTTCACCTCGTAGAGAATATGCTGATAGTCCACCGCGATCTCCCCGCTTGCTTCATCCGCTTGTTCCCATGCAGGATTGCGCGGCGACACTATCATATCCGGCGGATTTGAAAGGCGTCCGGCCGCGATAACCAAATTCCGCGCGAGGGCTATTCCGCGGCTTCCGACACGATCGCGCGCGGCATGCGTGCAAGCCAGCCTTCGATGAATCGCTTCAGCCAGGCGCGCTCGGCGACGTCATGCACCGCACGGTCGGCGAAGTGAAGATGACGCGGCCGCGCGCCCGGTGCATCCAGCCGCTCGCAACCGCGCGTGGTCCAGCGATGCATCATCGCATAGGTCACGTCCGGGTGAAACTGAAGGCCGAAGGCGTGCCCGGATCGCAACGCCTGCACCGGAAAGTCGTCGCCCTCCGCCAGCAACTCGGCGCCGGCGGGCAGTTCGAACCCCTCGCGGTGCCAGTGGTAGACCTGATCCGGCCAGTTCGGGCAGAGCGCGCGGCCCGCGACGGTGGGGCGGATCGGGTAATAGCCGATTTGCGTCCGGCCTTGCGGGTGCGGCGCGACCTGCGCTCCCAATTGTTTGGCGAGCAACTGCGCCCCCAGGCAAATACCGAGATATGGCCGCTGCTCCCGCAGGGGAACTTCGATCCAGTCGATTTCACGGCGAACATAATCATCGGGATCATTGGCGCTCATCGGGCCGCCGAAGATGACGGCGCCGGCGTGCTGATCCAGCGTCTCCGGCAGCGGATCGCCGAACCTTGGGCGCCGGATGTCCAGGGGATGGCCGAGTACCCGCAGGACGTTGCCGACCCGGCCCGGCGTCGACGCCTCCTGGTGCAGAACGATCAAGACCGGCAGGAGGCAAGCCGCGTTTTTCGGCGTGACGACAGTCGGCCTTGCACCGGAGAAAGGCAGCACGACTTTGATTTGATCCGGCCGGAACGACATCGAATTTGCCTGGTATGCGGCACGCAAGCAGCCATCATACCTGGGTGTTCCTTAATTTCAGGTGAGTTCACGCGAACTCACCCGAAAATCTGGAAGCAAATCGTGGACCAATTAACGCGAGAGGTGTTTGTTCGACAACGCCGATGCTATCGGTGCTGGCGCAGCTGGAGGCGGCCAACCGCCGCCAGGATGAACGCGCGCGGAAACAGCCGGAGCAGGAACGGCACGATCTTGATGCCGAGCCCAGGCATCACCGCACGCCTGTTGCCCATCAGCCCGCGATAACCTTGCCGCGCGACGTCGGCGGCCGAGACATTCAGGATCGCGGAATCAAATCCCGGCGCGAAGCCCGCGCGCGCCTGAAACTCCGAGGGCACCGGACCGGGACATATGACGGTCACACGCACGCCGTGCGGCGCGAGTTCCTGGCGCAGCGCTTCAGTGAAGGACAGCACATAGGCCTTGGACGCGTAATACACCGCCATGCCCGGTCCCGGCAAAAAGCCTGCGACCGAGCCGACGTTGAGAATGCCGCCGCGATGGCGGATCAGGGAATCGGAAAAGCGCAACGACAGATCGGTCAGCGCGCGGATGTTGACCGCGATGATATTGAGCTGCTCGGCGCGATCCCCTTTGACGGCGAGACCGAACACGCCGAAGCCCGCATTATTGACGACGTATTCGACCTCTGCGCCAGCCGCTTGCAGCGCCGCCGCGATCTTGTCGCACGCGTCAGGCTGTTCGAGGTCGCATGGAATGACGATCGGCGGAGCACCCCCCGCGGCGGCGATTTCGCCGGCCAGCATCGTCAGGCGATCCACGCGGCGCGCCGCCAGTGCCACGCGATGACCGTTAGCTGCAAAAACCCGCGCCATTTCGGCGCCGATGCCCGCCGATGCACCGGTAATCAGCGTCACACGCTCGGTCACGATTGAATGCTCTTGGTTCTAATTGCAGGATCTGCCGCGAACGGCGGGACGAGAGCATAAGC
>NZ_JBAVNZ010000227.1:0-9284 GCF_049691595.1 Bradyrhizobium sp.
CATTGATACAGGGGAAAAAGACCTTCGCAACAAAAAGCCCCCTGCGAGGTATCGCAGGGGGCGTCAGTGCTGATTTCGGGTAACCGGGCGGCTCAGCCGCCGACGTCGGCGCTCACGATGTCGCCGAACAGTTCCCATTTCTCGCCCTTGAACTTCATCAGCTGAAGCTGGCTGATCGGGGCGAAATCGGTCGGGCTGGTGTTGATCTTGATGCCGGGCAAGAGCACCTCGGTGCGGAAATCCTTCAGGCTCGCCGCTTGCTTCATGACGTTCTCGCGGGTCAGGTTGTCGCCGCACTTCTTGAGCACCTCGACCAGGGTCTGGGCCACCGCGTAGCCGACCACGACCGAGCCGTCGAGCTTGTTGCCTTCCGGAAAATCCTTTTCCAGAAACGCATAGAATTCCTTCATGCCGGGATCGTTGTCCCACTGCTTGTCGGAAGCGTCCTTCAGATAGGCCGCGGAGATGATGTCCTGCGCATTCTCGTAACCGGCCGGCTTGATCACGCTGCCGACCGACGCCGAGACGTTGTTGAGGATATGGAGCGGCTTCCAGCCGATCTCGGCCATTTTCTTGATCGACTGCGCCGCGAATTTCGGCGTCGTGACATTGAAGAACACGTCCGCATCGGTCGACTTGAATTTGACGATGTGGTTGTCGATCGTGGGTTCCGTGGTCTCAAAGCTATCCTCGATCACGATCATCGAGGCCGCCTTGGCGCCCAGACCGTCCTTCAAGCCTTTGAGATAGTCCTTGCCGTAGTCGTCGTTCTGATACAGCACGGCGATCTTGGCGCCGGGCTTCTCCTTCAGAAGGTACTTCGCGTAAATCCGGGACTCGCTCTGGTAGTTCGGCTGCCAGCCCATGGTCCATGGGAAGTCCTTGGGGTCGTTCCATTTGGTGGCGCCGGTGGCGACGAACAGCTGCGGCACCTTCTTCGAGTTCATGTATTTGTGGATCGCGGAATTCGGCGGCGTTCCCAGCGAATTGAAGATGAACAGCACCTCGTCGCTCTCCACCAGCTTGCGCGCCTGCTCGACCGTCTTCGGCGGGCTGTAGCCGTCATCATAGCTGATGAAGTTGATCTTGCGGCCGTTGATGCCGCCGGCGGCGTTGATTTTCCTGAAATAGGCTTCCTCGGTCTTGCCGATCACGCCATAGGCGGATGCCGGGCCGCTATACGGCATGATGTTGCCGATCTTGATTTCGGTGTCGGTCGCGCCGGTGTCGTATTTCTTCTGCGCGAGCGCGCCGCTGCTGGACGCGGCCAGCACGGCGAACGCCGCCGAAACGATTTTAATCTTGGTTAATGTAACAGGCATTGCGCTCTCCCTCACTTCGATAATTTATCCGCCTCCCGGCCTCTTGATCGAAAGCGGTTGCGGGCCTGGCGCGCTGGTTATCATTTTAGCGGGCCGGTCACAACAAAAAGCCCCCCGCGCACGGCGCGGGGGGCTGCTTCTTTAGTAGCCGGTTAACGGATCAGCCGCCGACGTCGCCGTTGAGAATCTCGCCGAACCGCTCCCAGGTGTCACCCTTGAAGCGCATGAGTTGCAATTGCGAAATCGGGGCAAAGTCGGTGGGACTGGTGTTGACGTTGATGCCCGGCAACAGGCCGCCGAGCTCGAGATTTTTGATGCTTGCCGCCTGCTTCATGACGTTCTCGCGGGAGAGGTCGTCGCCGCAGGCCTTCAGCACGTGCGCGAGGCCCTGCGCGACCGTGTAGGCATACATCACCGATGCATCGGCGCGATTGGCTTCGGGGTAGTACTTGTCGAGGAACTCATTCCAGGCCTTCATCCCGGCATCATCCTTCCATTGCGAATCAGTCGGATCCTTGAGGTAGGCCGAGGAGATGATGCCCTGCGAATTCTCGAAGCCGGCCGGCTTCATGACGCTGCCGATCGAGGCAGAAACGTTGTTGAGGAAGTGCATCGGCTTCCAGCCGATCTCGGCCATTTTCTTGATCGACTGCGCGGCGAATTTCGGCGTGGTGACGTTGAAGAACACGTCGGCGTCCAGCGATTTCAGCTTGACGATGTTGGAATCGATGGTCGGCTGCGTCACCTCGTAGCTTTCCTCCACGATGATCATCGACGCCGCCTTGGCGCCGAGGCCGTCCTTCAGGCCCTTGACGTAGTCCTTGCCGTAGTCGTCGTTCTGATAGAGTACCGCGATCTTCGCGTTCGGCTTCTCCCTGAGAATATATTGCGCGTAGATCCGCGATTCGCTCTGGTAGTTGGGCTGCCAGCCCATGGTCCACGGGAATTCCTTGGGATCGTTCCATTTGGTGGCGCCGGTGGCGACGAACAGTTGCGGCACCTTTTTGGCGTTCATGTATTTCTGGATCGCGGTATTCGGCGGCGTGCCCAGCGGATTGAAGACGATCAGGACTTCGTCGCTCTCGACCAGCTTGCGCGCCTGCTCGACCGTTTTCGGCGGGCTGTAGGCGTCGTCGTAGGTGACGAAGTTGATCTTGCGGCCGTTGATGCCGCCCTCGGCATTGATCTTGCGGAAATAGGCGTCCTCGGTCTTGCCGATCACGCCATAGGCGGAAGCCGGTCCGCTGTAAGGCATGATGTTGCCGATCTTGATCTCGGTGTCGGTGGCGCCGATGTCATATTTCTTTTGCGCCAGCGCGCCGCTGCTGGTTGCGGCGAGCACTGCGATGGCGGCCGAAAAGGCCCCCAGTCGCAATTGAATTGCAGGCATTTGGATCTCCCTGAAGCTTGGTTGAATGTGTCTTGCTTGACTGGAAGCACTTTCCGGCTCCTGACTTGCATTCAATACCTTCTCCGGGTTGCCATCAAGAAAAAGCCCCCGGCGATGAGGTCGCAGGGGGCCATATTTTTAACCAAGCAGGCCCGGCAAGGGACCGTATTTCCCCGGGTTACCTCTTGAACTTGCCGGCCAGTTGCTGGGCAACCAGCGCCACCTGCCTGGCGCCGTGCGGCACGAGGAAGATGACGAGGAACAGCAGCACGCCGAACACCGCGCCGGAGAGCCCCTTCGAGATGCCCTCGGCGATGTTCGGCACGAAGATGATGAAGGCGGAGCCGACGATCGATCCCGGCAGCCAGCCGACGCCGCCGACCACCATGCCGAGGAACAGCGAAATCGCGAGCGTGATGGTGTAGCCGTCGGGCGCCACGAACTGCACGGCGATCGCGCCGAGGCCGCCGGCGACGCCGGTGATCCCGGCGCTGACGCCGAACGCCAGCGTCTTGTACAGCGCGACGTCGACGCCCATGGCGGAGGCCGCGATCTCGTTGTCGCGGATCGCCATGAAAGCGCGGCCGGAACGCGACCGCAGCAAATTGACCGAGGCGAGATAGATCCCGATCGTGATCACGAGCGTGAAATAATACAGCCACATGTCCTGCGACATCGGCAGGCCGAACGGCGCATCGGGCTTGGTCACCACGAGACCCTGCACGCCGCCGGTCCAGTGCTCGAAGAAGCCAAGCTTGAGCAGTTGCGGCATCGCGGTGGCGAGCGCGAACGTCGCCAGCGCGAGGTAGACGCCGGAGAGCCGCAGTGCCGGCTGGCCGAAGGCAAAGCCGAATGCGAAGCAGATGAGGCCCGCGATCGGCAGCGTCAGCGCGTAGTTCATGCCGACATGTTCCATCAGGATCGCCGAGGTATAGGCGCCGACCGCGTAAAACGCGCTCTGGCCCAGCGAGAACTGCCCGCTGCCGCCGGTGAGGATGTTGAGCGCGAGCACCGCGAGGGCGTAGATCAAAAGCATCGTCATCTGGAAGATGATGAAGTTCTTGACCAACAGCGGCGCGATGGCCAATGCCGCCAGCACCACCAGCGAGGTGCCGAGGCCGAGGGTCATGGCTCGCTTCGGAACCGCCTCGACGGCCGGGGCTTCGGTGACGACTTCCTGAACAGCGCTCATGATCAAACTCGCTTCACGATGGGCCGGCCAAACAGCCCAGCCGGTTTGACGACCAGTACGGTGATGATCAGCGCCAGCGCGATCGGCAGTTTCAGCTCGTTGCCGACGCCGGGAATGTAGGTCCCGGCGAGATTCTCGAACACGCCGACCAGGAAGCCGCCGACGACGGCGCCGAGCGGGCTGGTCAGGCCGCCCAGGACGGCCGCGGCAAAGCCGTAGATCAATACGCCGCCCATCATGTTCGGCTCCAGGAACACCACCGGCGCGATCAGCATGCCGGCGATCGAGCCGATCGCCGCCGCCATGCCCCAGCCGAGTGCGATCATCCATGAGGTGTTGATGCCGACCAGCCGCGCCGATTCAGGCAGCGAGGCGGCCGCGCGCATCGCGAGCCCCATCCGGGTGAACTGGAAGAACAGATAGAGCAGGATCAGGAGCAGCACGGTGACGCCGATCATGCCGGCCTGGTGGGTCGAGATCAGCTGGCTGCCGAGGAACGGCGAGGAGCCGAACGGGGTCGGATATTGCTTGATGGTGAAATCCCAGATCAGGCCGGCGACGCTGTTGATGATCGCAAACAGCGCGATGAATCCGGCGACGTTGGTCAGGATCGGCGCCTTGGCCAGTGGCTTGAACAGCAGCCGCTCGATCACGATGCCGCCGGCGAAAGAGATCGCCACCGTGAGCAGGAAGGCTCCCCAGTAGGGTACGCCCCATTGCATCATCTGCCACGACAGAAAGGTCGAAAACATCGCCATCTCGCCTTGCGCGAAATTCAGATGGTCGATCGCCTGATAGATCATGACGACGGCGAGCGCCATGCAGGCATAAATCGCGCCGGTGGCGATGCCGGCCAGGACCTGGTTGGTAAAAAGCTCCATGGCCGCGCTCCTCAGTAGCCGAGATAGGATTTACGGACGTCTTCGTTGTTGGCGATGTCCCTGGCGTCGCCCGACATCACGATCCGTCCGGTTTCGATCACATAAGCCTGGTCGGCGAGTTCCAGCGCCAGTTGCGCGTTCTGCTCCACCACCAGGATGGTGACCTTGTCCTCGCGATTGATCTTGCCGAGGATCTTGAACAGGTCGCGCACCACGAGCGGCGCCAGACCGAACGAAGGCTCGTCCAGCAGCATCAGGCGCGGGCGCAGCATCAGCGCGCGGGCGACCGCCAGCATCTGCTGTTCGCCGCCCGACAGCGTGCCGGCCTGCTGGGTGTGACGCTGCTTCAACACCGGAAAGTGCTCGTACATGCGCTCGATGTCGGAAACCACCCCGGCCTTGTCGTTGCGGGTGATGGCGCCGAGCTGCAGGTTCTCTTCCACCGTCATGGTGGTGAAGGTGCCGCGGCCCTGCGGCACATGCGCGATGCCGAGACGGACGACATTCTCGGTCGAGCGGCCGGAGAGCGGCTTGCCCTCGAATTCGATCGCGCCGGTGGAGCGCACCATGCTGCAAATCGCCCGCAAGGTGGTGGTCTTGCCGGCGCCATTGGCGCCGAGCAGGGTGGTCAGGCTACCCTCGTTGAGGGCGAAGGAGAGCCCGTGAAGCGCCTGGACCTGGCCGTAATAGGCCCGCAGATCCCTGACGTTGAGCATCGCGGTCATTGGTCCTTGCTCCCCAGATAGGCCTTGATCACATCCGGGTCGGCCTGAACCACGGCCGGCGTTCCCTCGGCAAGCTTGCGGCCGAAATTGAGGGCGACGACGTGGTCAGCGATCGACATCACGAGGCCCATATGATGCTCGACCAGCAGCACGGTCATGTGCCGCTCGGTGCGGATCCGGCGGATCAGGTCGGCGAGCACATGGACCTCCTCGTGGTTGAGGCCGCCGGCGGGTTCATCGAGCAGCAGGATCTTCGGATCCGCGGCCAAGGCGCGCGCCAGCTCGACGCGCTTCTGGGTGCCGAAGGGCAGGCCGGAAACCACGGTGTGGGCGACGTCCTCAAGGCCGAGATAGCCGAGGATTTCATGGACCTTCGCGTTGACCTCGGCCTCGCCGCGGCGAACCCAGGCGAGCTTCAGCGAGTCTGAGATGATATCGCTGGAGGTGCGGGCATGGGTGCCGACCCGAACATTGTCGAGCACCGACAGGTTGGGAAACAGGGCGACGTTCTGGAAGGTGCGCCCGATGCCGATCTCGGCGATCCGGTGCGGCGGACGGCCGAGGATGCTCCGGCCTTCCATCAGGATGTCGCCGGAGCTCGGCTGATAGAGCCTGGACAGGCAATTGAACAGCGTGGTCTTGCCGGCGCCGTTCGGTCCGATCAGGCCGAGGATCTGCCCCTGCTGCATGTCGAAGGACACGCCGTTCAAGGCAACGATGCCGCCGAACACGACGCTTACGTCGCGAACCGCAAGCAGGGGATCTCGTCCCTGCGCCAGCTGTGCCTGCGTCATCTCGTCTCGCCCACGCGATCGACGCGGCGGGAGCGACCGCGCGAAATGCTTCGCCGGTCATGATGAACGCTATCTGATCCCCTCGTCCAAACGCGCAACTTTCCCTCCTGATTTCAGCTTTTTGCCTTGTTCTTTTTTTGATTGCGGAGCCACGCCGCCGAGCGCCGCCTCGATCTTCCTTACCATCGCGACAAGGCGAGGTCCAATATCGTCGCGCAACCGATCTTCCGTGAAGCGGAATGCGGGCGCGCCACAATTGAAGGCGTACGGACCGGTTCCGTCATTGAGCTTGAGTGCAACCCCGACCGCATGCACGTCGTCCTGCCACTCGCCGGCGGAAATCGTAAAGCCGTGCTTGGCCACCGTCTCGCCGGCGCGCTCGATGCCGTCGCGCATGCGCGACCAGCGGCTGCCATAGTGGTCGCGGAGCTCGCGCAACAAGGCGGCACGCTCGTCGTCCGGCAGTGCCCAAAGATAGGCCCGTCCCATCGCGGTGGTCGCGATCGGTATTCTTGAACCGACGTCGAGCTGGACGCCGAGCGTCAGCCCGTCACGGCTTTGGCCGAAATAGATCATGTGGTGACGGTCGCGCCCGCCGACCGCGACCGCGCCGCCGGTCTCGCGCATGACTTCCTCACGGTAGGGTTCGGACAAATGCCGAACGCCGAGATTGGCCAGCGCGGCATACCCCAGCGCCATGGCAGATGGCGCAAGCTGATACTTCTCGAACCGCGGAACGGGTGTAAGGTAGCCGAGCTTGGTCAAGGTGTAGGTCAGCCGGGAAATGGTTGGCCTGGGCAAATTGGTGCGGGCCGCAAGCTCCTGATTGCCGAGCAGCCCGTCATTGGGATGGAATGCGCGCAACACATCAAGTCCGCGGGAAAGCGCGACGACGAAGCTGCGATCGGTCGCCGCTTTCTTGCCTGGACGTTTCATGGCCTGCTGCGTGTGCGGAGCGCGTTGACAACGGAGGTGCTTCAAAATAACCCTCGCTGTCAAGATGTGGAATTTAATTTCGCAGTGCGAAATAGACGAAGGTCTTGAAGCGACGCAAGTTGACAAGCAGTCGAAGAACAAGAAGCCAGGGAGAGTCTCGTGAACGAAGTCGTAAAGCTCGAGCGTCATGACGTCATTGCCATCGTCACGGTCAACAGCCCTCCCGTCAATGCGCTGAGCGCCGCCGTGCGCGGCGGTATTTTCGACGGCATCAAGCGCGCGATCGCCGATCCTGAAGTCAAGGCGATCGTGCTGACCTGCGGCGGCCGCACCTTCATCGCCGGCGCCGACATCACCGAATTCGGCAAGCCGCCGCAGCCGCCGGGTCTGCATGAAGTGCTGGCCGAGATGGAGAACTCGCCGAAGCCGATCATCGCCGCGATTCATGGCACCGCGCTCGGCGGCGGCCTCGAAGTCGCGCTCGCCTGCCACTATCGCGTCGCCACCAGGGACGCCAGGCTCGGCCTGCCCGAAGTCAAGCTCGGCCTCTTGCCGGGCGCCGGCGGCACCCAGCGCCTGCCGCGCGCGGTCGGCCCCGGGCTTGCGGTCAAGATGATCGTCGGCGGCGATCCGATCGGCGCTTCGGACGCGCTGAAGAACGGCCTGATCGAGGAGATCGTCGAAGGCCCGGCGTCCGGCGGCGAAGCCTTTGCCCGCAAGGTGCTGGCGGAGAAGCGTCCGCTGCGCAAGCTGCGCGACGATGACTCCAAGCTCGCCGCCGCGAAAGCCGACCGCTCGATCTTCACCAACGCGGTCGCGGCAATGACCAAGAAGGCGCGCGGGCTGGAAGCCCCGTTCGCCGCCGCCGACGCGGTGGGGGCGGCGATCGACCTGCCGTTCGACGAGGGGCTGAAGAAGGAGCGTGAGGGTTTTCTCAAGCTGGTGTCGAGCGATCAATCCAAGGCACAGCGTTACGCCTTCTTCTCCGAGCGCGAGGCCGCCAAGATCGCCGGCGTGCCCGAGGGGACAAAGCCGCGCAATGTCGAGCGCGTCGCCATCATCGGCGCCGGCACCATGGGCGGCGGCATCGCGATGTCGTTCGCCAATGCCGGCATTCCCGTGACCTTGATCGAGACCGGCGAGGAGCAGCTCAATCGCGGCATGGGCGTGATGCAGAAGAATTATGAGGCCACCGCGGCGCGCGGCGGCATCCCCGCGGACGCGCCGGCCAAGCGCATGGGCCTGATCAAGGGCGTGGTCGGCCTGGAAAACGTGGCGGATGCCGACCTCGTCATCGAGGCGGTGTTCGAAACCATGGCGGTCAAGAAGGAAGTTTTCGCGGCGCTCGACAAGTTTGCAAAACCCGGCGCGGTGCTGGCTTCCAATACCTCCTACCTCAACATCGACGAGATCGCCAAGGTGACAAAACGTCCGCAGGACGTGCTCGGCATGCACTTCTTCTCACCGGCGAATGTGATGAAGCTGTGCGAGATCGTGCGGGCGGCCAAGACCGCGCCGGATGCGCTGGTCACCGCCGTATCGATCGCGCGCAGAATTGCAAAGGTGCCCGCGGTGGTCGGCGTCTGCGACGGCTTCGTCGGCAACCGCATGCTGGCGCAGCGCGGCAAGCAGGCGGAGAAGCTGTTGTTCGAGGGCGCCTTGCCGCAACAGGTCGATGCGGTGGTGACGAAATTCGGCATGCCGATGGGACCGTTCGCGATGGGCGATCTCGCCGGCCTCGACATCGGCTGGCGCTCGCGCAAGGACCGCGGCATCAAGTCGGAAATCGCCGATGCGCTGTGCGAGGCCGGGCGGTTCGGCCAGAAGACCGGCAAGGGTTACTACAAGTATGAAGGCGGGTCGCGCGCGGCGCTGCCCGATCCGGAAGTCGAGAAGCTGATCGACGAGACGTTGCTGCGGATGGGCCGCAAGAAACGCGTGGTCAGCGACGACGAAATCCTCGAGCGCATGATGTATCCGATGATCAATGAAGGCGCGCGGATTCTGGAAGAGGGCATCGCGGCGCGGCCGAGCGATATCGACG
>NZ_JBAVNZ010000228.1:0-18321 GCF_049691595.1 Bradyrhizobium sp.
GGCCCGGCGTCGTCGCCGCACGCGGCAAGACGGTTTCTTCCGCAGCCGCTGCTGCCGCCGGAATTGCCGATGTCGCCGGCGGCACCGCGGCCGGAGCTGGCGTTGCCGACGCTGCAAGCGGAGCGGCGGTTGTCGGCGTCGCTCCGAGCGATGACTGCAGCGTTTGGCGCAGCACGATCAGCGCGGCTTTCAGGTCGGGCACGCCCGCGGTTGGCAGGGCGGCCCCCGATGCCAGCCGGGCCTCGAAAAGCAGGCCGGATTTCTGCAACGCGTTCCTGATGTCGCCGCCATCGAGGTTCTGATCGAGGCTCGTCTGCTGCGCCAGCACCTGCGCGATCGCCTGCTGCAGTTTCGGCGGCAGATCGCCGGAAGCCGCCACGGCGCCGAGATTGGCAAACAGCGGCGCCAGACTTTGCTGCTCGGTCGCGGCACTTTGCACCGTCACTGATACGACCGCACGCTCCAGCGGCGTCAGCCCATCTTTCGGCGCTGCCGTGATCGTCGGTGGATTGGACGCGGCATCGACCAGCGCTTCCGGCGACAGCGTAACCACGTCGCCCGACAGGCCAGCCGCATCGGCGCCCTGCCCGACCACCGCGAGCCGGATGCCGTCCTTCGTCTGCGACACCGCGAGCCGCAGGGCCTGGCCCTGCTGCAGCGGAATTTCCGAGCGCACGTCGATCGAAAGGCTCGCGATCGCGATCCGCACCAGATCGGCGGACAGGATATTCAATACCTCGGCATTGACCACGCTTCCCGGCTGCAGCACGAGTTCCGGCGCCACCGCACCCGCCTCTTGGGCGGCCAGCACCGGCAGGATCGGATTGATGGAGATCGCCATGGCAGAGGTCTCGGCACGAAGCCGCAACGCTAGCAGAGCCGCGTAAACCTCTCGTTAACCGGATGGCCTATTTAGCGCTCCAGGCCCTTCAGAATGGCCGCGGCAGCCCTGAAATCGACCAGCCGGGCGGCGCGGCGGGCGGCGACTTCCTCGTCCACCCCCCATTTCTCGATGTTCCAGTCCTCATCGACATGGGCAGCGGCCCAGACCTGATCGGGGTCACGGACGCCGTGACATAGCGCCAGCGCGAGCAGCGCCGAGCCGGTCAAGGTCGTCACCACGTGCAGCGCCGCGATCGGCCAGGGATTGGCCGGGAACGCCGCGCGCGCCGCGGCGATCGCCGAATCCGGCTGAGCCACATGCACGATGCCCTCGGCGAGAATGAAATGGGCGCCGAGCGTATCCGCCGCCCAGAACAGGATCGGGTCCCAATGCGCGGCCTCCCGCGCGACCAGCGCCTCGGGATGGCCGGCGCGATAGAACAACAGATCCGAGCCGAGATATTTTGCGACGTCGTCGCTGACGGCCTCGACGCGATCGACCACGCCTTCGACCACACTGTTGGCAAAGCGCGTCAGCGGCATGGTCAGGGGATCGATGGTTTCTCCTTGCGTATTCCACTCGCCGGCGATGGCATCCGCGATCTCGCGCGAGGGAGCGATCAGCTGTCGGCCGGACGGCGTGCGGATCGGCTTGTCGTCGAGCGTGACCAGGAATCCGCCATCGGCTTCGGTCACGCCGGCGCCGGCATAGACGCGCTTGCGCTGGGGCGCGCGCATCGTGCGCCGCACCGCCTCCCGCGGATCGAGCGGGGATTTTCCCGCCACTTCATCGAATAATTCGCGCATTTTTTCGCAGGCTTTCGTTCGGCTTCATTTGCTTGCAAGATAAGCCAGGGTGAGATGCAAATAAAGCCGATGGAACCGATGGCTGGGTGATCCTCGACGTCAAAAGCTCGCATGATTCCTTGCGGCTGTTTCTGGCGCAGTTCAGGCGGCGACAATTTTGCGATTGGCGCTGGCGCCGCTTGATCGCTATTCCTCCGGCGCATTCTCGATCGGATCGAACCGGTCGGCTTCCAGCCCGAGCAGATTCCAGGATTGCAGCATATGCGGCGGCAGCGGCGCGGTGGCATCGATCACGCCGCCGCGCGGATGCGGGATCACGATCCGCCGCGCCAGCAGATGCAGCCGGTTCTGTAGGCCGCCCGGCAATTGCCAGTTTTCTTTGGTGAAATATTTGGGATCGCCGACGATGGCGTGATCGATATGCGCCATATGCGCGCGCAACTGATGGGTCCGGCCAGTGACCGGCTTCAGCGACACCCAGGCCAGTTTCTGCGCCGAGGTTTCCACCACCGCGTAATAGGTCACGGCGTGGCTCGCGCCCTCGTCGCCATGTTTGGCGATCCGCATGATGGTGTCGTCCTCGCTCTCTTCCTTGGCGAGATAGGTCGAGATGCGGCCCTGCTTCGGCTTCGGCACGCCGGCTACCAGCGCCCAGTAGATTTTTCGTGCCGAACGGTGGCGGAACGAGCCGGTCAGCGCGGTGGCGGCGAAGCGGGTTTTCGCGATCAGAAGACAGCCCGCGGTGTCCTTGTCGAGCCGGTGCACCAGCCGGGGTTTCTGTCCCTTGGCGTCGCGCATCACCTCCAGCATGTCGTCGACATTGCGGGTGATGCCGGAACCGCCCTGCACCGCAAGCCCGGCGGGCTTGTTCAGCACCATGACGTCGGCGTCCTCGTAGAGGATCATGTCCTTGAGCGCCTGCAGCGTCTTGACCGCGGCTTCGGAGCGGCTGCCGGGCGCAGCCTTGGGCGCATCGAGTTTGAGCGGCGGGATGCGCACGCTCTGCCCCTGCTCCAGCCGGTCCTTGCTGTCGGCGCGCTTGCCGTTGACGCGCAGCTCTCCTTTGCGGACGATGCGCTGGATGTGGGAGAACGACAGCCCGGGAAAGCGCGCTTCGAGAAAGCGGTCGACGCGCATATTGCTCTCGTCGGCGGTCACCACGACCGTCTGAACCTTGGTCGGCAGCGGCGGCGGCTCGGCGACCGCTTTTTCGGGCTCAGGCACCAACGGTTTTGAGGCCCGGGGCGCGGCGGGCGGGAGGCGCGCGGGCTTGCCGCCGGGACGGTGCGCCCGCAGCCGTTCCGTTCGCGAGCCCCGATAGGGAGGCGCACCCTTCGGGCGATCGCCCCGGGGCTTCAATGGTTTTTTGACGCGACGGCTCATGATTCAGTTTTCCTGTACAGGCCCGTCATAGAGCCCGGCCACATAAGTTCGAGGTGGATGACAGCACTCATTTGCATTGCGCGCTACTTCGCAAAGCGCTCAGATCGGCGTTGGCGCTGCCGGAAGGGCGTTGTTTGACAGCCTCGTCCACTGCCGCGCAGGCAGCAGCGGGGTCGCCGTTTTGCAGCCGGGCCCAGGCAAGATTGGTCCATGCGTCACCGAAATCCGGAGTGTCCTTGACGGCCTGCTCCAGCACCGGCTGGGCCTCGCGCGGCCGTTTGGCGATCAGAAGCAGCCTGCCATAATCTGCGTTGAGCGTCTTCAAAGGGTTGGGCTGCTTGCGCGCAATCCTGAACAGCTCGTCGGCGAAATCGGTGTCATTGAAGCGGACTTGAGCGACGGCTGCGAACCCATGGTAAACGCGGCTCTGCTCAGGGGCCAACAAGAATGCCTGATTGAATCTCTGCGCGGCTTCCGCGGCGTTACCCGCGCCTATCGCTATCCAGCCGCGCTTGGTTGTTTCGTCAAAAGCTTTCTCCCGCGTTCCCACGGCCTGAATCAGGGCCTTTACGAAGCTCTCGTCCGCGGCCTGCCGCGCCGAATTCTTGACGATGAATCCGTAAAACGGCGGCTCGTTGACCGGCGCCGAATAGGTTCGCTTCGTCATCTGCACGCCCGGCGCAACCTCTACGATTTCGGCTGAGGCGGGACGAACGGATACCAGTAACGCCAGCAAGGCGACAGCTTCAAGTCGCCGTCCGAGGCACGAACGATCGTTTGAAAAGCGGCTCATTCGCGCGGGCCTTCCCGCTCCCGGCGCAGCCTGGCCCAATACTCCAGCCGCCTGCGGATCTCGCGCTCGAAGCCGCGGTCAGGCGGATCGTAAAAAATCTGCCGGCCCAAGGCTTCCGGGAAATAGTCCTGCCCGGAGAAGGCGTCCGGCGCGTCATGGTCGTATTCGTAGCCTGAGCCATAGCCTTCCGACTTCATCAGCTTGGTCGGCGAATTCAAAATGTGCTTTGGCGGCAGCAGCGAGCCGCCCTCCTTCGCCGCGCGCATCGCAGCGCCAAACGCCTTGTAGGCGGCGTTGGATTTCGGCGCGGTGGCGAGATAGATCACGGCCTGCGCGATCGCGAGTTCGCCTTCGGGAGACCCCAGAAAATCATAGGCGTCCTTGGCGGCGTTGCAGATCGCCAGCGCCTGCGGATCGGCCAGACCGATATCCTCCACGGCCATCCGCACCACGCGGCGCGCCAGGAACAGCGGATCCTCACCGGCATCCATCATGCGCGCGAGATAATACAGCGCCGCATCCGGATCGGAGCCGCGCACCGATTTATGCAGCGCCGAGATCAGGTTGTAATGGCCGTCGGCGGACTTGTCGTAGATCGGCGCGCGGCGCTGCAGGATCTCCTGCAACTGCCCGGCGTCGAAGACCTCGTCCTTGCGCGCGGCGCGCCAGACCTCTTCGGCAAGCGTCAGCGCGGCGCGGCCGTCGCCGTCCGCCATCCGCACCAGCACGGCGCGCGCCTCGGCATCGAGCGGCAGTTTCCGGCCCTCCATTTGCTCGGCATGGGCATAGAGCTTCTCGATCGCGGCCGGTGTGAGCGAATGAAACACCAGCACGCGCGCCCGCGATAGAAGCGCGGCGTTGAGCTCGAACGAGGGATTTTCCGTGGTGGCGCCGACCAGCACCACCGTACCGTCTTCCATTACGGGCAGAAAGGAGTCCTGCTGCGCGCGGTTGAAACGATGCACCTCGTCGACGAAGAGCAGCGTGCCCTTGCCGGTCTCGCGGCGCGCGCGCGCGGCATCGAACGCCTTTTTGAGGTCGGCGACGCCGGAAAACACCGCCGAAATCTGCTCGAAATGCAATTCGGTTGCGTCCGCCAAAAGCCGCGCCACCGTGGTCTTGCCGGTGCCGGGCGGTCCCCAGAAGATCAGCGACCCCAGCGTGCGCGTTTCCAGCATGCGCGTCAGCGCGCCGTCGGGACCGAGGATATGGTCTTGGCCGACGACGTCGGCCAGCGAACGCGGGCGCAATTTGTCCGGAAGCGGATGCGGCGCGTCCTGCTCCATCCCCGCCGCGGCAAAGAGGTTGGCCGCCTCGCGCGGTCGCTTCGGGCTCATCCGCCGAGCGTCACATTGATCTGCTGCCCGCCGCGCACCAGGGTGATGCGCCAGAGCCGCGACGACGTCTTCGACGCCTTGTCGAGATCGCTGGTTCTGGCGATCTTCTGGTTGTTGACGGCGAGGATGATGTCGCCCTTCTGGAAGCCGACATTGGCGGCGGTGGCGCCATCCTCGAGCTCGACGACGACGACGCCCTCGGTCGAGGAATCCAGGCGCAATTCGTCGGCCACCGCCGGCGAAATGTTGGCGACCCTGGCGCCCTGGAACGGCGAGCGCGCGGTCAGGGTAATTTCGTCACGGTTGGTATCGGGCGCGGTTTCCAGCGGCACCGTCAGCTTCACGGTCTTGCCGGCGCGCAGCACGTCGACCTGCGCCGAGCCGCCGAGCGGCCGCGTGGCGAAGCGATAGTCGAACGCATTGGGATCGTCGATCGCCTGCCCGTCGATCGCAACGATCAGGTCGGACAGTTTCAGCCCGGCGCGTTCCGCCGGACTGTTCGGCGTGACGTTGGCGACCAGCGCGCCGGTCGGCAGCCGAAGCCCGAGCGACTCGGCGATCTCGGGCGTCACCGCTTGCAAGCGTGCGCCGAGCCAGGGACGCTTGACCGCCTTGCCGCCGCCCTTGGCGGAAGCCACGACGACCCGCACCATATTGGCAGGGATCGCAAAGCCGATGCCCTGCGAACCGCCGGAGCGCGAGAAGATCGCGGTGTTGATCCCGGCAAGCCGGCCGGTCATGTCGACCAGCGCGCCGCCGGAATTGCCAGGATTGATCGCGGCATCGGTCTGGATGAAGAACTGATAGTCGGTGATGCCGACCTGGGTGCGCGCCAGGGCCGAGATGATGCCGTGGGTCACGGTCTGGCCGACGCCGAAGGGATTACCGATCGCCATCACGATGTCGCCGACCAAGAGCTCGTCGGAGTTGGCGAAATCCAGCGTGGTGAATTTCTCTTTTGCGTCTTTCAGGCGCAGCACCGCGAGATCGGTGCGGCCATCTTTCAGCACGATCTCGGCCTCGAATTCGCGCTTGTCGGACAGCGAGACCTTGACCTGATCGGCGCCTTCGATGACGTGGTTGTTAGTGACGACGAGGCCGGACGGATCGACCATCACGCCGGAACCGAGCGAGCGCTGCATCTGCTCCGGCTGCTGGCCGGGCACGCCGAAGAAGCGGCGGAAGATCGGATCGTCCAGCAGCGGGTTGCGGTTCTGCACGGTCTTGGCGGCGTAGACGTTGACCACCGCCGGCTGCACCCGCTGCACGATCGGCGCGTAGGACAGCCGCAGCTCCGCCGCCGAGGCCGGCACGCGGCGGTCCTGCGCGGCGGAGGGGCCGACGAAAGACAGCGTCAGGAGCAAAGCCGTAAGAACGCGCAGCGAGGTCATGAAAGTTTCCCAAGGAATGATCGTCCAAATATAAGCTCCCCTGCCCGCGAATAGAAGCGAATCAGACAACGGATCGGCGTGTTTTGGCCGATTCGGCTCGCCGGCCGGCGCTTCGATCCTTGCAATTCCCCGGCGAAACGGCGGTAGTAAAGGGGGATTGCAATCAGGAGAAACGCCGCATGAAGGCCGTCGGATACAGAAAATCGCTGCGAATCGAGGCGGCGGATGCGTTGATCGATTTCGAAACCGCGAAACCGGAGCCGAAAGGCCGCGACATCCGCGTGGCCGTGAAAGCGGTCTCCGCCAACCCCGTCGATTACAAGGTGCGCAAGCGCGCAGCCCCGCCCGAGGGCGAGACCAAGATCCTGGGCTATGACGCGGCTGGAATCGTCGATGCGGTCGGTCCCGAGGTCAGCCTGTTCAAGCTGGGCGACGAGGTGTTTTATGCCGGATCGATCCAGCGCCAGGGCACCAATTCGGAATTTCATCTGGTCGACGAGCGCATCGTCGGGGCTAAGCCGAAATCGCTGTCATTCGCGCAGGCCGCGGCGCTGCCCTTGACCTCGATCACCGCCTGGGAACTGCTGTTCGACCGCTTGGGGGCGGTGCCGGGCAAGAGCGTCGATCCGCGCACATTGTTGATCACCGGCGGCGCCGGCGGCGTCGGCTCGATCCTGATCCAGCTCGCGCGCCGCCTCACGGGCCTGACCGTGGTCGCCACCGCGACGCGGCCGGAATCGAAAGAATGGTGCCTCGACCTCGGCGCCCATGCCGTGATCGATCACGCGCAACCGATGAAGGAGCAGATCGAAAAGCTGAAGCTGCCGCCGGTGGCGCTGGTCGCGAGCCTCACCTTCACCGACCAGCACTACAAGCCGATCGCCGAATTGATCGCGCCGCAGGGCAAATTCGGCCTGATCGACGATCCCCCCGAATTCAATGTCGGCGTCTTCAAGGGCAAGGCGGTCTCGATCCACTGGGAATCGATGTTCACGCGCTCATCGTTCCAGACACCCGACATGATCGGCCAGCATCATCTGCTCAATGACGTCGCCGACCTCATCGACAAGGGCGTGCTGCGCACCACGCTCGACCAGAGCTTTGGCGCCATCAACGCGGCAAACCTGAAGCGCGCGCATGCGCTGCTGGAAAGCGGCAAGTCTCGCGGCAAGATCGTGCTGGAGGGGTGGTGATGAGCGCTTTGCCGTCATTGCGAGCCACCGGGTCGCGCGAACGCGCGCCCGATGACAGGCTCCGCGACCTGTCCGCCGTAGCTCAACGAGCGAAGGCGGAAGCAATCCATAGAGCCGCAAAGGAAGATTGGATTGCTTCGTCGCGGAGTTTACCATCGGGCCCGCCGAAGGCGGGACCCGTTGGCTCCTCGCAATGACGAAGGTGGCGCGGCTTGGCGCGCCGATCGAGCCCCTACTCCACCATGTCAGCCACCGCCTTGCCGCAGGCGACCGTGTCGGCGTTGCCGCCGAGGTCGCGGGTGCGCAAGGTGCGCTCGCCGAGCGTGCGCTCGATCGCACCGACGATCGAGGCGGCCGCAGTTTTCTCGCCGAGATGCTCCAGCATCATCGCGCCCGACCAGATCATGCCGATCGGGTTGGCGATGCCCTGGCCTGCGATATCGGGCGCCGAGCCGTGCACCGGCTCGAACACCGACGGAAAATGGCCTTCCGGGTTGATATTGCCTGATGGCGCGATGCCGATCGTGCCGGTGCAGGCCGGACCCAAATCAGAGAGAATATCGCCGAACAAATTGGAGCCGACCACCACGTCGAACCAGTCCGGATGCAGCACGAAATTCGCGGTGAGGATGTCGATGTGGTACTTGTCCCACTTCACCGCCGGGAATTTTTTCGCCATCGCCTCCACGCGCTCGTCCCAATAGGGCATGGTGATCGAGATGCCATTTGATTTCGTGGCCGAGGTCAGATGCCGCTTCGGGCGCGACTGCGCCAGCTCGAACGCGAATTTCAGGATGCGATCGACGCCGATGCGGGTCATCACGGTCTGCTGGGTGACGAATTCGCGGTCGGTATCCGGGAACATGCGGCCGCCGACGGATGAATATTCGCCCTCGGTGTTCTCGCGCACCACCCAGAAATCGATGTCGCCGGGCTTGCGGCCCGCGAGCGGCGACGGCACGCCCGGCATCAGCCGCACCGGGCGCAAATTGACGTACTGGTCGAACTCCCTGCGGAATTTGATCAGCGAGCCCCACAGGGAAATGTGATCGGGAATTTTCGCCGGCCAGCCGACCGCGCCAAAGTAGATCGCGTCGTGCTTGCCGATTTGGGCCTTCCAGTCCTGTGGCATCATCTCGCCGTGCTTCTGGTAATAGTCCCAGGAGGCGAAGTCGAAATGATCGAAATGCAGGCTGACGCCGTGCTTTTTCGCCGCCTTCTCCAACACGCGCAGGCCTTCCGGGATCACTTCCTTGCCGATGCCGTCACCGGGAATGACCGCGATCCGGTACTGCTTCTTTGCGTTGCTCATTGCGGGATTTCCTTGAACCTTGCCGCACCACCGATGCCGCCGATTTGACGGCCTTGCAATGGACCAAACCTCGCCACCGCGCAACACCGCAGTGCAATGTTGACCGCTGCCATGCCGACCGCCTAACAAGTTTCGCCGACATTTTTCCCCTTACCCAGCGAGTACTTCCATGGATCTGCATCTGCGCGGCAAGCGCGTCCTGATCACCGGCGCCTCCAAAGGCATCGGCGCGGCCGCGGCCGAATCCTTCGCCGAGGAAGGCTGCCATCTGCTTCTCGCCGCCCGCAGCGGCGATCAATTGAAGGCACAGGCCGAGCGGCTGCGCGCCACCCACCAGATCGACGCGGTGGCGCATGTGGCCGACCTGCGCAAGCCGGAGGATCTTGCAAAACTCGCCACGGCGGCTTCCGACATCGACATCCTCGTCAACAATGCCGGCGATATTCCGGGCGGCTCGATCGACAAGATCGACGAGGCGACATGGCGTCACGCCTGGGAACTGAAGGTGTTCGGCTACATCAACCTGACCCGCGCGATATATGCGCGGATGAAGGCGCGCGGCCATGGCGTGATCGTCAACGACATCGGCGCCGCCGGCGAGAAATTCGACGCCAATTACATCTGCGGCAGCGCCGGCAACGCCGCGCTGATGGCCTTTACCCGCGCGTTGGGAGGAAAGAGCCTCGCCGACAACATCCGCGTGGTCGGCATCAATCCGGGCCCGGTCGGCACCGACCGCCATGTCACGCTGTTGAAGACACGGGCGAAGAACCAGTTCGGCGACGAAAGCCGCTACAAGGAGTTTCAAAAAGGCTTTCCGCTCGGCCGCCCCGCCCATGCGCGCGAGATCGGCGACCTGATGGCGTTCCTCGCCTCCGACCGCTCGGGCTATACCTCGGGCGTGATCTATACGGTCGATGGCGGCATCAGCGCGGGCTGGGGGTAGTCGCGCGCTCCCTCCACGTCACTGCGAGGAGCAGCGCGACGAAGCAGTCCACTCTTTCATTGCGGCGCGATGGATTGCTTCGTCGCGTTGCTCCTCGCAATGACGGGGCTTAGCCCGCCGTCCTTTCCAACAACTGCCTGATCAGCGTCGTGATCCGTCCCTTCGGCGACATCATCTCGTTCATGATGGTGAAATGGTCGGCGCCGGGAATTTCTTCATAGGTCACCGGCAATCCGTATCTGGCGCGGTGGCCGGCGAAGTCGGCGGTCTGCCTGCGCAATAGCGGCAGTTCGGCGCTGCCGACCACCAGCGACAGCGGCTTGATCGGGCCGCCCGCCTCCGCCATCGGCGAGTTGCGGCGCGACATCGCCTCGTCGAGCCCGAGCTTGTCGTTGAGATAGCTGTGGCGGATCGGCTCGAGATCGTAGATGCCGGATATCGCCATGCCGGCCCTGACAAACGGGTGCGACAGCGCCATCGAGGTGAGATGGCCGCCGGCGGACCAGCCGGAAACAACGATGCCGTCCGCGCCGGCGCCCAGCGCGGGCAATTGCTTCGCCAGGAAATCGATCCCCGCATGGATCTCCGCGACAATCTCGTCCAGCGTCGCATCCGGCGCCAGCGTGTAGCCGATCAGCGCGACATTGATGCCATGCGCCATGGGGCCCTCGGCAACGACCGTGAACACTTCCTTGGCGCGGGCCTGCCAATAGCCGCCATGAATGAACAGCAGCGTCGGCGCTCCTTCGCCGGCCTTGAGAAAATCCATCCGGTTGCGTTCGCGCGGGCCATATCCGAGATCGATATGATCGGGATATCGCTGGCGCATCTCGGCGGAACGCTGCTCCCAGCCCGCGACCAACTCGGCGCTGCCGGCGACGGCGGCGCCGTTGTTGAGGCCGAGGTCGCGGTCCTGCCGGCTCATCGCGCGCCAATCCAGCGCGGAGAAGGGCGTCATCATTCCGATATCTCCTGTTACGGCCGCAACCTCAGCACGTTTCCGTTTTGCCGCAAAATGTTTTACAGCACTAACCAATCCGCTACCACGAAGCGGCGCGCAGGGGAGAGAGCGAGTGGCTGACCAGGGGCTGGTGCGGGAGACGGCGTGCGCCGTCGTCGACAAACTGAGGGCGGGCGAGGTCACCCCGCTCGATCTGCTCGACGTGCTGGAAAAACGCATCGCCGAGGTCGACGGCAAGGTCAACGCGCTGCCGACGCGCTGCTTCGACCGCGCCCGCGGCCATGCCAAGGCCCTGATGAAAAAGCCCGCTGCCGAGCGCGGCCTGCTGGCCGGCATGCCGGTGCCGATCAAGGATTTGACCAATGTCGCCGGTGTCCTTACCACGCAGGGCTCGCCGATCTACAAGGATATGATCCCGGCGAAATCCGACATCCTGGTCGAGCGTCTGGAAGAAAATGGCGGCGTCATCTACGCCAAATCGAACACGCCGGAATTCGGCGCCGGCGCCAACACCTTCAACGAGGTATTCGGCGCGACCCGCAATCCCTGGGACACGTCCCGATCCGCCGCCGGCTCCTCCGGCGGCGCGGCGGTGGCGCTCGCCACCGGCATGGCCTGGCTGGCGCATGGCTCCGACATGGGCGGCTCCCTGCGCAATCCCGCGAGCTTCTGCGGCGTCGTCGGCCTGCGCCCGAGCATCGGCCGCGTCGCCCATACGCCTGAGGCAGCGATCGACCGCAATCTCGGGGTGCAGGGCCCGATGGCGCGCAATGTCGAGGATCTCGCGCTGCTGCTGGACGCCATGAGCGGCGAGCATCCCGCCGATCCCTTGTCCCTGCCCGCGCTGCCGACCTCGTTCCTGTCGGCCGCGCGCTCCGGCACCAGGCCGAAGCGCGTCGCTTATTCGCCCGATCTCGGCATCACCCCGGTCGATCCGGAGGTGGCCGCCATCACCCGCAAGGCGGCGGCGCGTTTTGCGGAAGCGGGGGCGATCGTCGAGCAAGCGCATCCGGATTTGCGCGAGGCCCATGAATGTTTTCATGTGCTGCGCGCCTTCGATTTCGCGCTCAGCAAGGCGGCGCTGTTGCGCACCAGGCGCGACCAGCTCAAGCCGGAGGTGATCTGGAATATCGAGGAAGGCTTGAAGCTGACGGTCGAGCAGCTCGAGCGCGCCGAGGCGCAGCGCGTCGCCATGACCGCGCGCACGCTCGAGTTCTTCAAGACATATGACCTGTTACTGACGCCGGCGACCATCGTGGCGCCATTTCCGGTCGAGCACCGCTATGTCGCCGAATGCGCCGGCAAGAAATTCGACAATTATGTCGAGTGGCTCGGCATCGTCTATGCGATCACGCTGGTGTGTTGTCCGGCGCTGTCGCTGCCGTGCGGCTTCACTGCCTCGGGCCTGCCGGTCGGATTGCAGATGGTGGCGCCGCCGCGCGGCGAGGGGCGGCTGCTCGCCGGCGCCAAGGTGCTGGAGGACATTCTGGGCGTGCGCGGCACCACGCCGATCGATCCGCGGCCGCCGCGGTAAAACCGCGGTTCGCCAAGGAAGCCATTGAGCCCGGCGCGTTACGCGCGCGGGCCACCGGCCGCCTTGACCGCGACCGACAGCGCCAGTTCGGTTTGCTTGACCATCTCCTCGACCAGTTCCTCGATGCTGATGTGCGCGGCCCGGCCGTTGAGAATTCCCTGCTCGGCCAGCATGACGACCCCGTGCACCGCGGCCCAGAACGTCAGGGCATGTCGCTCGCGCAGGAATCCGCCGACCGGAGGTCCCAGCGCTTCCAGCACGAGGCCGAAGGTTTCCATCGCCGCTTGGTGAAGCTCGCTGCCTTCCGGCACCCCGGCCATGGTGCGCGACGCGAACATCAGGCGGTAAATCCCGTTGCGGCGCAGACCGAAATCCAGCGTCGCCCGCGCGATACGCGACAGTTTTGACTGTCGGGACGGCCTGCCGATCGACTCCCTGAGCATGGCGCTGAATTGCCGGAACGCCGCCGCGGTGACCGCCGCGAGCAACGCCTCACGGTCGGCAAAATGCCGGTAGGGCGCCGGCTGCGAGACGCCAAGCTTCTTCGCCAGCGCCTTGATGCTGATGGCTTCCGGGCCGCCTTGCTCGGCGTCGCCAAGCGCGGCCTGAACCAGCGCATCGCGGAGATCGCCATGGTGGTAGGTGTTGAGCGGCTTGCGGAGGAGTCGGGGCGGCATCCGGGTATTGATCTCCGACTTTTGCTCGACACCCCAATTGCGGTGCAAATGTAATATGCTATAATTTTACGGCGCAGCCAATGTGCCTGCGCCATCAAACCAACAATTGGAAACGCCATGCGCGCGGGCTGGGCTGCGCGCGACCCAGGGGAAACGCAATGTCCGGGAAACTGAAAATCCGCGTCGATCAGGACAAATGTCAGGGGCACGCGCGCTGCAAATCGCTGGCGCCCGAACTGTTCGATCTCGACGAATTCGGCAACGCGCACGAGGCCGGCGACGGTACCGTGCCGGCGGGTCTGGAAGACAAGGCCTGGCTTGCCCGGAGCAATTGCCCCGAGATCGCGATCGAGGTGACCGAAGAATAATCCGATCCCGAACTCAATCTGGCCCATTCAGATTTGCACGCCCGAACCCGGAGGAAATTATCCGATGTCCGACGCCAGCGTCCTGCCCGAACATCCGCCCGTCACCGACTGGGTCCATGATTTCGACCACACCGATCCGCGCTGGACCGAAAATCCGTTTCCGATCTGGGAAAAAATGCGCGCGGCAAGCCCGGTCGTGCATACCGACCGCTTCCTCGGCTGCTACATGCCGACCACCTATGAGGCGGTCCGGCAGATCGCGCACGACACCGAGCATTTTTCCTCACGCCGCGTCATCGTCCGCGACGAGCGTCCGGAAGTGACCAGGAACGCCGCCCCGCCGATCACCTCCGATCCGCCCGAGCACAAGCCGGCCAAGCAGTTGCTGCTGCCGCCGTTCACGCCCGACGCGATGAAGAAGCTGGAGCCGCGGGTCCGCGCGATCTGCAACGAGCTGATCGACGAATTTATCGCCGACGGCCAATGCGACGCCGCGGCGCGCTACACCAAGTACATTCCGGTGCGCACCATCGCCCACATGCTCGGCATCCCCGAGACGGACAGCGATCTCTTCATCAAATGGATCCACATGATCCTCGAGCTCAGCATCAAGGACGAACGCATGCTGATGCAGGCGGTACAGGAGATGACCGCCTATTTCGTCGACCACATCGAAGCGCGCAAGCAGCACCCGAGCAACGACCTGATCTCGACGCTGATGAATGCGAAGGACAAGAGCGGCCAACCCCTGGACGATTCCCATGTGCTGGGCTCGCTGCGGCTGATCCTGATCGCCGGCATCGACACCACCTGGAGCGCGATCGGCGCCTCGCTGTGGCATCTGGCCAGGACGCCCGCCGATCGCGAACGCCTGCTCGCCGAGCCGGAACTGATGCCGACGGCGATCGAGGAATTGCTGCGCGCCTATTCACCGGTAACGATGGCGCGCGAGGTGATGAAGGAAACGGTCATCAGCGGCTGTCCGGTCAAGCCCGGCAACATGGTGCTGCTGTCGTTCCCGGCCGCCAACCGCGACCCCGCTGTCTTCCCCGACGCCGACAAGGTGGTGCTCGACCGCAAGGAAAACCGCCATGCCGCGTTTGGCCTTGGCATCCACCGCTGCGTCGGTTCCAATCTCGCGCGCATGGAGATGACGGTCGCGATCGAGCAATGGCTGAAACGCATTCCCGAGTTCCGGCTCGATCCGGCCGGCAAGGTCACCTGGTCCGAAGGCACGGTGCGCGGCCCGCGCCAGCTTCCGATCCTGTTCGGCAAGGGCTGACGATCGGCACGGCACGATCTTCCTCTCGCCGACGATCCATGCGACGATGCGTGACGCCAAACATGCATCGTCGCAAGTGACCGATCGTGATGACCGACGCGAACGAAACGCCTCCCGAAAGCAAGCTGAGCCGCAGCAAGGCGCGCTGGGCGCGCGAGGGCCGTTTCCTCACCGGGAAAATCGCGCGCCCCGACGAGCAGCGCCTGCCGCCGGGACAGCATCTGACCAAGGACTGGCCAACGCTCGATCTCGGGCTTGCGCCCAACATTTCGCGCGAACGCTGGCGGCTCGATGTCCATGGCGCGGTGGAGAATCCGATCTTCTGGAATTTCGCGGAGTTTTTCGCGCAGCCGCAGACGCAGCTCCTGTCCGACATCCATTGCGTCACCACCTGGTCACGCTACGACAATCAATGGGAGGGGCTGGCGACCCGCGACCTGTTGGCCGCCTGCCGGCCGCGTGACGAGGCGCGGTTCGTGGTGCTGCATTGCCATGACGGCTACACCGCCAATCTGGCACTGGAGGATTTTGCCGCCGGGGACGCCCTGCTCGCGCATGGCTGGTCGGGCAAGCCGCTCGAGCAGGCGCACGGCGGCCCGGTGCGGCTGGTGGTGCCGCATCTCTATTTCTGGAAAAGCGCCAAGTGGCTGCGGAGCATCGAATTCCGCGAGGACGACGCGCCCGGCTATTGGGAGGTCCGCGGCTATCACAACCGCGGCGATCCCTGGAAGGAAGAGCGCTATTCCGGCGATTGAGTTGAGCGTTGCAGTTCTGACCTCACCTCTCGCATCAGGAGAGGTGAAGAGCAGCACCGATGGAGAACGCCCGTGCCAACTGAACGCTTCCAATTCACCGGCTCGGAGGGCCACGAGCTCGCCGCCGCGCTGGATACGCCTGAAGGGCCGGTCCACGCCACGGCGCTGTTCGCGCATTGCTTCACCTGCGGCAAGGACGTGCTGGCGGCGAGAAGAATCGCGAGCGCGCTCGCGGCCACGGGCATCGCAGTGCTGCGGTTCGACTTTACGGGGCTCGGCTCCAGCGAGGGCGATTTCGCCAACTCGACATTCTCATCGAACATCGCCGACCTGGTCCGCGCCGCCGACCATCTGCGCGAAACCCGAATGGCGCCGTCGATCCTGATCGGCCACAGCCTCGGCGGGTCCGCGATCCTCGCCGCCGCGGGGCAAATCCCGGAGGCGAAGGCGGTCGTCACCATCGCCGCACCTTCCGATCCGGCGCACGTCACCAATCTGTTCAAGGACCGGATCGAGGACATCCGCAGGCATGGCGAGGTCGAGGTCGCGCTCGCCGGCCGGCCGTTCCGCATCAAGCGCGAATTCCTCGACGATATCGCCGAGCATGGCCTGATGGCGCAGGTTGCAAAACTGCACAAGGCGCTGCTGGTCATGCATTCGCCGACCGACGACACCGTCGGGATCGACAACGCCACGCAGATCTTCGTCGCCGCCAGACATCCCAAGAGTTTCGTGTCGCTGGCCGGTGCCGATCATCTGCTCTCCGGCAAGCGCGATGCCGCCTATGTCGCCGATGTCATCGCCGCCTGGGCCGAACGCTATCTCGATCCGGTCGCGGCCGCGCCGCTCGCCAGTGCCGGCGAAGGCCCGCGTCACGTCGTGGTGCGCGAGACCCGCGACAGCGAATTTCAGCAGACCGTCACCATCGGGCCGCACCACATGCTGGCGGATGAGCCCGCCGCCGTCGGCGGCGAGGACAGCGGACCCGGGCCTTACGAATTCCTGCTCGCCGGGCTTGGCGCCTGCACCTCGATGACCATGCGGCTCTATGCCGACCGCAAATCGCTGCCGCTGGAGCGCGTCACCGTGACCTTGAGGCACGGCAAGATCCACGCCGAAGACTGCGCCGAATGCGAGACCCGCACCGGCATGCTCGACCAGATCGACCGGGTGATATCGATCGAAGGCGCACTCGATGCCGACCAGCGCAGGCGGCTGATGGAGATCGCCGACAAGTGCCCGGTGCACCGCACCCTCACCTCCGAGATCCGTATCGTGACCAAGGCCGCGGATTGACGAACCATCAAGCGGGCGTATCATTCGCCCGTTGAAGGAGCCACCATGCCGGCCGTCGCACGCCTCGATCCCAGGACCATTTTCTCGGCCGAAGAATGGCGCCGGCTGACCGCGCGCAGTTCGCTGCGCGGGATGTGGCTGGTGTTCCATGCCTGGGGCGCTATCGCGGCGTCGATCGCGCTGGTGACGCTGTGGCCCAATCCCCTGAGCTGGCTGATCGCGGTGATGATCGTCGGCACCCGCCAGCTCGGCCTGGCGATCCTGATGCATGAGGCCGCCCATGGCGGGCTGCACGCCAACAAGGCGATCAATGAATGGGTCGGGCAATGGCTGTGCGCGGTGCCGGTCGGCGCCGACCTCGCCAGCTACCGTTCCTATCATCTGCAGCATCACAAATTCACCCAGCAGCCGGAGGACCCCGATCTGTCGCTGTCGGCGCCGTTTCCGATCACCAGGGAAAGCTACACCCGCAAAGCCGTCCGCGACCTCACGGGGCAGACGTTTGTGAAACAGCGGCTGCCGCTGTTGCTGTCGCTGTTCAGGCGCGAGGAGCAGGAACAGGCGGTCTCGCATGAGAGTTTTGTCGCGACTGGCCGCGCGAAGATGGCGCGCTTCCTGACGGTGAACGCGCTGATGTTCCTGCTGTTCTGGCTGGCCGGCGCGGGCATCTGGTTTTTCGGCGTCTGGCTATTGGCGATGGCGACCTGGCTGTCGCTGGTGACGCGCATCCGCAACATCGCCGAGCACGCCTGCACCTCGACCGGCGAAGACCCGTTCAGCCACGCCCGCACCACCCGCGCCAATCCGATCGAACGGGCGTTGATTGCGCCCTATTGGGTCAACTACCACGCCGAACACCATCTGTTCATGTATCTGCCGTGCTACCGCCTGACCGAAGCCCATCGCCTGCTGGTCGAGAAGGGTTTGATCAAACGGATGGAAGTCAAGCCCGGCTATCTCGAGGTGATGCGGCTGGCGACCTCGCGCCAGCAAGCCGCGCGCGCTTAGTCAGGCAGGCGCCAGCGGCCGGACGCGAAGTGCGCCGCGCAGGCCTGCCGCCGCGCCTGCCAAAATCCCGGCGACCGCGACGAGCGAGGCCAGTGCCCACCAGCCGCACAGGCTGCTCATCATGCAGAAGCCGCTCAGCAGCCCGACCGAGCCATAAATCAATCCGATGACGAAACCGGCGAGGACCACGATATTGGCAGCGGACATAGGCGCGTTCCCCGGAGTTTCCACAAGACGGCGACGATTGGCACGACGTAAATTTCTCCGTCATTGCGAGGAGCGCAGCGACGAAGCAATCCAGACTCTTTGGCAGGGCATAGCCATCTTGCGGGTCGCGTGATGCTGGAGCAGTGCCGCTGATTTGCCCGACGTGTCAAATGTTTTCGCGCCATCGCA
>NZ_JBAVNZ010000229.1:0-12749 GCF_049691595.1 Bradyrhizobium sp.
AGGAGCATAGCGACGAAGCAATCCAGATTTTCTTTGCGGCGCCATGGATTGCTTCGCTTCGCTCGCAATGACGTGCGATAGATCGAGGTTGAGCGTCCTACAGCCAAAGCTTCTTGCTGCGCTGGCCGAACGCATGCAGCCGCGGCGCGTGGGGGCCTGATGAAGCCCGCGGCGTAGCGGTGATCAGAGGCCCCCGCGTCGGGCGCGCCCGCGCGGTTCAGATCTTGTCGCTATCGAGTCTGAAAATGTGGGAGCCTTCCCCGATCGATAGCAAGCCTGTCTCTGCGTAGACGTTCAGCTTGGCGCGGGTATCGGCGATGTCGAGGTTGCGCATTGTCAGCTGGCCGATGCGGTCGGATGGCGTGAACGCCGCATCGCCCACCTTCTCCATGCTCAGCCGCTCCGGCTGATAGGTCAGGTTGGGGCTCTCGGTGCTCAGGATCGAGTAGTCGTTGCCGCGGCGCAGCTCGAGCGTCACCTCGCCGGTGACCGCGCGAGCCACCCAACGCTGGGCGGTTTCGCGCAGCATGAGGGCCTGGGAATCGAACCACCGTCCCTGGTAGAGCAATCGGCCAAGGCGCAGGCCGCTGATCCGGTATTGCTCGATGGTGTCTTCGTTGTGGATGCCGGTGATCAGACGTTCGTAGGCGATATGCAGCAGCGCCATGCCGGGAGCTTCGTAAATGCCGCGGCTCTTTGCTTCGATGATCCGGTTCTCGATCTGGTCGCTCATGCCAAGGCCATGTCGACCGCCGATGGCGTTGGCCTCGAGGAACAGCGCGACCGGATCGGCGAACGTCTGGCCGTTCAGCGCGACGGGCTGGCCCTCCGCAAAACGCACGGCGACCCTTTCGGCCTTGACGATACAGTCGTCGCGCCAAAACGGCACGCCCATGATGGGATTGACGATCTTGATGCCAGTGTCCAGATGCTCAAGATCCTTGGCCTCGTGGGTTGCGCCGAGGATATTGCTGTCGGTCGAATAAGCCTTTTCGGCGCTCATCTTGTAGCCGAATCCATGGGCGGTCAGAAACGCCGACATTTCCGCACGGCCGCCCAGTTCGTCGATGAACTGCTGGTCGAGCCATGGCTTGTAGATCCGCAAGTTCGGGTTGGTCAGCAGGCCGTAGCGGTAGAAGCGCTCGATATCGTTGCCTTTGAAGGTGGAGCCGTCGCCCCAGATGTTGACGTCGTCCTCCTTCATTGCCGATACCAGCATCGTGCCGGTCACGGCGCGACCGAGGGGCGTGGTGTTGAAGTAGGTGATGCCGCCGGTGCTGATGTGGAAGGCGCCGGATTGGACGGCGGCAATACCTTCGTGGACCAATTGCGTGCGGCAGTCCACGAGTCGGGCCTTTTCGGCGCCGAACTCCATGGCCTTGCGCGGAATCTCGTCGTAGTCGGCCTCGTCAGGCTGGCCGAGGTTGGCGGTATAGGCAAAGATGCGGGCGCCTTTTTGCTTCATCCACAGCAGCGCCGCGCTGGTGTCGAGGCCGCCCGAGAAAGCGATGCCGACTTTTTCCCCTTTGGGCAGGCTTTTCAGGATCGTACTCATGAAGCTTCCAATCGGTCGAGGTGGCAGATGTCGTTTGCGGGTTGAGTGCGCGAATATCAAATTTCGCGCTGATGGGCACGCGTTTAATGACGGCTGACGTGATGAAGTCGAATTGCTGCGAGAACGATCTCGCGACTGTTCCGCGGGCGGTGCGATTCCGACCATGGATTGTTTCAACTCGGCAGTATCCGGCGAACAGCGCCGTGGCATCTGCCCCTTTCCTGCTGGCACGAGTCGGTCCCGGCGCAAAGGCGGCAGTGGGCCTGGGTCGGATTAGCCCGCCTGGCGCCAGCGCCGCGTCAGCCGATACCAGGGCGAGGCCAGCCGCGTCAGCGCGGCATCGATCCGCGCGTCGGACATCCGGGTCGACGGCCAGCGGTAGATGAAGGCGTAGGCCAGCCAGATCACCAGGAACGACACCAGGCCCGCGGCCGCGACATCCGTGAAGAAATGCCCGCCAAACGCCATCCGCAGCACGCTGGTCGCGATGCCGAACAATGTCGCCGCGGCATAGGCCAGCGGCCGCCACGCCGGCGGCGTCAGCGTCGCGGGCGCGTAGGTCCAGAAGGCGGTGGCGCCCTCGCCCGAGAAGAACGAGCAGTTGCGGCCGCAAGCGCCGCGCGGGTCCCACCACGGCATGAATTCCCAGGGACCATTGAATTGCGTCACCGCGACCGGCCGCGGCCGTCCCCAGTAGCTCTTGAAGGTGAGATTGGTAAGAACGCCCGCGGAAAGCGTGATCGTCACCACCAGGAACACCGCCGCGCGTCCCGGGATCAGCATCGGCCGGTCCGGCCGCGCCAGCTTGAAGAAAAAGGCTGCGATCGCCGGCAGCGCGAAGGCCCAGGCAATCCACATCGCAGCGTCGCGCGCGAAAACCGCCAGCCAGTTGAGCTTCAGCGGAAACGATCTGGTCGCGCCATCGTAGAACAGCGCCGCCAGTTTCAGATCGAGTTCGGGAAGGATCCCGAACAGCAATCCGATGACAAGCGCAAGGCCGAGCGCGATGAAAAGTCCGGTCCGGTGCATGGCGCGGGGTTTAGCCGAGGCGATGAGGGATGAAAAGGCTTCGTTCGCCGCTCATGTCGGCGGCCGTAAATGCCGCGGCGGGGGCGGCGTCAGCGGACGCGGCGGATCGCGCCAGGCGCCGGCGGTGCGGCCCGCGATCATCCAGTAGACCAGACCCGCGACAATGCCGGCGCCGGTCATGATTTCCAGATGACGCCGGACGATGCCCTCGAACTGCAGTGTCGCCGGGTCGAACGGGATCAGGCCGAGATAGCAGACCGCCCCGACGATCGCGCCGCCGATCGCGTAGGTCAGCACGCCCCTGATGTAAAATGCCTCGGTGATCAACACCACGACCAGCGCCGGGAGCAGCGCAAAGCCGGAGATGAAGACGAAGCCGAAACCGAGCACCACGTTCAGCGCGCCCTGGTCGATCGGCCCGATCGCTAGATCGCTGAATTCGGGATACAGCACCGCGCCGACCACGATCATCCCCGCCACCAGACAGGCGGCGAGGAATCCGAACAGGATGACGAACAGCCGGCCGATCAGCGCCATTGGCTTAGTCCGTCATCGAATAGCCGTAGCGGCATGAACCTCTCCACCGTCACCTCATGCCATCAATCCGTCATCGCCATGGCGCGCAGCGCCTCGCGCTCCCGCACCGACAATTTTTCCGTCTCCGATTTCAGCTGGCCGCAAGCGGCGAGGATGTCGCGGCCGCGCGGCGTGCGCACCGGCGAGGAGTAGCCGGCGTTGAAAATATACTCGGAAAACTTTTCGATCTGGTCCCAGTCCGAACATTCGTAAGCGGTGCCCGGCCACGGATTGAACGGAATCAGATTGATCTTGGCCGGAATGCCCTTGAGCAGCTTGACCAGCAGTTTCGCGTCATCGAGCGAATCGTTGACGCCCTTGAGCATCACATATTCGAACGTGATGCGCCGGGCGTTGGACGAACCGGGATAATCGCGGCAGGCCTGCAGCAGCTGTTGAATCGGATATTTGCGGTTGAGCGGCACCAGCTCGTTGCGCAACTCGTCACGCACCGCATGCAGCGAGATCGCCAGCATGACGCCGATCTCCTCGCCGGTGCGGACGATGTTCGGCACCACGCCGGAGGTCGACAGGGTGATGCGGCGGCGCGAAATGCCGATGCCCTCATTGTCCGAGACAATGAGAAGCGCATCGCGCACCGCCTCGAAATTATAGAGCGGCTCGCCCATGCCCATCATCACGATGTTGGTGACGAGGCGGCTGCCGGTCGGGGTCTCGCGGCCGGCCCAGTCGTTGAGGCGGTCGCGCGCCACCATGACCTGGCCCGCGATCTCGCCCGCGGTCAGATTGCGCACCAGCCGCTGCGTGCCGGTATGGCAGAACGAGCAGTTCAGCGTACAGCCGACCTGCGAGGAAACGCATAGCGTGCCGCGGTCGGTCTCGGGAATATAGACGCACTCGACGTCATGGGCTTTCTGGAAGGAATCTCCGCTCGGCAAACGCAGCAGCCATTTGCGGGTGCCGTCGCTGGAAACCTGCTCGGCGACCACTTCGGGACGCGCGACCGTGAAATGCGCGTCGAGTTGCGTGCGCATTGCCCCGGAGATGCTGGTCATCTCGTCGAAGTTCCTGGCGCCGCGGAAATAGATCCAGTGCCAGAGCTGCTGGGTGCGCATCTTGCGCTGCGAAGGCTGAACGCCGATCTCGCCGAGCCGGTCGGCGATCTCCGCGCGCGACAGGCCGATCAGCGACGGCTTTGATGGCGGCACGTAGCTTTCGAGCGCTACCTTTTCCAGCGGCGCCAAGGAAGATGAGAGCGTCATTAAATCACACGCTGGCAGATGATTGAAACGAACGACAGATGAAGGGTGCGCAACGCCACCGGGTCGCGCGAATGCGCCCCCGATGACAGGTTCCGCGTGCCCACCGCTAACGTCAATGGTGGGCACGGCGCGACACGCCTTTGCCTACCCGACGCATTATTCAGATAGGCTCTCTATCACCCCCAAACAACTAGCGCTTGCAATCCTGCGCCAGCCTGTCAAGCGCCTGCGCCAGGCCCTTCAGCGAGAATGTGTCGGTGGTTTCGGTGCCCTTGGCGGACAGACCCTTGACGGTGACATCGGCGGATTTGCGCATGGCGTCGACCATTCGCTCCTCCTCGGCGGCGTTCCTGATCCAGAGCCCGTCGCCCTGAGTATACATCGAATACGCCGCGCCGCCGACCTCCAGCGTCGATTCAGAGCCGGGCTTCAGCGTGTAGCCGATCATGATCGAGACTTCGTTGGCGACCTTTTCCGCCGGGCGGGTCGACACGAAGGCATAGGCCGGATCGCGCGGTCGATTCGGCGGATTGGTCTTCGACGACGACGGTTTGGCGAGCGCAAAGCACACCTTCTTGCCGTTCGGCGTCGCTGTGTAGGCGCCCCAGGTTCCGAACTGACCGATCAGGGTCGGCTCCGCGCCGCCCGCCGCAGCGGGAGCCGCGACCGGCTTGGCGGCAGCGGCCGCGGGCTTCGCCGCGCCTTTCGAGGCCTTCGACGACGCGCTTTGCGCATGCGCAAGAGACGTCGTCCCGCACAACAACGCGATCACCGTCAGGGAGGTCAGTATTCGCCGCACGGACAACTGGTTCTCTCATCATTGTGACTGGAAGATGGCTCGATGGCGTCGTCCCACAGCGAACGGGATAACCAGAAAACGCTTTTTTGGGAAGGCGGTTACAGGAACGTAAATCGTGAAATTTTCAGCGTCGCCACAGATTTGCTGCGCAACCACCATTTTCAGCTCCGGTCGCGCGACGCGCGCTGCTTTTCCCACTGCGCATCGCTCCATTGCAGGAGATCCTCGGCGCCGGAACTGCGCAGATGCGAGCCGCCGTCCTGCACCACCATCTCGCCATTGATGTAGCCGGCCTGATCGGAGATCAGGAAACTCGCAAGATTGGCAAGCTCGCCATGTTCGCCGGCGCGGCCAAGCGGATTGCGGTGCGCCCATCCCTCATCGCGGCCCTCGGGCCGAAGCTGGCCGGATGCACCCGGGGTCGGGAACGCGCCGGGCGCAATCGCAACCGTGCGAACGCCCTTCGGTCCCCATTCCACCGCGAGGCTCTTGGTCATCGCGAGCACGGCGGACTTCGCCATCGAAGACGGCACCGTGAACGCGCGGCCGGTGATGGTCGAGGTCGAGAGGATGCTCAGCACCACGCCCTTGTGTTTGCCCGCGATCCAGCGTTTGCCGGCGGCAAGGGTGCAATACATCGTGCCATGCAGCGTCGGCGCGAGAATGGCGTCGGCTGCGCGAAACGACAGATGCTCGGTCTGTGCAATGAAAGTCGCAGCCGCATTGTTGACCAGCACGTCGATCGGGGCCTCGCGCCAGGCCGCATCCATCATGGCATCGACCGCGGCGCCGTCGCGGATGTCGCATCTGACCGTCGAAACCTTGCCGCCGAGGTCACCGCGCAGGCTTGCGGCGGTTTGCTCCAGCAATTGCAGCCGCCGGCCGCAGATGATCAGCTCGGCGCCAAGCTCGACGAAACGGCGGCCCATCGCCGCCCCCAAGCCCGAGCCGCCGCCAGTGACCAGTATCCGCTTTCCCGCCAGCAGGCCCTTTTCAAACATCGTTTGAACCCCTCTCGACCGCGACCGTTCTCAATCCGCTCCATGAGGGCATACATCCGAATCGGATTGTAGCCCGGCTTCAAATCCGGCATGAAGCGTCCAGCCTTCCTTTTGCGTCCGAAAATCAGGTGTGACCATGAAAGCCATTCTCTGCTCGCAATATTGCCAGCCCGACGATCTCGTGCTGGCCGATCTGCCCGATCCGGTGGCCGGGCGCGGAGAGGCCGTGATCGCGATCAAGGCCGCGGCGCTGAATTTCTTCGACATCCTGATGATCCAGGGCAAGTACCAGATCAAGCCGCCGTTCCCGTTTTCACCGGCAGCCGAGGTCGCCGGCGTGATCGAGAGCGTCGGCGCCGATGTCACCGACCTCAAGGTGGGCGATCGCGTGGTGGCATCCTGCGGCCATAACGGCGCCCGCGAAAAGATCGCGCTGCCGGCGAACACCATCGTGAGAATTCCGGACAATCTGGATTTCGATCGCGCCGCCGGCATCATCATCATCTACGGCACGGCGCTGCACGCGCTGGAGGATCGCGCCAGCCTGAAGCCGGGAGAAACCCTGGCCGTGCTCGGCGCGGCCGGCGGCACCGGTCTGGCCGCGTGCGAGCTCGGCAAGCTGATGGGTCTGAAGGTGATCGCCTGCGCGTCGTCGGACGAAAAGCTGGAATTCGCCAAGGCGCATGGCGCCGAACTCACGCTCAACTACGCCAAGGAAGATCTGAAGGAGGGCCTGCGGCGGCTGACCGGCGGCAAGGGCGTCGACATCATCTTCGATCCCGTCGGCGGCAGCTATGCCGAAGCCGCGCTGCGCTCGATCGCCTGGGAAGGCCGCTTCCTCGTGATCGGATTTGCCGCGGGCGAGATTCCGAAAATGCCGCTCAATCTGGCACTGCTCAAGGGCTGCGATATCCGCGGCGTGTTCTGGGGCCACTGGGCGCGGCTCAATCCGGAAAAGAACCGCAAGAACCTGGAGGAACTCGTGCAATGGACCGCGGAAGGCAAGATCTCCTCACACGTCGATCGCACCTTCCCGCTCGCGCAAACCGCCGAAGCGCTGAAAGTTCTCGCCGGCCGCAAGGCGATGGGCAAGGTTATCCTGCATCCCTGAATGTTACTCAAAATGTTGTCATCTTAGGGTCGCATCGTCGCCATTGTCCTCAGCCAGGTTGAGGAACTCAGGTTCGCGTATTAACCATGCTTATGGTGAATTCGTGCAACACGAGCGTCCGCTTGATAGAAATGTTGGTGTTTTTCAAGAACTAATCAACAAATCGTCGGGTCTCGCCTTAATGAAATCTTGATTTTTCCCGATTCGTCCCGGTGATGGTCGTTTTTTGGACTGATTCGAAACGCGATTTATGTCACCAAGTAGCGGGCGTCTCGTTCAATAAAAAAATGATCGTAACATGCGTATGCGGGAGGCCCGATTGTTGCGTAGCGCGGAGGCACACCATGGCGCGGAATTCGGGACATAATCCTTACGGCGAGCAGGACCGTTACGGTGAACAGGGCCCTTACGATGAACAGGGCGCTTACGGTGGCGCTTACGGCGAGCCGAGAGTCGATGCCTTTGACGAAGACGCAAGCGGCCGCGAATACGACCCTGCGCCAGCGGCGGCCGAGGAAGATTATTATCATCCCGACGATATGCCGCTCTTCCTCTCAAGCGACGAACCAGAACCCAAGCACCGGTTTGGAAGCGGCGGCGACAGGGGACTTCGCACACCCCTCGATTGGCCTAAAATCCTTAAACTCGGCGCATTGACGGCAGCGGCGGCGGGCATCGCGCTTGCGATCGTCTCCATGGAAAACCCGCTTGCCGTGTTTGCCGACGCCAAGGCATCGCTCAACGGCACATCGGCCAGCAGCACATCGGCGAGCCAGCCCGGCCTGACCCAGACGGCGGCCGTGGAGCCAGCCGTTGCCGCGCGAGCGGCAATCAGTCAGCCCGCGCCAGCCGCTGCTCCATCGACGGTCGGCACTGCGCCGACGCGCGATGAAATTGCGCTGGCACTCAGGACCGCCCATCAAGCCCCGCCCGAAACTCGCGCGCCGGAAGTCCGTCAGCCAGAAGTTCGCCAGCCGGAAGTCCGTCAGCCAGCGGCTGTCGCTCCGTCCGCGAGACGGATGGATCCCGATGAAGTCGCGGCCTTGCTGAAGCGAGCCAAGGGCCTGATCGCGGTGGGCGACATTTCGCCTGCCCGACTGCTGCTGGAACGGGCCGCCGATGCGCAGGAGGCGTCCGCCGCCCTGCTGCTGGCTCAGACCTACGACCCGGCCGTGCTGGGAACGCGGGACATGCGGAGCATCAAGCCGGATCCGGCCATGGCGCGGAGCTGGTACCAGAAGGCGGCGCGGCTCGGCTCGACCGATGCGCAACAGCGCCTCGCTCAAATGCAGAATTAGCTTTAGGGAAGCAGGGGGAGACCATGCGGCGTTTACTTGGGATGGCGATCATCGCCATGATGATGGCCTGCGGAACTTCGGCCCGGGCTGAAGAAAAAGAGTTCGACCCCGCAAAGGTCAGCGAGAGCCTGAAGGCGATATTCCAGTTCGGATCGGTGGAGACCAAGAGGGCCCTTAACAGCAACACGGTGACGCTGATCTCGGGCACGATCGGTGGCACCTATGTCCAGTTCGGCGCCGACCTCGCTTCCGTGCTCGATGACGGCAACAAGTTGCGCGTCCTGCCGATCATCGGGCGCGGATCTGTGCAGAGCGTCGCCGACGTGCTGTTTCTGCAGGGCGTCGATCTCGGCATCGTCCGCGCCGATACCCTCGATTACCTCGAAAAGAAGGGCTATGCGAAGGACATCAAGAAGCAGTTCACCTATGTGACCAAGCTCTACAATGAAGAGATGCATGTCATCGCGCCGAAAACGATCCGCGAACTGAGGGAGCTCAACGGCAAGACCGTCAGCATCGATCTTCCGAACGGCGGCACCTTCGTCACCGCGCTGATCGTGTTCGAGCGGCTGGGGATCAAACCGAATTTCGTCTATGTCGAGCAGCGTATCGCCATGGAGAAGATGAAGGCCGGCGAGATCGATGCCGTGATCGCCGTCCAGGGCAAACCGTCCAGGGCCGTCACCCAGTTCAAGGACGACCGGTTTCATCTGGTTCCGGTCGACTACGCCAAGCCGTTGCAGGGCGATTATTTGCCGGCGACCCTTACCGCCAAGGATTATCCCAATCTGATCTCGGAACAGGAACAGGTCGACACCATCGCCGTTCCGGCGGTGCTCGCGGCCTACAACTGGGCACCGAACACCGACCGCTATCGCAAGCTTGCGCTGTTCGTGGACGCGTTTTTCACCAAGTTCCCGACCTTCCAGAATCCTCCCTTCCATCCGAAATGGAAGGAAGTCTCGCTGTCGGCGCCGCTGGCCGACTGGCAGCGCCTTCCCGTCGCCAAGCAGTGGCTTGAAACCCACGGCGTCGAATCCGCCGTGCGCAACCGGTTCGATGAATTCCTGAAACAAGGTCCCACAGCGGGAAGAGTGCAATCGGACGCCGAGAGGGAGGCGCTGTTCAAGCAGTTCCAGGCTTGGGAGGCCGAGAAGAACGCGAGGGCGCAGGCGCGGCCGGCGCAGCAGCGATAATAGGACGCTGTTCGGTCGTTCGTTCCCGGGCGCCGCCGCTTCGCAGGCTGCAGGCTATCGTGTGCCGGGCTTGATCGGGCGACCCGGCATTTCAAATCGGCAGGGATCGGGCGGATACCGGTTCCCTGCCCTGCGGGGATAGCGGCTCCGGATGTCACGACCGGCGCCGATTTACGTTCCCGCGTCGCCCTTGTCGATCCCGCGCTTCAGCGCGGCGCGGGCGGCCTCCCGATGCTCCGGCGTGATGTGGTTCGCAACCATCCTGATCGCCGTCGCGAGTATCGCGGCGTCGTCGGTGAAGCCGAGCACGGGCAGCATGTCCGGGATGAAATCGAACGGCAGGATGAAATAGGCGATCGCACCTAACAGCGCCACCTGCACATGGCGCGGCGTCTCCTTGTCGAACGCGCAGTAATACGCCGCGAGCAGATCCTCGGCGAAGGGAAGTTTCGCCACCACTTGTTTCAGCTTGATCCAGAACCGCCGGCGCAGACCGTCGCGGTCTTGCGCCAGCCGGTCGGCCGGCTCAAAGCCGGTATGTTCGGATGATGCCATCACCAGGCTCCCCTTGAGGCCCGCGCGGCCGACCGCCGCGACGAGCGCGCATAACAGTTGGGGTCGTCAAGTTACCACCGCAAGAGCGAGCGGGCTTCAGGCGACACCAAGCTGCCTTGCGATCGCGTTCATCGCCCTGGCGAGACCGACATCGAGGGCGGTGACGCCACCCGCATCATGGGTCGCCAAAACCACTTCCACCGTCCTGTAGACATTTTTCCATTCCGGATGATGGTCGTGCTTTTCCGCAAACAGCGCGGCGCGGGACATGAACCCGAAGGCCTCGTTGAAATCCTTGAAGGTAAAGGTCCGGGCAATCGCCTCGCGGCCCGGCACCTCGGACCAGCCGGAGAGTTCCCCAACCGCCGATTTCAGCGCCTCCGCCGATAGCCGTTCCGCCATCACCGTCTCCCGTTTCACATCAACTTTACCCTAACACGAAGGCTCCTTGATGGGATCCCACGGCGAAAATCGGGCTAAACCCCGGTCCAAAGGCTGCCGGTAACCATGGCGCAGATGCGATCGCGCTTTGGCAAGGAATTTGCTAGAATTTGGCAATAATCACCTTGGCGGTAATGGAATTGAACCTCAAACGGTTGTTTGCGAGATCGATGACTGGCCCCGATCTCACCGAAGCACCGCCGCCACCGTCGCCGCGATCGACGAAACGGCGACTGACCTTGGTGATGCTGGCCGGCGCGCTGGCTGTCGTCGGCGCGCTGGCGGCCGGCTACCACGTTGCGATGCGGCCGGTGACCCTGCGGATCGCGGTTGGGCCGGCCAGCAGCGACGACATCAAGGTGGTTCAGGCGCTGGCCCAGGCCCTCAACAACGCGCCGCACAGTCTGGTCCGGCTGCGGCCAATACAAACCGATGGCGCCAGCGCCAGCGCGCAGGCGCTCGCCGACGGCAAGGCCGACCTCGCCATTATTCGCGGCGACCTCGATGTGCCGAAAAACGCCCAGGCGGTGGCGACGCTGCGCAAGAACGTCGCGGTGCTGTGGGTGCCGCCGGCCACCAAGGGCAAGAAGGCCGGGTCCGGGATTACCAAGATTGCGCAACTCACCGGACATCGCATCGGCGTCGTCGGCCGCACCCAGGCCAACGTCAATCTGCTGAAAGTGATTCTGGCGCAGTACGGCGTCGATCCGGCCAAGGTCGAGATCGTGCAATTTCCGGCCAATGAGGCGGTCGAGGCGATCCGCAGCCAGAAGGCGGACGCCTATGTCGCCGCCGGGCCGGTCAACAGCAAGATCACCTCGGATGCGATCGCGGCGTCGATCCGCGACGGCGGCACCCCGAAATTCCTCGCCATCGATGCCGCGGAGGCGATTGCGCAAAACCACCCGATGTATGAGGCCTCGGAAATCCCGGCGGGCTCGTTCGGCGGCGCCGGCCGGCCCGAGGACGAGGTCAAGACGATCAGCTTCTCGCATCACATCGTGGCGCGCCGCGGCGTCTCGGAATCGACCATCGCCGCCTTCACCCGGCAGTTGTTCGCGGTCCGGCAGTCGCTGAAGAACGAATTCCCGCTGGCGGCCAAGATCGAGACGCCCGATACCGACAAGGACGCCACCATCCCCGTGCATCCCGGTGCCGCCGCCTTTGTCGACGGCGAGGAAAAGACCTTCCTCGATCGCTACAGCGATTATATCTGGTGGGGACTGATGGCGCTGTCCGCCATGGGCTCCGCCGGCGCCTGGTTCGCGGGCTATCTGAAGAAGGACGAACGCAACAACAATAATTCGCAGCGCGAGCGCCTGCTCGACATGCTCAAGGTCGCGCGCCATTGCGACTCGACCGAAGAACTCGACCAGATGCAGGCCGAAGCCGACGAGATCCTGCGCGACACGCTGCAGTGCTTCGAGCGCGGCGCGATCGAACAGGGCACCTTGACCGCCTTCAACATCGCACTCGAGCAATTCCACAACGCGGTTGCTGACCGCAAGGCGCTTTTGATCAGCCTGCCGCAGAACCTGCAGCGGGCCGGCGCGCAATTCCGCTCCGCCGGCACCGCCTAGCCGGCCCTCCCTGTAATCGAAACGTCATCAAATCTTCCTAGGTCTGTCAGCGGTTCCGGCGCGTTCTGACACCAGACCGAAAGAGGCTCGCATGACGATCAGGTTTACTCGCAGGTTTACTCGCAGGTTTCCCCGCGACATTTCCCGCCGACGTTTTCTCTCCCTTGCGGCAGCGACCGGCGCCGCCGCCATTGCGACGCCCTATCTCAGCCGCGCCGCCGACCGGCCGCAGATCATCCACGGCGTGCAGTCCGGCGACGTCGGCGCCGATGGCGGCGTGGTGTGGGCGCGCGCCGACCGGCCGTCGCAAATGATGGTCGAAGTCGCCACCACCCAGTCCGTCAACAACGCCCGGGCCTTGCCGCCGATCGCGGCGCTGCCCGAA
>NZ_JBAVNZ010000230.1:0-2586 GCF_049691595.1 Bradyrhizobium sp.
GCTTTGCCCACAGCAGCCGCGCCGCACGCATCTTGGCGACTTCCATGAAAAAATTCATGCCGATCGCCCAGAAGAACGACAGCCGCGGCGCAAAGCGGTCGACGTCGAGCCCGGCGGCAAGGCCGGCGCGCAGATATTCGACGCCATCGGCGAGCGTGTAGGCGAGCTCGAGATCCTGTGTCGCGCCGGCTTCCTGCATGTGATAGCCGGAGATCGAGATCGAATTGTATTTCGGCATCTTTTGCGAGGTGTAGGCAAAAATGTCGGAGATGATCCGCATCGAGGGCGCGGGCGGATAGATATAGGTGTTGCGCACCATGAACTCTTTCAGAATGTCGTTCTGGATCGTGCCTGAGAGTTTCTCCGGCGGCACGCCCTGTTCCTCGGCCGCGGCGATGAACAGGGCCAGGATCGGCAGCACCGCGCCGTTCATGGTCATCGACACGCTCATCCGGTCGAGCGGGATGCCGGAAAACAGCGTGCGCATGTCGTAGATCGAATCGATCGCAACGCCGGCCATGCCGACATCGCCGGTGACGCGCGGATGGTCGGAATCGTAGCCGCGGTGGGTGGCGAGATCGAACGCCACCGACAGGCCCTTTTGTCCGGCGGCGAGGTTGCGGCGGTAGAACGCGTTGGAGTCTTCCGCCGTGGAAAACCCGGCATATTGCCTGATCGTCCAGGGCTGGTTGACATACATGGTCGGGTAGGGGCCGCGCAGATAGGGCGCGATGCCCGGCCAGGTGTCGAGGAAGTCGATGCCTTCGAGATCGGCTTCGCTGTAGCCGGGTTTTACGGGGATGCCCTCGGGCGTGAGCCAGGGTTCGGCGCTGGTGGCTGACTCGGACGTGGCCACGGGCTCGAATTTTATCGCCCTGAAATCGGGTATCCTGCTCATCGTGAGCGGCCTTCCTTCAGCTTCATGATTCGTGCCTCGCAGTCAGCAAGACGCTGAAGAGCCTCGGGCTCTCCAGCCGGCCGGACGGTTGGAATCGCGAGCGGAACGTCCGGCCTCATAAGCGCGGCCAGCGCGTCTCCCACGAGAAACGAGAAACCGAACAACGTTATTCTTCGAGTCAAAATGTACGCCAACAGCGGCAAACCCACCACTAGGAAAAGAACCCCTGGAGCGGAAACCTGACCGGCGAAAATTCCTGCAACGATCAAAATTCCAATGCCAAGAATGATTGCAATCGCGACCATAACAAACCAAGCCGGCATCGGAGGCCCTAAATGCAATCGACGGAGCGGTCGATCGAATGGGCCACCGTGACAGGCGATCATGGATAGCAATCGATCGCGCTCAGCCTCGAGTTGGGAAAGTTCGTCCTGGTCGGCCATGTATCGCGCTCACACGTCACTTCCAAAATCTTGGTCAGTCATGGTCCGGATGCTGATGGCTGACGATTTCGGCCAGCTTCTCCGGCCCGTAATTCTGCAGCGTGCTCTGGCTCGGCAGGTTGGCGATCCCGACCACCCAGCCGAGCCGGGATTCGGCTCCGTACTGCTTCGTCGGCACCACCCGGTCGGGGCGGTCGAAGGTGCCGGTCATGATCTCGATCCGGGGGCCGCCGATGCGGCGAAAACTCAAAGGTGTGCCGCAGGCGGCGCAGAAGTCGCGCTCGGCGATCGAGGAGGATTTGAACGCCGCCGGCTTGCCGCGGGTCCAGCGAAAATCGTCACGCTCGATGTCGGCAAACGACGCGAACGGCGCGCCGGAGGCCTTCTGGCACATCCGGCAATGACAGATGCTGACCTTGGCAGGCGTCCCCGACACCGCAAAGCGAACGGCGCCGCACTGGCAGCCGCCGGTCAGCACAGTTTTGGTTTCCGCCGTCATGCTCACTCCATTCGCCGCCAGGCTTCCTGCAGAACAGCCAGCGCATCGCCGCCGGCAAAGATGAAATCGCCGATTCCGGCGGCGCGCAGCGCGGTCTCCTGCTCGCCGGGCCGGCCTGCCAGATAGATATGTTTGGCGCCGGCGGCTTGAAGGGCCTTTGCGGCGTCGGCCGCGTGTCCGGCATAGATCTTGTCCGACGAGCATAGGCAGGCCATCGCCGCGCCGGAGGCCTTGAAGGCCGTGGCAAGCGCGGCCGGGTCGCCAGATCCCTCGCTGTCGAGCGCTTCGATGCCGCCGGTTTCGAAAAAACTCCTGGCAAAGGCCGCGCGCGCGGTGAAGTCGGCGGCGGTGCCGAGATTGGCGAGGAAGATTCCTGGCCGCGCGCCGCTGCGCTTCCGTTGGCGGTCGGATTTGTCGCGCAGCGCCTCAAACGGCATCGCCAGCCGCATCGGCGGCAACGGGTCGAACTTGAATTTGGCCTCGCCATGGGGCGTGAGCGCGACCGGCCTGGCGTCCAGCACCGCCGCATCGGCTTCATGCAAGTTCGGAAATTCGCTGGCGCCAGTCAGCACCTCCTTGCGCCTGGCGAAGTTGGCCTCGCGCGCGGCCCGGGTCGCCGCCACCCTGCGCTGGATCACGCCTTGCTCGAGCGCGGAAAAAACACCGCCGGCTTTCTCGATCTCCTGGAACAACGTCCACGCCGCCTCGCAAAGCTCGCTCGTCAGCGCCTCGATGCCGCCGGAACC
>NZ_JBAVNZ010000231.1:0-4669 GCF_049691595.1 Bradyrhizobium sp.
TCCCGGAATGACGAAGAGGATTACTCCGCCGCTGCCTGGAACGGCCCGAGATCGCCGAGCGGCACGGCGGCGAGCGCGTCCGCCATCGTGGCGAAATCGGCGACCACCTGCGCAAATCGCGGCCCGCGTTCGCGCCGCCGCTCGTCCATGTAGATCGCCCGGTTGAGTTCGAGCTGGACGGTGTGCAATCCGCTGGCGGGATTGCCGTAATGCTCGGTGATGAAACCGCCCGCATAGGGCTTGTTGCGTCCGATCGAGTAACCGCGCCCGCTCAGGATTTCCTCGACGACGTCGGGCAGCAGCCCCGCGCAACTGGTGCCGTAGCGGTCGCCGATCACGATATCGGGCCGCCGCGGCTCGTCCCTGGAGACGCCGATCGAGGGCATCGAATGGCAGTCGACCAGGATCACGGTTCCGAAGGCCTGATGCGCCTTGTTGATCAGGCGCCGCAATGCGCGGTGATAAGGCTTGTAGAGCGCTTCGATCCTTCCCAGCGCCTCGTCGACGCCAAGGCGCTCGCGATAGATCTCCTGCCCGTCGCCGACCACGCGCGGGATGGTGCCGAGGCCGCCGGCGACCCGCATCGAGCGCGTATTGGCAAAGCTCGGCAGCCTGCCGGTGAACATGCGCGGATCGAGTTCATAGGGCTCGCGGTTCACGTCGACATAGCAGCGGGGGAAATTGACACGGATCAGGGGAAAACCGCGATCGGCCAAATCGGCGATCAATTCGTCCATGAAGGAATCTTCGGAACGGCGCAGCGTCGCCAGATCGATCCGCGACGCGGCGAGGAATTCGCTCGGATAGACCGAACCGGAGTGGGGAGAATTGAAGATGATCGGCGCCCGCCAGCGGGTTGGCTCGACAATCTCGAACGGAGGCGACAGTTCGCCATCAAACCGGGTCATCGTCGGGCACTGTTCCTCAAGTCCGCGTGCTTCCGGAAGCAACGATTCTGCCAGAAAAACGGAGGTGTTATGTTGGTTTTATCTTGGGGGTTATTGTCGATAATCACAACCATTCTGCCAAGCCTGCCAAGCGAAAAAAGCCACAAAGGCCATGGAACCTGTCTCAAGCGACGAAAACGCCTGTCTCGATTGATTCGGGCCGCAATTGCGGTACAGAACCAGTCGGGCCTGGCGCCGACCGCGGCAGGCAACTTTCACCCGAAATTTACCGCTGTCGGTCTTAGTATGCGGATTGGTCCTCATGAGCCGGATTCGACGAAGCAACACCATGCACAAAATCCTTCTCGCCGAAGACGACAACGACATGCGCCGCTTCCTGGTCAAGGCGCTGGAAAACGCCGGCTTCCAGGTCTCGCCCCACGACAACGGCATGTCGGCCTATCAGCGGCTGCGCGAGGAGCCGTTCGAGATGCTGCTCACCGATATCGTGATGCCCGAAATGGACGGCATCGAGCTGGCGCGCCGCGCCTCCGAACTCGACCCCGACATCAAGATCATGTTCATCACGGGCTTCGCCGCGGTGGCGCTGAATTCCGATTCGGAGGCGCCGAAAAACGCCAAGGTGCTGGCAAAGCCGGTTCACCTGCGCGAATTGGTCAGCGAAGTGAACAAGATGCTGGCGGCCTGAGTTGGCGCGCGTGCGCGCTTGACGCGGTTTCCTGGCGCCAACCGGCGTCCACCCCCGGATCGCGTCCGAGGGCGTGCTTCGCTTGAAAACGCTATCGAAAATAGCGGCCGGGCGTCCTTGCCTGCCCGCCTGGGAGCCGATATACGGACCCTTAACCCAATACGACTTTAGGGCGCGTAGCTCAGCGGGAGAGCACTACCTTGACATGGTAGGGGTCACAGGTTCGATCCCTGTCGCGCCCACCATTTAGTTCTCCCAAACCGCAAGCGACGTACCGGCATCAGGGAGTTTCGGCATCACGGAACCTCCGGGCAGTGCGCGAACGATTGCCGGCGTTGCAACGTCGATCGCGTTGTTCATTGGCTGGGCGCCTCGCGGCCCGGCGCCACGCCGAAAGACGGCCACGCAGGCGGACATCGATAACGGCATCGTCAATATCATGGTCGGCTTCGCGCCGCTGCGACCGGCGGAGTTCGTCGTCCTCACCATCCGGCAGATCGCCGGAGGCGTGCGCGCCTGATGACGCAAGACGACAGGCCTACTGACGCGCGGCCGGCGGACTTGAGCTGATGTGTTTCCCCGCGATATAGCCGAAGGTCAGCGCCGGTCCGAGCGTGATGCCGGCGCCGGGATAGTTGCCGCCCATGATGCTCGCCATGTCGTTGCCGGCGGCGTAGAGCCCTGCGATCGGGCGGCCGTCGGCATCCAGCGCACGCGCGTTCGCGTCGGTCCTGATACCGGCATAGGTGCCGAGATCGCCGATTACCATCTTGATCGCGTAGAACGGGCGGTCCTGGATCGGCGCGACGCAGGGGTTCGGGCCGTGCAACGCGTCGCCCTGGTAGCGGTTATAGGCGCGTGATCCCTTGCCGAAGGCGGGGTCGCGGCCTTCGGCGGCGGCTGTGTTGAATTCGGCGACTGCTGCCTGAAGCCCCTTCGGATCAATCCCGGCCCGCGCCGCCAGTTCGGCCAATGTCGCGCCGCGCTTCAGATAGCCGGTACGGATATGACGGCCGATCGGCATCGGAAACGGCGGCACGCATCCGAGGCCGTATTTGCGCAGGCTCCGGTGGTCGCAGATCAAAAAGGCCGAAATCTCCTCGCCGGGTTTGGCGGCCTTGATCATCTCCTGCACGAAATCGTGGTAGGAATTGCCCTCGTTGGCAAACCGCGTGCCCGCGCGCGTCACCGCGATTACGCCGGGTTTGGCGCGGTCGATGAAATGCGGCATCACGCCCCGGCTGCCGTCCTTGCGCACGGTGATCGAGACCGGCACCCAGGCTGCCGCATTCGGCAAGCTGTCCTCGACGCGGCCGCCGGCCGTTTCCGCTAACCGGAGTCCATCGCCGGTGTTGCCGGTCGGGCCGGGCGAAAAATGCTCGTTGCCGGTCGGCGCATGCGGAAACATCGCCTTGCGCCTTTCAACATCATGCGGAAAGCCCCCGCAGGCGAGGATCACGCCGCGGTTGGCGTTGACGCGAACCAGGCGTCCGTCCCGCTCGACCATTGCGCCGCGCACGGTGCCATCCTCGACGATCAATTCGCGCACCGGCGACGACAGCCACAGCGGAATGTTCAGATCGAACGCCGATTTGGCCAGCCGGCCGGCCAGCGCGTTGCCGTTGGTGAGCGTCATGCCGCGCCCGTGGCGCATCACGTCCAAAAAATGTTTCGACAGGCGTCTTGCGACGTAGAGCGCCGAGGTCAGCGACTTGGTCGCGCGCATGAAATGGATGATCTCCTTGCCGGAGCCCAGCATCATGCCGAACACGGTCAATTCCGGCAGCGGGCTGCCGAGATTTTTGATGTGCGGGCCGAGCTCATGGCCGTCGAACGGCCGCGTCACCATCGAGCGGCCGCCTTGCGCGCCGCCCGGCGCTTCGGCGTGATAGTCCGGAAAGGTCAGCGGCATGTCGAAGCGCAGCGCGGTTTTGCCGGTGAAGAAATCGACGGCCTGCGGCCCCGCGGTCAGAAAGGCATCGACGCGGGCGGCGTCAAAATTGTTGCCGGCCTCGTGGCGCAGATAGGTCCGCGCCTGGTCCGGGGCCTCGACGATGCCCCAGGCGTGTGCCAGCGAGGTGCCGGGAATCCACAGCCAGCCGCCGGAGCGCGCGGTGGTGCCGCCAAAGCGCGGCTCCTTCTCCACGATCAGGACTTTCAGCCCCTGATGCCCCGCGGTGACCGCCGCCGACATCCCGGCGGCGCCGGAGCCGACCACCAGCGCATCGCATTCATACGTTTCGCTGTCTGCCACGCGGATTGCCCTCTGGTACGGCGCGATCGGGATGGATTTCCAACGCAGGCCCTATCAGGGCCGCACTGTTCAGAATTGCGCGTCCCAGTCAATTTCTTCTGCCGACAGGCATCGCGCGCGAGGCAAACGAGGAGCCAAGCCCGATGGCAACAAGCCCGCCCACCCGCAGTCACGCGGCGTGTTGCCAAGGACCTATCGCTGTTGACTGCTTGCTCAAGGCTGGTCTCGGAGGGCAAGCGGATATGCCGCGGACCCATTGCGAAATTGGCTTCCGATGCGCCGGGGCTGAAACTCGCCCGTTGGTGTCAGGCGTTCTTCAGTTCATCAAGTCGACGATGCGGCCATTGCCGGTCTTGATGGGTCCCTTTAACGCCTGGACGCGATTTCCTGATGCTTTCGATCATCGCATTCACCGTGGCGATTTGCGCTGCCAGCCTGGCGCGGTCACCCGTCTCCCAGTATTCCCCTTCGTCCACGACCTGAAGATCCGCAAGGAGCGGCCGAAGCTTGCGAAGCAACCCGACGACCTCGACATGGACATCTGCGCCGGCGAATTGGGTCTTCACAAAGTCCCGCATCAACAAGTCGGTTCCAAACTGGATGTGGACCGGTTCGCACATCGGGTGCGGGTAGATGACGATCCCGCTCGGCGGACCCTGATACTCTTTCTCCTTGCTCTCCTTGCCGGCGACGCCGCGGGACACGGAAGCGCTGGCGACGTTCGCCTCCCGGACCCCCCAACCGCGATCACTCGCCGCGGAACGCGCGACGGCGAGTATTTTCTCAACCGCTGCCGCATTCTTCGCCTTGCCCTGGTAG
>NZ_JBAVNZ010000232.1:0-3434 GCF_049691595.1 Bradyrhizobium sp.
GGGCGTCCATGCGGTTCGTGCAGAAGCAAGCTCAAACGCCAAGGCGTTCTATCTTCGACGACGCTACAGGGCGACCGGCCCTCAAACGCCGGTAGGGGCCTGGCCCATCACAAAGCAACTTCTGGCCTGAAATGAAGCCCGCGAGAGCATAATTCGCTTTATGCGCTTATGGGCACGCGGCCCCGCTTTTGGCGGTCCTTTAAACCATTTGCAGCGCTTGATTTTCGCCGCGCGAGGGGCGACTTTGGCGCCCGGCTGGCGGGGCGAGCGGGACCCTCAAGGCAGGTTGTCGGGAGGATATGCGTGGCGGACCATCAGGTGCACGATTTGACGCCGGAAGACGTCGCCAAGGGGATGGCCGAGGGACGCTATCTTCTCGTCGATGTCCGCGAGCCGAATGAGGTCGCCGTGGAAGCCTATCCGGGCAGCGTCGTCGTTCCGCTCTCGGCCTTCGACCCGGCGGCGATTCCCGACCCCGAGGGAAAGCAGGTGGTGTTTGCCTGCCGCTCCGGCAAGCGCTCGGTGACGGCCTCGCTCGCGGCGCAGGCGGCGGGTCTGCCCTATGACAAGCATCTGGCAGGCGGCATTCTGGGCTGGAAGGCCGCGGGACTGCGGACCAGGGCAGGCGGCTGACATTTTGCCATGACCTCCATGAACAAGGTCTTCGCCGACCTTCCCGTCACCATCTTCGAGGCGATGTCGCAGCTGGCGCGCGACAACAACGCCATCAATCTCGGGCAGGGCTTTCCCGACGATCCCGGCCCCGAGGACATCCGGCGTGCCGCCGCGGACGCGTCCATCAACGGCTACAATCAATACCCCTCGATGATGGGCATTCCGGAATTGCGGCAGGCGATCGCTTCTCATTACGGACGTTGGCATGGGCTCACCCTCGATCCGATGACGGAAGTGATGGTGACCTCCGGCGGCACCGAGGCGCTGACCTCGGCGATCCTCGCCGTGGTGGAGCCCGGCGATGAGGTCGTGGTGTTCCAGCCGGTCTATGATTCCTATCTGCCGATCATCCGTCAGGCCGGCGGCATTCCGCGTCTGTTGCGTCTCGAACCGCCGGAATGGCGGCTGACCGAGGAGATGCTGCGCAGCGTCTTCAATCACAGGACCAAGGCGGTGCTGTTCAACAATCCGCTCAATCCGGCGGCGGTGGTCTATCCGCGCCAGGACCTCGAATTGCTGGCGCGGTTCTGCCAGGAGTTCGACACGACAGCGATCTGCGACGAGGTCTGGGAGCACGTGATCTTCGACGGCCGCGAGCATATCCCGCTGATCACCATCCCGGGCATGCGCGAGCGCACCATCAAGGTCGGCAGCGCCGGCAAGATTTTTTCGCTGACCGGCTGGAAGATCGGCTTTGTCTGCGCCGCGCCGCCGCTGCTCCGCGTCGCGGCCAAGGTGCACCAGTTTCTCACCTTTACCACCGCGCCCAATCTTCAGGCAGCGGTCGCCTATGGCCTCGGCAAGCCGGCGGAATATTTCCACGACATGCGCAAGGATCTGGCGCGGAGCCGGGACCGCCTCACCCGCGGACTGGAAAGCATCGGCTTTCCCGTGCTGAAGTCGCAAGGCACCTATTTCCTCACCGTCGATCTGTCGCCGCTCGGGCTGAACGAGACCGACGAGGCCTTCTGCAAGCGCATCGTGACCGACTACAAGGTCGCGGCCATTCCGGTGTCGGCGTTCTACGAACAGGATGCCGTGACGTCGGTGGTGCGGTTTTGTTTTGCAAAAAAGGATTCGACGCTCGACACGGCGCTGGAGCGCTTGTCGGATGCGGTGCACCGCCGAAAGAGGTGACGAGATGCGCGACCAGAACCGTCATCGCATTGGTTTCGCCGGCGCCATCGCCGCGGTTCTGTGGTTCGCGCCTGCCGCCGGCGCCGAGCAGCGCACGGTCAATTTCTACAATTGGTCGAACTATATGGCGCCTGACGTGCTGGAGGATTTCACCCGGGAGACCGGCATCAAGGTCGTCTACGACACGTTCGACGCCAATGAGACCCTGGAGACGCGGCTGCTGGCGGGAAAATCCGGCTACGATGTCGTCGTTCCGACCGGCTATTTCCTGCAGCGCCAGATCACGGCAAAAGTTTTCCTGAAGCTCGACAAGTCGAAGCTGCCGAACCTCGCCAATGCCTGGCCGGTGGTGACCGGGCAGCTTGCGACCTACGATCCCGGCAACAATTACGGCGCCAACTACATGTGGGGCACCACCGGTATCGGCTACAACGTGAAGATGGCCGAGAAGCTCCTTGGCCCCGGCGCCAAGGTCGATAGCTGGGACATCGTGTTCAAGCCGGAGAATCTCGCAAAATTCAGGGATTGCGGCATTCACATGCTGGATTCCGCCGACGACATCCTGCCGGCGGCATTGAGCTATCTCGGCATCGATCCGAACTCGATCAAACCGGCCGAGCTGGAGAAGGCCGCCGATCTCGTCATCAGGATCAGGCCCTATGTCAGAAAATTTCACTCATCGGAATATCTGGGCGCGCTGGCCTCGGGCGAAATCTGTTTCGTGGTGGGCTGGTCGGGCGATGTGATGCAGGCGCGCAGCCGCGCGGCCGAGGCCAAATCCGATGTCGAGATCGGCTACACCATCCCGAAAGAGGGCGCGCAGATGTTCTTCGACAATCTCGCGATCCCGGCGGATGCGAACAATGTCGCGGAAGCCCATGAGCTGATCAACTACCTCTACCGGCCCGAGGTCGCGGCAAAAAATTCCGATTTCCTGTCCTATGCCAACGGCAATCTGGCGAGCCAGAAGCTGATCGATCCAAAAATCCTCAACGACAAGAACATCTATCCGGATGAGGCGACGCAGAAGAAACTGTTCGTGATCATCGCGCGCGATCCCGCCACCCAGCGCATCATCAACCGGCTATGGACCAGGGTGAAGACGGGGAAGTGACCGGCAAGGTCGTTGCGAGTTTACAGGTTCGTTTGAGGAGCGCACTCAATGACATCGCCAGGTTGGGACGAAACGCTGCGATTCTGGTGTCGCGCCTCACTCAGGATTAGAGTAACATCTACCTCGAACAACAGAGTAACCGATCTATGACGGATCATCCGCGCATTGCGCTGTCGCCAGATGTCCTGGCCGGTAAGCCGGTTATCAGCGGGACCAGGCTTTCGGTAGAATTCGTGATCGGCCTCTTGGCGGACGGTTGGGCTGAGCCGGATATTCTCACGAATTACCCCGGTGTCACGCACGAGGACATTATCGCGTGTCTTGCATATGCCCGCGACGTGCTGAGTGCGGAGAAAGTCTACCCGAGCGCGGCCTGATATGCGCTTCCTGGCTGATGAGAATTTTCCCGGCGCGGCGGTGATAGCCCTCAGAGCGGCTGCCGACGTGATAATGACGCGTGACGACTGGGCCGGTCATTTCTCGGTTATCGAGCCAGGACGTGTCCGCA
>NZ_JBAVNZ010000233.1:0-13248 GCF_049691595.1 Bradyrhizobium sp.
GCGCCGTGCTGATCCGGGGGCCATCGGGTTCCGGCAAGTCGCGGCTGGCGTTCGACCTGATCCTGTCAGGACGGTCAGGGCTGCTGCCACGGGCCGTCTTGGTCGGCGACGACCGTGTCCATCTCGACACAAGTGCCGGAAAAATGTTGGTGCGACCGGTACGAGAATTAGCCGGCTTGATGGAGATTCGCGGGCTCGGCATCCGCAGATGTGACTTCGCGGCGGAGGCGATCGTAGGCCTCGTCGTCGATCTCGACGCCACCGACGCCGAACGGCTGCCGCCGCCAGAAGCTCTGCAAATGCGCATAAATGGTGTTATATTACCCCGAATTCCCGTGCCGCGGGATTTCGCGCCTCTTGCACTGGTTGTAGCTGCCCTGACGACAGCTGAAAGTTCATCTTCCATTAACCCTTCGGACAATTGTTAGAAGGGGATTGGTAACCATATAAGCCTCACTATCGCCACGAAATAGACTGGCGCTGGCTCCCCTTTGTGCCGCCAAGTGCCGGGAGTATAGCCGAGATGCCCTCTTGCGCAGGGGCTCCGGATGGTCAATGTGGCGCGTTCGTGCGGTGCACCAAAAAAGCACCCCGCGAGGAGTTTTCGATGATTGGTCTGGTGCTTGTGACCCATGGGCGGCTTGCCGATGAATTCAGGGCAGCGCTCGAACACGTGATGGGTCCGCAGAAACAAATTGAAGCCGTCACGATTGGAGCCGACGACGACTCCGATCTGTGTCGAAGCGACATCATCGAAGCGGTCAACCGCGTCGACAGCGGCGACGGCGTAGCCATCCTCACCGACATGTTCGGCGGCACGCCGTCCAATCTCGCGATTTCCTGCATGAGCCGCCCGAAGGTGGAAGTACTCGCAGGCATCAATCTTCCCATGCTGGTCAAGCTTGCCAAGGTGCGCGAGGAGCGGTCGCTTCCGGACGCCATCGCCATGGCCCAGGAAGCCGGCCGCAAATACGTCACCATCGCCAGCCGCGTTCTCGCCGGCAAATGAGCGACGAGGCCTCGCCGGGAGACGAGGCCGCGCCAAGCGTGCCCGCGGGCGCGATCTCGCGCGAACTTCTGATCATCAACAAGCGCGGCCTGCACGCGCGCGCTTCCGCCAAATTCGTCCAGATGGTCGAGCGCTTCAACGCCGACGTCTGGGTGACGCGCGGCAGCGAGACCGTCGGCGGCACCTCGATCATGGGGTTGATGATGCTGGCCGCCGGTCCCGGAACCCCGATCGTCGTTTCCGCCGCCGGCCCCGAGGCACAGGCCGCCATCGACGCGATCGCCGAACTGGTCGCCGGAAAGTTCAACGAAGAGGGTAACTGACCTGCATCGAGCATGGTGCGGGCTTTCGCTCGAAAAGGCGCCTAGAACGGATTGGTGACAATGCCGCCATCGACGCGGAGGGCCGCGCCGTTGGTTGCGCTCGAGGCTTTCGAGCAGACATAGCAGATCAGGTTGGCGACCTCCTCCGGGGTGGCGTAACGTTGCAGCAACGACGCCGGCCGGCGTTCGGTGAACATGCGCGCGGCGAGTTCCCCGGCCGTCGTTCCCAGTGCCTTGGCGCGGGCGGCCAGACGAACCGGCGCCATTTCGACCCAGGTCGGACCCGGCAGCACCGAGTTCACCGTGACGCTGGTTGATTTGGTCAGCTCGGCCGCCCCGCGCGCGATGTAGAGCTGCGCGGCCTTGGAGAAGCCATAGTGAATCATCTCCTTGGGAACATAGACGGCGGATTCGCTCGAGACGAACACGACCCGGCCCCAGTCCTTATTGTCCAGCATCCGCTTGAGATAATGCCGCGTCAGGCGTGCCCCGCTCATCACGTTGACTTCGAACATTCTCGTCCAGTCGGCGTCCTCGATATCGAAAAAGGCCTTCGGCTCGTAAATTCCGAGACTGTTGACGAGGATGTCGACCTCGGGAAATTGCGCCACCAGCGCGGCGCATCCATCAGCACCGCCGAGATCGAACGCCGCCGCATGCAGCCTGGCAGCCGGCAACGATTGCCTGACCTTTGCGATCGCATCGACGACATTGGCGTTCTCTCGTCCGTTGATGATCACTTCCGCGCCCATTCGCGCGAGCCCGACGGCGGTGGCGAGCCCAATGCCTCGCGTCGAGCCGGTGACAAGCGCAATCTTTCCTGTGAGGTCGAGATCCATGCGTAGCCCCTCTCGAAATTCCCGTTCGTTGGTCCGGCGAACGCTTATTTCGCCGGCGGCGCGATGTAGATCTTCCAGTTGGCCACCGGACCGCGATGGCCGTGGAAGAAGCGCTGCGTGGTCATCACCAGGCGTTCGCCATCCCCGGCATTCTCCGCCATCCACTTCTCGCATTCCACGAGCCGCCAGTCCGCCGTATCGCAGATGCCGATGAAGCCAAATCGCCGGGCGGCCTCGAGCGAGGTCAGGCCCGACGACCACAATTCGCCTGGCGTAAACGGCGCCGGATGATCCGGACTGTAGAACGTCATCGGCTCGCCGATCTCCGTCGTGCCGGCGACAACCGCCCATCGCGAATGGAAGCGGCTGCGCCAGGCTTCGGTCAATTCGCGCGCAAGCTCGGATCGCGGGCCGTAGGTCGACGAGCCGTTCGGATTGACGGCCATCTCGCTTGCGGCGATGTAGGGCGAGGCGAACAGCGCCGCGAGCGTGATCACCAGCCAGATCGCGGCGATATGGAACAGCGCCACCGCCGGCAGGCGCAGCCACGGGATCGCGACCAGCGCCAGCGGCGCCAGGAAGAACAGCGAGATGCCCCAGTCGGTCTTCATGTAGACCGTGAAGATCACCGCGCCGAGCGGCGGCCCGATCGCGACGATGATCTGGATGACCCAGACATTGAGCGCCTGGGACAGGTTGACGCCCGGGCTGGCGCCGCGCGACCAGTCGCGCGTCAACCGCATCGACGGCCATCGCATCCCTGGGGTCCAGGCCAGCGCCAGCGCCGCCAGCGCGACCGGCGCCGCCAACAGCGCGCTGTTGTGGCCGATATAGCCGAGCACAAGCTTAAGGTTCAGCGCGCGGTCCGACAGGCTGTAGACGTCGCCGGCATAGGTCAGCGGCACGAAGTCCACCTGCTTCAGCCAGACCAGATGCGGGATCATGGCGATGGCGAGGGTCGCTATCGCCACCCACGGCGCCGGCGAACGCAGGAACTGCATCCGCTGGGGATGAATCAGCGCCGCCAGGCCGATGGCACCGATCATGGTCAGCACCCAGTATTTGGTCATCAGCGCCAGCGCGCCGGCCAGCCCCAGCCACACCCCGGATCTCGCGCTGCGCTTCTCGAACGCATGCAGATAGGCCAGCACCAGGAGCGGCAAGGTGGCGAGCTGCAACAGGTCCGGATTATATTTGAAACCCTTGAAGTTGAAGATCGGATAGAGCGCGAGCATCACCACGACGAAGAAGGCGCGGCGCCGGTCGACCACGCGGAGCGCGATCAGCCAGCAGATCACGAGCCCGAAACCGACCGTGGCCATCGCCAGCGCATAGCTCGCCCAGTCGGCGACGGGAAAGATCCTGAACCAGACGCCTGCGACCCATCCTGACAGCGGCGGGTGCTTGCCATAGCCGAGCTGGAATTTCTGGCCCCAGGCAAATGCCTCCGCGACGTCCATATGGACGTCCTGCGCCACCTTCAGATTGACCAGGATCAGCGTCCACAGCACGGCATGGGCGAGCGCGAAGCCGATCACCAGCCACAGGCCCGCCTTGGGATCGCTGGCGCGCGCGGCGAGCCAGGCGGCCAGTCGCCGGAAGGTCAGCCCATGGTTTGCGCGCGCGGCCGCGGGCAGAAGAGATGCAGTCGACATGGCCCTGTGCGTAGCGCGTTTTTCGCTTCAGTGGAATCAGCTTGGCGGGAACAAAACCGCTTGAAATACTGCAACATGGTTGCCGCATGGGGAGGCGAATGCTATCCCGCGCCCATGACAACCGCCCCGATTTCCAACATCCGCAACTTCGCCATCGTCGCCCATATCGACCATGGCAAATCGACGCTGGCCGACCGCCTGATCCAGATGACGGGCGGGCTTACGGATCGCGAAATGGCGGGCAAGGAGCAGGTGCTCGATTCCATGGATATCGAGCGCGAGCGCGGCATCACCATCAAGGCGCAGACGGTGCGGCTCAACTACCACGCCAGGGACGGCAAGGATTACATCTTCAACCTGATGGACACGCCGGGCCATGTCGACTTCGCCTATGAGGTCTCGCGCTCGCTCGCGGCCTGCGAGGGTTCCCTGCTGGTGGTCGACGCCAGCCAGGGCGTCGAGGCGCAGACGCTCGCCAATGTCTATCAGGCGCTCGACAACAATCACGAGATCGTGCCGGTTCTCAACAAGGTCGACCTGCCCGCGGCCGAGCCCGAGAAAGTGAGACAGCAGATCGAGGACGTGATCGGCATCGACGCGTCGGAAGCGGTGATGATCTCGGCCAAGACCGGTTTAGGGGTTGCCGACGTGCTCGAGGCCATCGTCACCCGCCTGCCGCCGCCGAAGGGCGACCGCGACGCGACCTTGAAGGCGCTATTGGTCGACAGCTGGTACGACGTCTATCTCGGCGTCGTCGTGCTCATTCGAGTGGTCGACGGCACCATGAAAAAGGGCCAGCGCATCCGCATGATGGGCACCAATGCTGCCTACGACGTCGAGCGCGTCGGCTTCTTCACGCCGAAGATGACGCAGGTCGACGAGCTCGGCCCCGGCGAGATCGGCTTCATCACCGCCGCGATCAAGGAAGTGGCCGATACGCGGGTGGGCGACACCATCACCGACGACCGCAAGCCGGTCACCAAAATGCTGCCGGGCTTCAAGCCGGCGATTCCCGTGGTGTTCTGCGGCCTGTTCCCGGTCGACGCCGACGATTTCGAGTCGCTGCGCGCGGCGATGGGCAAATTGCGCCTCAACGATGCCAGCTTCTCGTTCGAGATGGAAACCTCCGCCGCGCTCGGCTTCGGCTTTCGCTGCGGCTTTCTCGGGCTGTTGCATCTGGAGATCATCCAGGAGCGCCTGCATCGCGAATTCGATCTCAATCTGATCGCGACCGCGCCGAGCGTGATCTACAAGATGCACCTGACCGACGGCCAGGAGATCGAGATCCACAATCCCGTCGACATGCCCGACGTGGTCAAGATCGCCGAGATCCAGGAGCCGTGGATCGAGGCCACCATCCTCACTCCCGACGACTATCTCGGCAGCGTTTTGAAACTGTGCCAGGACCGCCGCGGCGCGCAGAAGGAGCTCACCTATGTCGGCTCCCGCGCCATGGTGAAATACGACCTGCCGCTCAACGAAGTCGTGTTCGACTTCTACGACCGCCTGAAGTCGGTCTCGAAGGGCTACGCCTCGTTCGACTATCATCTGACAGACTACAAGCCGGCCGATCTCGTCAAGATGCAGATTCTCGTCAACAACGAGCCGGTGGATGCGCTGTCGATGCTGGTGCACCGCGCCCGCGCCGAAGGCCGCGGCCGCGCCATGGTCGAGCGGATGAAGGAATTGATCCCGCCGCACATGTTCCAGATCCCGATCCAGGCCGCGATCGGCGGCAAGGTGATCGCACGCGAAACCGTGCGCGCGCTGCGCAAGGACGTCACTGCGAAGTGCTACGGCGGCGACATCACGCGCAAGCGCAAGCTTCTGGAGAAGCAGAAGGAAGGCAAGAAGAAGATGCGGCAGTTCGGCAAGGTCGACATCCCGCAGGAGGCGTTCATCGCCGCGCTGAAGGTGGATAGCTGAGATAAAATACCCGTCATTCCGGGATGGTCCGAAGGACCAGACCCGGAATCTCGAGTTCCGGGTTCGATGCTTCGCATCGCCCCGGAATGACAACTGGCGGAACGCGAGGCGAAAGCCATGACTGATATCACCTACGACGATCAAGCCGACGCGGTGTACATCTCCGTCGGCCACGGCAAGATTGACCACACGGAAGAGACGGGACCGTTCATTTACGATGTCGATGCCGAGGGACGCATTCTCGGCATCGAAATCCTGTCGGCAAGCAAGGTTCTGGCGCCCGGAGACTGGAAAAAAGCTGGTTCAGCGGAACAAGAGCGGACCGCTGCCGCCGGGTAGAAGACTGGCGCGGCTTCGACGAGAGCTTCGCGACCCGCGCGTGTTGGCAGAAATCCACCGCGAGGCAGCGCTGATGTCCCAGCATCCGGAAGATGAGGCCCTCAATGACTGGATTGAAGCGACTTATGATTGGGACAGTTGGAAGTGAGCACGGAGATGTCGCGCTCCGTTCCAAAGCAATAGCGAACCTTGCGTGCGCCACCTTGCTCCGCGGCACCGGACGAGGCACCATGCTTTCGCTCAATCATGAAATCCAGAAGCGGCGAGGAAACGCATGAGCAAGCCCTCCGGATTGGCGTATGGCTGGATCGTGGTCGGCGCCGGCGCGCTGATGACCTGCGTCGGGTTCGGGGCGATGCTGTCGCTCGCCGTCTTCCTGCAGCCGATTTCGGAATCGATGGGCTGGTCGCGCGCCGGTGTTTCGGCGGCGGCGACGATCGATTTCCTCTGCATGGGGATCGCCGCCTTCTTCTGGGGATCGCTGTCCGACCGGTTCGGCACCCGCATCGTCGTCCTGATTGGCAGCGTGCTGCTCGGGATCGGCCTGGTGGCGGCGAGCCAGGCCACCAGCCTGTGGCAGTTCCAACTGCTGTTCGGCGTGCTGATCGGCATCGCGGCAGGCAGCTTCTATGCCCCGATGATCGCAGCGGCCAGCGCCTGGATCGAACACCGCCGCAGCCTCGCGGTCGCGCTGGTTTCCGCCGGCATGGGCGTAGCGCCGCTGACGGTCGCTCCCGCCGCAAGCTGGCTGATCACGGCCTATGACTGGCGCACGGCAATGCTGATGATCGGCATCGCCGCATGGGCGCTGCTGATTCCGGCCGCGCTGCTGGTGCGCCCGGCGCCTCAAGCCGCCGCGCCAACGGCCGCGGGCGGAGCCGGCGCGGCGGAATTGCAATGGACCGCCGCGCAGGCGTTCCGGACGCCGCAGTTCATCACGCTCGCATGCGCGCATTTTGCCTGCTGCGCGGCCCATTCCGGGCCGATCTTTCACATGGTGTCTTATGCGATGATCTGCGGCATCGCGCCGATGACGGCGGTGAGCGTCTACAGCCTCGCCGGACTCTCCGGACTTGGCGGCCGCCTCGCGCTCGGCGCGCTGGCCGATCGCATCGGCGCCAAGCCGGTGCTGGTCGGCGGCTTGTCGGTGCAGGCATTGGCGGTCGCGACCTATCTCGCGGTCGGCCAGCTCGGTGAGTTTTATGCGCTGTCGGTGATCTTCGGTCTCGCCTATGGCGGCGTGATGCCGCTCTATGCGGTGCTGGTGCGGGAATATTTCGGAGCCCGCATCATGGGAACGGTGTTCGGCGCGGTCTCCGCCTTTGCGAGCCTCGGCATGGCGCTCGGACCGTGGGCCGGCGGCTTTGTGTTCGACACCTTCCACGGCTATGGCTGGCTCTATGTCGGCTCGTTCGGCATCGGCCTGGCCGCCGTCGCGGTTGCGCTGAGCTTCCCGTCGGCGAGCAGGCCGTCGCAGCCTTCGCTCGATCTCGGGCGCGCTGCGGCATGATTCGAATGCCCGGTTGTCACCCCCGCCCGTCTTGATCGCTGGCGGCGGATAGGTCACGATTGCCCGTTCGCCCGACCAGAAGACCAAGAACACGGGGAAACGCATGAACAAGCTTCCCACTATCGACCTCGTCGAGTGCGCGCGGGCGCTTGCGCCGCTGATCGCGCGCGAGGCCGATGAGATCGAGCGGACGCGGCGCCTGACGCCGGCCGTGACCTCCGCCTTGATCGAAAACGGGCTTTATCGGGCGCTGCTGCCGAGAAGCCTTGGCGGCGCCGAGGCGCCGCTGGAAATGTTCATGCAGATGCAGGAGGAAATCGCCAAAGCCGATGCCTCGACGGCCTGGTGCCTTGGCCAGTGCAGCGTCTGCGCCATGACGGCGGCCTATCTCGATCCCGACGCGGCGAACGAAATCTTCAATGTCGCACCCGGCATCCTGGCCTGGGGCGCGATCGCCCATGAAGTCCACGTCGTTCCCGGCGGCTACAAGGCCAATGCGCGCTGGGATTTCGCCAGCGGTTCAAGGCAGGCGAGCTGGCTTGGGGCCCATGTACGGATCGTCGAATCCGATGGCACGCCGCGGCGCAAGGCGGACGGTTCGCCGGAAATCCGCACCATCCTGTTCCCGGCGACCAGCGCCACGATGTACGACGTCTGGGACGTGATCGGGCTGAAGGGCACCGGCACCGACTCGTATTCGGTCCATAATCTGTTCATCCCGGAACAATTCGCCGCGCTCCGCGACGACCCCTCGGCGTTGCGCGAAAACGGGCCGCTCTACAAGCTCACCACCAACATGGTGTTCAGCATGGGCTTTGCCGCGACCGCGCTCGGCGTCGCCCGCGCCACGCTGGACGCCGCCATTGAGCTGGCGCGCGGCAAGACACCGCAAGGTCTCAAGGCCATGCGCGACAACAATGCGGTGCAGGGCCTGATCGGGCGCACTGAGGCCAGCCTGCGCGCCGCGCGCGCCTATCTCTACGCCACCGCGGCGGAGGTCTGGCGCGATCTCGTGCGTGGCGATCCCGTCACCGAAGCCCACCGCGTGGCGCTGCGCCTCGCCGCGACCTGGACCATCCATCAGTCGGCGTCCGTGGTCGATGCCGCCTATCACATGGCGGGCGCCACCGCGGTGTTCGCCGCCAACCCGTTCGAGCGGCGTTTTCGCGACATGCACGCGATCGCACAGCAGATCCAGGCCCGCGACACCCATTACGAGGATGCCGGCAAGGCTATTCTCTCGGCCAAGCTCAATGTGCCGCCGACGACGCGATGAAAGAGCCAACCGGGAAAAGCGCGTCTAGGAAACTTCCTGCCGGAAATTTTAATCCCGCCGTCGAAGCGGTCTTCAACGCCTGCCCCAGGCCGGTGAAGGCAAAATTGCTGGCGCTGCGCCGGCTGATCTTCGACACCGCAACGGCTACCAAGGGCGTCGGCGCGCTGGAGGAGACGCTCAAATGGGGACAGCCGAGCTACCTCACCCCGGAGACCAAGAGCGGCAGCACCATCCGGATCGATCAGGTGAAGACGGCCGCCGGGCAATACGCGGTCTATTTTCATTGCCAGACCGATCTGGTCGAGACGTTTCGCGCGCTTTATCCGGAGCTGAGTTTTGGCGGCAACCGCAGCATCCTGCTCGACGCCAGGGACAAGCTTCCGGAAGCGGCGCTGCGCCACTGCGTGGCGCTGGCGCTGACCTATCATCTCAACAAGCGCAACCCGGCGCGGACGAAATAGAAGCCGATATCGTCAGACGACGAACGCGCGCGGTTGGCGCCGTTTTCCGCAGCCGCCGAATCCATGCTACGCTCGAGCGGACAGAGTGATCCGATGAGCCCCCGCCCGTTTCTGATGCCGCTTCTGACAGCTGCCCTGGTCGCCGGCGCTACCGTGGCGTCGGCGCAGGACAAGGGCAGCGTCGATCTAAAGCCGCTGCCGCCGCTGGCCAATCCCAACGATCCCAAGATCGGCGCCAAGGAACTGTTCGGGCGCAAGGTGCTGCCGGCGGCGATGCCGACACGCGTGGTCGGCTTTTACGCCAAGGGCTGCATCGCGGGCGCGGAAGGCTTGCCGATCAACGGCGAGACCTGGCAGGTGATGCGGCTGTCGCGCAACCGCCACTGGGCGCATCCCGACATGGTTGCACTGGTCAAGCGGCTGGCGGCCAGGGCGCACAAGGATGCGGGCTGGCCGGGGATTTTGGTCGGCGACATGTCGCAGCCACGCGGTGGTCCGATGTTCACCGGCCACGCCAGCCATCAGGTGGGGCTGGATGCCGATATCTGGCTGACGCCGATGCCGAACCGGCAATTATCACGCAACGAGCGCGAGGAGATGTCGGCGGTCATGATGGTGCGCGAGGACCGGCTCGACGTCGATTCGAAAGTATTCACGCCGGGCCACCTTGCCGTGATCCGTGCCGCGGCGCTGGAGCCGGGCGTGCAACGCATCTTCGTCAACGCCGCGATCAAGAAGGCCTTGTGCCGCGAGGCCGGGGGCGATCGAAGCTGGCTCTCCAAGGTGCGGCCGATGTACGGCCACGACTATCATTTCCATATCCGTATCCAATGCCCGCCGGGCAACGGCGAATGCGAAAGCCAGCCCGAACCGTCCGAAGGCGAGGGCTGCGGCGCCAGCGACCTCGCCTACTGGTTCAGGGATTCGGTGATCCATCCGAAGCCGCCCAAGGTGCCGCCGAAGCCCAAGCCGCCGATGACGCTGGCGCAACTGCCGGCCGCCTGCAAACAGGTGCTGGCCGCCCCGGACGCGAAGCAATAGGCAAAGCCCGCGGCGGCTTGTCCGTAGCGGCGACTTTGCTCCGCCTCAAACAATGCTGTAGGCTCGCGGGCGCGATGTCCGGCTGGATCGTAAGTCCGCTGGATTGCCGGAACGGCGCTTCCGCCTGTCGCATCCAACCACTGCCAACGCTTGTGTCGCGCGTGCCTCGCGCCCGCCAGCACGCATGGAGCGCCACGATGCCTCGCCTCGCCGCGGTTCTTGCCGCCTTCGTCATCCTCTGCGGATCGGCTTGCTCGCCTGCCCCGGCTGAAGACCGGAGCATCACGGTCTTCGCCGCGGCGTCGATCAAGAACGCGCTCGACGAGGTCGATGACGCCTACACCGCGAAGACCGGCGTCAGGGTCACCGCGAGCTATGCCGCGAGCCCGGCTCTGGCAAAGCAGATCGAACTGGGCGCGCCGGCCGATATATTCGCCTCCGCCGACACCGACTGGATGGACCACGCAACGGCCAGACAAGCCATCGACGCGCCGACCCGGGTCAACCTGCTCGGCAACAGCATCGTGCTGGTCGCACCGGCAGATTCCAGGATCGAGCGCGTGGACATCGGCCCCGGCTTCGATCTGGCAAAACTCGCCGGCGACGGCCGGATCGCCACCGGCGACGTCAAGGCTGTGCCGGTCGGCAAATATGCCAGGGCGGCGCTGGAGAAGCTCGGCGCCTGGCAGGCCGCCGAGCCGAAATTCGCGATGACCGAGAACGTGCGCGCTGCGCTTGCGCTGGTGGCGCGCGGCGAAGCTGATCTCGGCATCGTCTATTCGACCGACGCCAGGGTCGAACCGGGCGTCAGGATCGTCGGCACTTTTCCGGCTGATTCGCATCCGGCAATCATCTATCCCGTTGCGGCGACGACGACCGCGAAGCCGGAAGCGGCGGGTTACCTTGCGTTCCTTCGCTCCACCGCGGCGAAGACCATTTTTGAGAGATACGGCTTCAAGTTCCTCGTCAGCCCAACCACGTAAGCCAAAATGTTCGAGATTTCACCAGCCGAATGGACGGCGATCCTGCTGTCGCTGCGGGTCGCCATCCTTGCAACGCTGGTGGCGACGCCGCTCGGCATCGCTTTGGCGTGGCTGTTGGCGCGACGGGACTTCTGGGGCAAGTCGGTGCTCGACGCGCTGGTTCACCTGCCGCTGGTGCTGCCGCCGGTGGTGACGGGTTATCTGTTGTTGCTCACATTCGGCCGCCGCGGCCTGGCTGGAGCGTGGCTTTCGGATCATCTCGGCATCGTGTTCGCGTTTCGCTGGACCGGGGCGGCGCTCGCCTGCGGCGTGATGTCGTTTCCGTTGCTGGTGCGCCCGATCCGGCTCTCGATCGAGGCGGTCGACCGGCGGCTGGAGCAGGCCGCGGGCACGCTCGGCGCCGCGCCGTGGCAGGTGTTTGTGACCGTGACCTTGCCGCTGGCGCTGCCGGGCGTGCTGGCCGGCATGGTGCTCGGCTTCGCCAAGGCGATCGGCGAGTTCGGCGCGACGATCACCTTCGTCTCCAACATTCCCGGCGAGACCCAGACCATTTCGTCCGCGATCTACGCGCTGATCCAGACCCCTGATGGTGACACCGCGGCGGCACGGCTCGTGATCATTTCCATCGTGATCGCGATGGGCGCCCTGATCGCGTCCGAATGGTTCGCGCGCCGCGCCACAAAACGCCTGCACGGGAATTGACCATGCTGCGGGTCGATGTCGAAAAACAGCTCGGCGAATTCTCGCTTGCCGCCGCCTTCACCAGCGAGAGCCGGGTCACCGGCCTGTTCGGCGCTTCCGGCGCCGGCAAGACCTCGCTGATCAACATGATCGCCGGCCTGCTGCGGCCCGATCGCGGCACCATCGCGCTCGACGGCGAAATCCTCGACGATACCGATGCGCGCGTGCATGTCCCGCCCCACCTGCGGCGCATCGGCTATGTGTTCCAGGATGCGCGGCTGTTTCCGCATCTTGATGTCCGGCAAAATCTCGATTACGGGCGGCGCATGAACCGCCTTGCCGACGATCCGGCGCAGCGCGCGCGCGTGACCGACCTGCTCGATATCGGCGGTCTGCTGGATCGCCGGCCCGGAAAACTCTCCGGCGGCGAGCGCCAGCGCGTCGCGCTCGGCCGCGCGCTGTTGTCAAAGCCGCGATTGCTGCTGCTCGACGAGCCGCTGGGCTCGCTGGACGAGGGCCGCAAGGAGGAGATCCTGCCCTATCTCGTGCGGCTGCGCGACGAGGCCAATGTGCCGATGGTCTATGTCAGCCACGACGCCGCCGAGCTGCGCCAGCTCGCCACGGAGATCGTGATGCTCCGCCGCGGACGGGTCACCGCGCTCGGCGGGGTCAAGCTGCTGGCGGGTACGGCCACATAATCCAGCCGCTTCGTCATCGCAATGGCGAGACTAAACCCCCGCCACCGACGACCAGATGTCCGCCAGCTTGCGCTTGAACGCCTGCGCGCGCGTCAGCGGCTGGCCTTCGTCCGCATCCTCCGGCAGGCGAAGGCCGATCGCATTGACGCGGCCGCCACTCAGGTTGCGCGCGACCAGCACGATGGTATCGAGATCGAGCGTCGCGCCTTCCTTCGGGGCGTTGTCGAGATGGACGTCGAAATAGTCGGCCAGCGTCAGCTTTTCCTGCCCTTCGCCCACCGCCACGCCGTAGATCTCGGCAAGTTCGCCAAGGGTATGCTCGCCGGAGACAACGAAATCGCCGAGCAGATGCGGATCGGGGGCGATGCCCGGCGCCATGTCGACGAAGAAGCGGTCCAGCGCCTCGGCCTTCTCCGGCGGCGCCAGCAGGTAGACGTAGTCGCCCGCACGGATCGGATCGGCCTCGGCCGGCGAGAGGATATGCTCGTCGCGGATCACCAGCGTCGG
>NZ_JBAVNZ010000234.1:0-2262 GCF_049691595.1 Bradyrhizobium sp.
GGCGAGATGCAGCACCGCGATCGCGATGCCCAAGCCCATCAGGCCCCAGGCGCTGTTGGCGACCACCGCCGCGGTCGGCGGCCCGCCGATGCGCGGATGCAGGATCAGCATCATGGAAGTGAACACGATCGGAAACAGCGCGATGATGCCGCTGATCATCGGCCCGACCCAGTACGACAGCGTGACGACGGTTGCCACCAGAGTCGCGACCAGCGAAGCGCGCAGCGGAATGTCATACCAGCGGCGCGTGATCAGCGGCATCCTGACGTGGCGATAGCGGCGCAACAGCGGCACGCAGATCGCGAAGGTGACCGCGTTTGCGACCAGGCCGGTAGTGAGCGTCCATTGGATTTGGCGAATGATGGAAGCGAGCGCGAACCAGACCGCGATCGCACCAACCCAACTGACGATCGCGTTCCGGCGCTGCGCCAGCAGGACATAGGCAAGCCCGAAAAAGATCGTCGCCGCATTGACCGGCAGGCTCGCCAGCGCGCCTTCGGCGATGAACGCCGCATCATGATCGAGCGCGAGAAAGACGTAGGACGGCCCCGCCGAAATCGGCAAGGTCGCCACCAGCGCGCCGATCGCCGGCCCCGAGCGCTCGGTGATGACGGAGGCGGTGACGACGAAGGCGGCGGTGATCGCCATGCGCAAGGCGAGCGTGACGAGAAAGGCGAGTTCGGGCGACATTTTTTGTCGTCCCGGCGAATTGTGCCCTCACACCCTCTTCATCGACACCGAAACCTTGGGGCCGTTCCTGATGGTCTGGTAGACCACGCAATAGCGCTCGGTGAGTTTCAAGAGCAGGTCGAGCTTGTCCTGCGGCGCGTCGGTGCCGACCTCGAAGCGCAGGCGGATCTCGGCGAAGCCGACCGGCGCCTCCTTGTCGACGCCAAGGGTGCCGCGGAAATCGAGGTCGCCTTCCGCGATCACATTGCCGGTCCTCAGCGGCACCTCGATCGCGGTCGCGACCGATTTCAGCGTGACGCCGGCGCAGGCGACCAGGGCTTCCAGCAGCATGTCGCCGGAACACAGTTCAAGCCCGGAGCCGCCGGTCGCGGGATGAAGGCCGGCCACCGCCAGCGCACGGCCGGTCTCGACCTTGCAGGCGATGCCCTCGCCCGCGATCGAGCCCTTGGCCTTCAGCGTGATGACCGCCGCCGCGGGATCGGACTTGTAGCGTTCCTTGTACGGGGCTTGCGTTGCGCGGAGTTCGGCGGCGTCCATTTTCTTCTCCCGGATATTTTTCCAAGCGCTGGATTTAGAACCTAATCCCGCCCTTGTCACCACCACATCGCTTCGCCGGCGGTCGAACTGGCCTCGGTATCGGGCACGTCGCGGTCGAGCGAGCGGTCCAGCGCGGTCAGCACCCGGCGCTTGAAATTGTCGAAGTGCGGCGAATGGCGGTCGCGCGGCCGCGCCAGATTGATCCTGATCTCCTCGAACAGCCGGCCCGGCCGCGGCCGCATCACCAGCACGCGGTCCGCCAGCACCACCGCCTCGTCGACGTCATGGGTCACCAGAACCAGCGTCGGCCGGGTATCGGCCCAGAGGTCGAGCAGATGATCCTGCAGATCGCGCCGCGTGAAGGCGTCCAGCGCCGAAAACGGCTCATCCAGCAGCAGCACTTCGGGCTGCGGCACCAGCGCACGCGCAATCGCTACCCGCTGCGCCTGACCGCCGGACAATTCGCGCGGCCACGCATTGGCCTTGTCGGCAAGGCCGACCCGCGCCAGCGCGCGCGCGACCCGCCCGCGCCTTGCCTCTGCCGGCAATTCCGACAGGCCGAACCCGATATTGTCGGCGACGCTGAGCCAGGGCAGAAGCCGCGGCTCCTGGAAGATGATGCCGATTTTCGGATGCGGCGCGGTAACCGCCGTCGCATCCAGCGACACGCGGCCCGTGCTGGCGCGGTCGAGGCCGGCGATGGCGCGCAAAAGCGTCGACTTTCCGCAGCCGGAGCCGCCGATGATGGCGACGATCTCGCCGAGCCTGATCTCGGCGGAAAAGCGCTCCAGCGCGTGGACGCCGTTGGGATAGGTTTTTCCGAGACGCTCGAGCACGAGCATCAGGCCGCTCCGCCTTGACCGCCGAAGGCGTCCTGCCAGCAACAGCGGCGCCGTGCCGATCTCGACCAGCCAGTCGGCGGTCTTGCCGAGAATGGCGAAGATGACGATCGCCGCCAATATCTGCGTGGTCTTGCCGAGTTGCTGGCCATCGATCACAAGATAGCCGAGGCCTTCGGACGCCCCCATGAACTCG
>NZ_JBAVNZ010000235.1:0-7563 GCF_049691595.1 Bradyrhizobium sp.
CTCGTCGGCCGAGCGCGCGACCGTCACGGTGACGCTGACTTCGACTTCCGGATGCACGGCGATGGCGATGCTATGCTTGCCCACGGTCTTGATCGGGGCATCCAGCATGACCTGGCCGCGGCTGATGATGACTTTATCGGCTTCGAAGGAGGCGATGATGTCGCGAACCGTGACCGAGCCGAACAACTGGCCGGTTTCCGACGCCTGGCGCAACACCACGACGTTACGGCCGTCGATCTTCTCGGCAACCTTGCTTGCCTCGGCCTTGGCCTTCAGATTGTTGACCTCGAGCTCGGCCTTCATGCCGTCGAACCTGGCGCGGTTGTCGGCGGTGGCGCGCAGCGCCTTGCCGCGCTTCAGGAGGAAATTGCGGGCAAACCCGTCCCTGACGCGGACCACCTCGCCCATTTGACCGAGCTTGGCAACGCGCTCCAGCAGAATGACTTCCATATTCGTTCTCCTTCAGGTGATGAGTATCGCGGTTTGAGGGATGGGTGATTTCAGGATGCCGGAAGCGGCGGTGGCCTCTTGCGCAAGAAACGTTGGCGAAATCCGAAGACGGCATCGGCAAGTCCAATGGCGACCATCACCAGCATCGACCAGGTCAGCACCGCGACGATGGTGTAAGCGCAGGTCAGCCAATACGCGCGATACCTCAGTGCCAATGTCAGCGTATGCAGCACGGCGAAGCCGACGATGGCGTAAGCCATCATCAAGGCGGTCGCTACAGTCTGCGCGAACAGCGCGGACAGCCCGCCGACAAAGCAGAAGGCGAGGGCGACAGACAATGCGGCGAGCGTCATCGGCGGCATCGCCGTGGTTTTGAGATCCGGCCAGGGCCGGTGCAGCCGTCCGGAAGTCGCGGTGATTTTCGCGGCGAGCCAAAGATTGAGCGTCAGCCTCAACATGGCGGTGATGGTCACCGCGGCCGGCGCGATTGTCACAAAGGCATCGACAATTCGTTCGATATCGGCGCCCGTCGCGGTGTCGCGCGGGCCGAAAAATCGAAGCAGGCCTCGCCGCAGCGTGCCGGTGATAGCCTCCGCATCGCTGCCTAACGTAAGCAGGATCACGATCGCGGTCAGGATGGCAAAGCCGGCGATCCAGAGCAGGATGCGGCCGACCGGATACCATTCCAGCGCGGGCGCCACGGGTGCGGCGCCGTTGCCCGAGCTGAGGCCCGCCGAAACCGGCCGTCCCAGCAAAGCGAGATGACCAAGCCACCAGGCGGGAAGCGCAACGGTGACCGCGAAGCCGAGGCCATGCGACAGGCCAAAGATCGCGCCGAGAGCCGAAGCGGCCGCGATGCCGCCGATGGTCGCCGCGAGCGGACCCCATCCGAGCCCGGCCACCATCAAAGGCAGCGGAGCGAAATAAAGCAGCAGCAACGAGATCAGCGCGCCCGAAAGGATCGAGGCGAACATCAGCGCCGACGCGCAGCCGGCAGCGATAGCAATGGCAAATGTCGCGATCATCAGCTGTCCCGCCCCTTTCGAGCGGTTAGAGGTCTTTGAAAAACCCCAACCATCGGCGACCGGACGACCCGGAAGCCTTATGAAATAGTGCGATCGGCGGCACACATGCCGCCGATCGCAATGACTAGCGAATAACGTAGGGCAACAGACCGAGGAACCGCGAGCGCTTGATGGCGCGCGCGAGTTCACGCTGCTTCTTGGCGGAGACGGCGGTGATGCGGCTCGGCACGATCTTGCCGCGCTCGGACACGTAACGCATCAACAGCTTGGAATCCTTGTAGTCGATCTTCGGCGCATTCGGACCCGTGAACGGGCAGGTCTTGCGGCGGCGGAAAAACGGACGGCGTGCACCAGCTTCAGCCATGATTCCTACTCCTCAATCGCAGCGTCGGCGTCATCGCGCGGCCGGCGCGGACCGCGATCGCCGCGGAAGCCGCCGCCGTCGCGATCGCCACGGAAGCCGCCATCGCGGTCACCGCGGAAACCGCCGCCGCGATCGTCGCGCTCGCGGTCGCGATCGGCCTTGCGCATCATCGCCGAGGGACCTTCCTCGTGCTGTTCGACGCGAACGGTGAGATAGCGGATGACGTCTTCGCTGATCCGCTCCTGCCGCTCGATCTCGGAGACCGCCGCGGAGGGAGCGTCGATGTTCATCAGCACGAAATGGGCCTTGCGGTTCTTGTTCATGCGGTAGGTGAGGGAACGCACGCCCCAGTTCTCGGTCTTGGTGACCTTGCCGCCCGCCTGCGCGACGATGCCGGTCATCTGGGTGGTCAGTTCTTCGACCTGCTGGGTGCTCGCATCCTGACGCGCGAGAAAGACATGCTCATAAAGCGGCATGGGTGTCCTTTCCTGTGTTGACGCGGTTCCCGGCGGCAAGCCCTTCGAGACCTTCGGAAAGGACTCGATAATGCTCAGAAGGCGGGAGCACGGGACGACGGGCCGACTGGCCCTGTCACATCAACATCGCCAAAAAGGTGAGATTGCTGAGACCGTCCGTTCAGCTCCCGGCCGGGATCCACGGATGGCGCGGGTTATAAGGGTTTTCGGGGCCAAGGCAAGCGAAAGCCCAAAGGAAAACGGCCGCTGAAACGGCAGGAAAAAAGCCGGGAACCGCCCGGCGGCTTGACATCACCGTCCCCCGCAGTGTCTTTCGGCGCAAATCTCTAAAGGGATTTGGGACGTTCAGGGAGCGCCGATGACGGCAGCATTCACTTTTCCGGGGCAGGGTTCGCAGGCGGTCGGTATGGGCAAGGCGCTCGCCGAGGCCTTTGCGGCGGCGCGCGCCGTGTTCGACGAGGTCGATGCGGCGCTCGGCGAAAAGCTGACCGCGGTGATCTGGGACGGCCCGGCGGAAACCCTGCAGCTCACCGAAAACGCCCAGCCGGCGCTGATGGCGGTGTCGCTCGCGACCCTGCGCGTTTTGGAGACCGAGGCCGGCTTTTCGGTCGGACGGGATGCCGCCTTCGTCGCCGGGCATTCGCTTGGCGAATATTCGGCGCTGGCGGCGGCCGGCAGCCTCAGCATCATCGACACCGCGCGCCTCTTGCGCATCCGCGGGCTTGCGATGCAGAAGGCCGTGCCGGTCGGCGCCGGCGCGATGGCCGCGCTGCTCGGTCTGGATTACGAGGCGGCGGTGGCGGTCGCCACCGAAGCGGCGCAGGGGCAGGTTTGCCAGGCCGCCAATGACAATGGCGGCGGGCAGGTGGTCGTCTCCGGCGACAAGGCGGCCGTCGATCGCGCGGTGGAAATCGCCAAGGCCAAGGGCGCCAGGCGCGCGATGTTGCTGCCGGTATCGGCGCCGTTCCATTGCAAGCTGATGCAGCCCGCCGCCGATGCGATGGCGAAGGCGCTGGCCGATGTCACGATCAGGCGGCCGGCCTCGCCGCTGGTATCGAACGTGCTGGCGGTGGCGATCACCGATCCCGATGAAATCCGCCGCCGCCTGGTCGAGCAGGTCACGGGCACGGTGCGCTGGCGCGAGTCGGTGGCCTACATGGCGGGCCAAGGCGTCACGCGGTTTTTCGAAATCGGCGCCGGCAAGGTACTGAGCGGGCTGGTCAAGCGCATCGCCGACGGCGCGGTAGGCGTTTCGGTGGGCGGCCCCGGCGATATCGCCGCGGCAAAGGACGCATTGGCGGCTTCGGCGTGAGCGGCCGAGAGGAGATGTGATGTTCGATTTGACGGGGAGGACGGCGCTGGTGACCGGCGCGACCGGCGGCATCGGCGGCGCGATCGCGCAGGCGCTGCATGCGCAGGGTGCGACGGTTTCGATCTCGGGCACGCGCCGCGAGGTGCTGGACGCTGTTGCGGCCAGGCTCGGCGAGCGGGTTCACGTGCTGCCGTGCAATCTCTCTGACAGCACCGAGGTTGAAGCGCTGGTGCCGGCGGCGGAAGCCGCCATGGGCCAGGTCGATATTCTCGTCGCCAATGCCGGCGTCACCCGCGACAACCTGTTCGTGCAATTGCGCGACGAGGACTGGGATGACGTCATCAGGATCAACCTGACCGCGACCTTCCGCCTCGCCCGCGCCGCCACCAAATTGATGATGCGCAGGCGCTTCGGCCGCATCATCGCGATCACCTCGATCGTCGGCGTCACCGGCAATCCCGGGCAGGCCAATTACACCGCATCGAAGGCCGGGATCATCGGGCTGATCAAGACGCTGGGCGCCGAATACGCCAAGCGCAACGTGACCGCCAATTGCATCGCGCCCGGTTTCATCAAGACGCCGATGACCGACGCGCTCAATGACAAGCAGCGTGAGGCGATCCTGTCGAAGGTTCCTGCGGCGCGGCTGGGGACCCCGGAAGATGTCGCCGCGGCGGCGGTCTATCTCGCCTCCAATGAGGCTGCCTACGTCACCGGACAGACGATTCACGTCAATGGCGGAATGGCCATGATTTGAGCCCCTTACCGGCCCGTCGATGCGGCGACAGGCGGTTTGCGATGGCCGCTTGAGGCTTGTAGTCAAGGCTTTGGAAGTATGGTAACCGAACCTGCATCGGATGGGCAAAGAACGCCATTGCAGGATTTTGAATCCCTGTATATTGGCGGGGGGCAACGCCTGCCGTTCGCCGGGACTTAGTCGGCTACGACCGGGCCGAATCAAGACTATGCGCGATTGCAAAGGAAGCTAAACGACCACGATGGCTCGTATCGTCTTGGGGTCGGGTCCAATGGAACAAGCACGAGGTTGAATGATGAGCGAGATTGGCGAGCGGGTTAAGAAGATTGTGGTCGAGCACCTCGGTGTCGAACCCGACAAGGTGGTCGACAATGCAAGTTTCATCGATGACCTTGGCGCCGACAGTCTCGACACCGTCGAGCTCGTGATGGCATTCGAAGAAGAGTTCGGTTGCGAAATTCCCGACGACGCCGCGGAGACGATTTTGACCGTCGGCGACGCGACGAAGTTTCTTGAAAAGAACGCAAAAAGCTGACGCCCCCCGCAGGTGCTGACGAAGCCGGACGGGCCGTTGCCGAACGGTCCCCCGGTTTCTTGTCATGCACCGCGGATATCGGGCCGGAGTTTTTGACATGAGACGGGTTGTCGTCACGGGGCTGGGCATGGTTACGCCGCTCGGCTGCGGCGTTGACACAACGTGGGCGGGTATCCTGGGCGGCCGCAGCGGCGCCAGGAAGATCGAGACCTTCGAAGTCTCGGACCTGACCAGCCGGATCGCCTGCGTGGTCCCGCGCGGCGACGGCACCGACGGCACCTTCAATCCCGACCACTGGATGGAGCCGAAGGACCAGCGCAAGGTCGATGACTTCATCATCTTCGCGATGTGCGCGGCGCGCCAGGCGCTCGACGATGCCGACTGGCATCCCGCGACCGAAGAAGACAAATGCGCGACCGGCACCCTGATCGGCTCCGGGATCGGCGGCCTGTCCGGTATTGCCGATACGGCGATCCTTCTGAAGGAGCGGGGCCCGCGCAAGGTGTCGCCGTTCTTCATTCCGGGCCGCCTGATCAACCTGGCGTCGGGATATGTCTCGATCGAGCACGGCCTCAAGGGTCCCAATCATTCGGTGGTGACGGCGTGCTCGACCGGCGCGCATGCGATCGGCGACGCCAGCCGGCTGATCGCGCTCGGCGATGCCGACGTGATGGTCGCGGGCGGGACGGAATCCCCGATTTGCCGGATCGGCATGGCCGGATTTTGCGCCGCGCGGGCGCTGTCGACCGGCTTCAACGAAACGCCGGAAAAAGCGTCGCGTCCCTACGACCGGGATCGCGATGGTTTCGTGATGGGCGAGGGCGCCGGCATCGTGGTGCTCGAGGAATATGAGCACGCGAAAAAGCGCGGCGCGAAAATCTACGCCGAAGTGGTTGGCTACGGGCTGTCCGGCGACGCCTATCACATCACCTCGCCGGCGCCGGGCGGCGACGGCGGATTCCGCAGCATGGCCGCCGCCGTCAAGCGCGCCGGCATCACGCCGTCGGACGTCGACTACATCAACGCGCACGGAACCTCGACGCTGATCGGTGACGAGATCGAACTCGGTGCGGTGGAGCGGCTGCTCGGCAATGCGGCGTCCAGAGCTTCGATGTCGTCGACCAAATCGTCGACCGGGCATCTGCTCGGCGCGGCCGGCGCGATCGAGGCGATTTTCAGCATTCTCGCGATCCGGGACAACGTCGCGCCGCCGACCATCAATCTCGACAATCCGTCGGTGGAAACGGCGATCGATCTCGTGCCGCATACGCCGCGCAAGCGCGAGATCAATGTCGCGCTGTCCAATTCGTTCGGTTTCGGGGGCACCAACGCTTCCGTGATCGTGCAGCGCGTGGCAAACTAGCAGGTGTTGATATTCACTCCACCGTTTTGCCGTATTCGGCGATGACTTCTAGGTGCGGGCGTGTGCGATTGGCCGGGCAGGGGTTTGTCGGGCCAACGATTGAACCGGCAGGATTCAGGTTGCATCGATGAGTGAGAGGCCGCCCATTTCACCACGGAGCCCGCGCGCGGCGCTGGAGCCCGAGCAGTTGCCGCCGCCGCCGAAGCGGTCGGAACGTGCCCGCAATCCGTTCGTCGTGGTCGGCAATGCCATCATCACCATTCTCGTTATTCTGATGATCGGTGCGGGCACCGTTTATTATTACGGCAGGCAGATCCTGGAGACGCCGGGTCCGCTGCGCGAGGACAAGATCGTCAACATTCCGGCGCGGGCCGGAAAGAGGGACATCGCCGACACCTTGCAGCGCGAGGGCGTGATCGACGTCAATCCCTGGCTGTTCATTGGCAGCGTGCTGGCATTGAAGGCGAGCTCGGACCTGAAGCCCGGCGAGTACGCGTTTCCGAAGAATGCCAGCCTGCGCGACGTCATCGGCACCATCGTCGAAGGCAAGGTGGTGCAGCACGCCGTCACCATTCCCGAAGGCCTGACCTCCGAACAGATCGTGGCGCGTCTTTCCGATAGCGATATCTTCGCCGGAACGGTTCGCGAGATACCGCGCGAAGGCACCTTGCTGCCGGAGACCTACAAATTTCCGCGCGGCACCATGCGTGATCAGGTCGTCCAGCGCATGCAACAGACGCAGAAGCGCGTGCTTGCGGAAATCTGGGAACGCCGCAATCCCGACGTGCCGCTCAAGTCGCCCGAGCAGCTCGTCATCCTGGCGTCCATCGTCGAGAAGGAAACCGGCAAGGCCGACGAGCGCAGCCGCGTCGCCGCGGTGTTCGTCAATCGCCTGCGACAGCGGATCAGGCTGCAGTCCGATCCGACCATTATCTACGGGCTGGTTGGCGGCAAGGGAACGCTGGGCCGGCCGATCAGGCGCTCCGAAATTCAGCAGCCGTCGCCTTACAATACCTATGTGATCGACGGCCTGCCGCCCGGGCCGATCGCCAATCCCGGCCGCGCCTCGCTGGAGGCAGCCGCCAATCCGGCGCGCACCCGCGACCTGTTCTTCGTCGCCGATGGCAGCGGCGGCCACGCCTTTACCGAGACCTACGACCAGCACCAGAAGAACGTCGCCAAGCTGCGCACGATGGAAAAGCAGATCCAGAACGACACCGCCGAACCTGCCGATGACGTGCCGCCGCCGGCCGCCGCGGGCGCACCGGCGGACACCAATCC
>NZ_JBAVNZ010000236.1:0-31808 GCF_049691595.1 Bradyrhizobium sp.
GCCCTGGACCCGGCTGCGGCCGGGTGTCCGCATCAAGCCGAACGGCCCGGCCTTCACCCCGACCACCCAGTCACGCTCAACGGGATAAACAGACATGCCCACCATCGACCGCATCGACAGCTATGCCGAGGAACTGACCGCGATCCGCAGGGATCTGCACGCCCATCCCGAGATCGGCTTCGAGGAAGTGCGCACCTCCGGCATCGTCGCCGACAAGCTAACGCAATGGGGCATCGAGGTGCATCGCGGCCTCGGCGGCACCGGCGTGGTCGGCGTGCTCAAGGGCAAAGGCGCCGGCGGCAGGCGCATCGGGCTCCGCGCCGACATGGACGCGCTGCCGATGGAGGAGAACACCAATTTGAGATGGCGCTCGACCATCCCGGGCCGCTTCCACGGCTGCGGTCATGACGGCCATACCACCATGCTGCTCGGCACCGCGCGTTATCTCGCGGAGACGCGCAATTTCGACGGCACCGTGCATTTCATCTTCCAGCCGGCGGAAGAAGGCCTCGGCGGCGCCCGCGCCATGATCAAGGACGGGCTGTTCGAGAAATTCCCCTGCGACGAGGTCTATGGGCTGCATAACGCGCCCGACCTGAACCATGGCGAGATCGCGATCCTTCCCGGACCGGCGATGGCCGGCGCCGATTTCTTCGACATCACCATCAACGGCTATGGCGCGCATGGCGCGATGCCCGAGCGCTCGAAGGACCCGATCGTGATCGCGATGACGCTCGGACAGGCGCTGCAGACCATCGTCAGCCGCAACGTCGATCCGCTGCAGGCGGCGGTGGTCTCGATCACCCAGTTTCACTCAGGCTCCGCCTACAACGTGATCCCCGGCGACGCCAGGCTGTGCGGCACCGTCCGCGCCTTTTCCGACGAGGTGCGCGCGCTGATCCGGGAGCGGATGCGCGCGCTCTGCGCCGGCATGGCGAGCGCCTTCCATGTCGAGATCGTGGCCGATATTCGCGATACGTTCAGCGTGCTGGTGAACCAGGAAGAGCAGTCCAGGGTGGTCGAGCAGGTCGCGCGCACCGTGGTCGACCCGGCGAAGGTCATCACCCGGACGCAGCCGAAGATGGGCAGCGAGGATTTTTCCGACATGCTGCACGCGGTGCCCGGCGCCTATTTCTGGATCGGCCATGACGGCTCGGTGCCGGTGCACAATCCCGGCTACATCCTCGACGACAAGATCCTGCCTGTTGGCGCCAGCATGTTCGCGCGCATCATCGAAACCCGTCTGCCGGCAGGGGCCCATGCATAAACCAGCGAGCAAGCAAGCGGTCACGTCGCTGCACGACCTCAGCGCCCTCGACCTGTTGGCAGGCTATCGCGCCAAGCAGTTCTCGCCGTCGGAAGTCTTGGAAGAGGTGCTGGCGCATGTCGCGGTGTGGGAGCCGCATATCAAGGCGCTCTATGCGTTCGATCCCGACGGCGCGCGCGCCGTCGCCAGGGCCTCGACCGATCGCTGGCAAGAGGGCGAGCCGATGGGCACGCTGGACGGCGTTCCCGTCACCATCAAGGACAATATCGCGACCAAGGGCCAGCCGGTGCCGCTTGGCGCGGCCAGCGTCAAGCTGGTGCCCTCTGCCGTCGATGCGCCGCCCGCGGCGCGGCTGCGCGAAGCCGGCGCGGTGATCTTCTCCAAGACTACCATGCCGGATTACGGCATGCTGTCGTCGGGCCTGTCGAGCTTTCATCCCCTCACCCGCAATCCCTGGGATCTCAGCAAGAATCCCGGCGGCTCGAGTTCCGGCGCGGGCGCCGCCGCCGCCGCCGGGTACGGTCCGCTGCATCTCGGCACCGACATCGGCGGCTCGCTGCGGCTGCCGGCCTGCTGGTGCGGGCTGGTGGCGCTCAAGCCGAGCCTTGGACGAATTCCGATCGATCCGCCCTATGTCGGCCGGGTCGCCGGACCGATGACGCGCACCGTGGACGACGCCGCCTTGATGATGAGCGTGCTGTCGCGCCCCGACCGCCGCGACGGCATGAGCCTGCCGGCGCATGAGATCAACTGGAAGGCGCTGGAAAAATCGCCGCGCAAGCTGCGCATCGGCTTGATGCTCGACCTCGGCGTCGGCCAGGCGCTGGAGAAGGAAGTCCGCGAGGTCGCCGTCAAGGCCGCCACGGCGTTCGAGGCGGCCGGCGCCGTCGTCACCGAAGTCGATGGCGTGCTGACGCGCGAAATGCTCGACGGGCTCGACAATTTCTGGCGTGCGCGGATGTGGTCGGACCTTTCCATGCTGACGCCGGACGAACGCGCCAAGGCGCTGCCCTATATCTGCAAATGGGCGGAGGCCGGTGCAAAACTGTCGGGCGTCGATGTCGTCAGGGGGTTCAACCAGACCATGGCGATCCGCGCCGCGGCCGCCAAATTGTTCTGCGATCATGATTACGTGATTTCGCCGGTATCGCCGGTGGTGAATTTTCCGGCCGAGTTCGCCGCCCCGCTCAACGACCCCGCAAAGCCTTTCGAGCACATCTGCTACACCGTGCCGTGGAACATGTCGGAAAACCCGGCGGCCTCGATCAATGGCGGCTACGACAGACACGGCTTTCCGATCGGCGTGCAGATCATCGGCCGCCGCTTCGACGACATCGGCGTGCTCGCCATGGCCAAGGCCTTCGAGGGCCTGCGCGGCCCGCAACGGCCGTGGCCCACGCCGCCGAAGAAATAGCCTCTCTCTGTCATTCCCCGATGTGCAATTGCACATCGTGGATGCGCCTCTTGGCGCAGGCCCGGAATCCATACTCCCGATCGTGGTTATGGATTCCGGTTCGCTCGTTTTGCTCGCGCCCCGGAATGACGGATTGGAAGTCATCAACAAAACGTACAGCAGGAAGGAACTCCCCCAATGGCGTATGAGACGATCAAATATGAGGTTGCCGAACAGATTCTGACGATCACGCTGAACCGGCCCGACAAGCTCAACGCCTTCAACGGCACCATGCAGCAGGAAATGATCGACGCCTTCGATGCGGCCGACAGGGACGACGACATCCGCGCCATCATCGTCACCGGCGCGGGGCGCGGGTTCTGCGCCGGCGCTGATCTCTCCTCCGGCGCCAACACGTTTGATCGCGACGCGCGGCGCGGACCGGTGAAGCGGCTGGCCAGCGGCGCCGTCGACTACAGCGATCCCCAGGTGCGCGACGGCGGCGGCCAGTTGACCTTGCGCATCTTCAAATGCCTGAAGCCGGTGATCGCGGCGGTGAACGGGCCGGCGGTCGGGATCGGCGTCACCATGCAGCTGGCGATGGATATCCGCATCGCCAGCGAGGCCGCCCGCTTCGGCTTCGTGTTCTCCCAGCGCGGCATCGTGCCCGAGGCCGCCTCGAGCTGGTTCCTGCCGCGCATCGTCGGCATCTCGCAGGCGCTGGAATGGTGCTACACCGGCCGGGTGTTTCCGGCACAGGAGGCGCTCGCCGGCCGCCTCGTCAGCAAGGTGGTGCCGCCGGACGAATTGCTGCCGACCGCGCGGGCGCTGGCGAAGGAAATCGCCGCCAAGACCGCGCCGGTCTCGGTGGCGCTGATCCGGCAGATGATGTGGCGCATGCTCGGCGCCGACGATCCGATGGAAGCCCACAAGGTCGACAGCCGCGGCATCTACGCCCGCGGCCGCTCCGAGGACGTGAAAGAAGGCGTGGTGTCGTTCCTGGAAAAGCGCCCGGCGGTGTTCAAGGACAAGGTGTCGAGCGACATGCCGGATTATTTTCCGTGGTGGCAGGAGCGGGAGTATGAGTGACTGCGAAGCAGTCATTCCGGGGCGATGCCACCGGGTCCGCGCGAAGCGCGGCCCGATGACATCGAACCCGGAACCTCGAGATTCCGGGTCTGGTGCTGACGCACCATCCCGGAATGACGACTCGGTCACCCCATCATCAGCGCCACCCGTCCGATCGCCTTGCGGTCGATCAGGAGCCGCATCGCCGGCGCATAGTCTTCCAGCGGCAGCCGGTGCGAGACGTTCGGGCGGATCTTTCCGGCCTCCGCCCATTCCAGCAAGGCCTTCAACCGCACGGCGCCGAGCGCCGGGTTCTTTCGCACCGCTTCGCCGGCGCGGACGCCGAGCACGCTCGCGCCCTTGATCAGCAACAGATTGGTGCGGGCGAGCCCGATGCCGCCGGTGAAGCCGATGATCAAAAGCCGCGCGCCCCAGTTGATACAGCGCATGCTGTTCTCGAACACCTCACCGCCGACGGGATCGAACACCACATCGGCGCCGCGCCCGCCGGTGATGCGTTTCACCGCGTCGCGGAACGGCTCGCGGTCGTAGCGCAGGAGATGATCGGCGCCCCGCGCCCTGGCGGCCGCGAGCTTTGCCTCGGATGACGCCGCCGCGATCACGGTGGCCCCCAGCATCTTGCCGATCTCGACCGCCGCCAGGCCGACGCCGCCGCCGGCGCCATGCACCAGCAGCACTTCGCCCGGTTGAAGCTGGCCGCGGTCGATCAGCGCATGATAGGCCGTGCCGTGTCCGGCAAGGAACGTCGCCCCCTCGGCGTAGTCGAAGGTCGACGGCAGCGGCGTGAGCTGCGAGGGCGTGACGACGGCTTGATCAGAATAGGCTCCGTGCCGCATCTTGACGATCACCCGGTCGCCGATCGCGACGCCGTTCGCATCCTTCACCTCGATCACGTCGCCGGCAGCCTCCACGCCGGGCGTGAACGGAAATGGCGGCTTGAGCTGGTATTCGCCAGCGGCCATCAGGATGTCGGGAAAATTGATCCCGGCAGCACGAATGGCGACGCGAATCTGCCCCGGCCCAAGCGGCGCGGCGGCAAAGCTTTCCAGCCGCAGGTTTTCGGGCGGACCGAACGCGCGGCAGACGACGGCCTTCGGCATCAGGCGGCGCTCGCTGTTCGCCGCGCCAGCGCCTCGCGGATCAGCGGCATCCGGTCATTGCCAAAATACATGTCGGTCTGGTCGATGAAGATGGTCGGCGAGCCGAAGCCGCCACGCGCCACGACTTCCTCGGTGTTCGCCTTGAGCTGGTCCTTGATCGCCTGCGCGCCGATGCCTGCGAAGAACTCTCGCGGATCGACGCCGACGCTTTTGCAGATCTCAGTCAGCACCGCGTCCTGCGAGATATCCTTGTCGCCGCCCCAATAGGTCTCGAACACCGCGCGCGCGAACGGCACCAGCTCGCGGCCGAGCCAGATGCAGCCGCGCATCGCCTTGACGCTGTTCACCGGAAACACCGAAGGCGGCATCCTGATCGCAAGGCCGGCCGAGCGCGCCCAGTCGGCCAGGTCCTTCTTCTGGTAACGCGCCTTCAGCGGCACCGGCGCCTCGCGCGCGGCGTAGACGCTGGGGTTGACGGTATTGAAGATGCCGCCGACCAGGATCGGCCGCCATGAAATCTCGACGTCGAACTCGTTTGCGATCGGCTGGATGTTGTGGAAAGCGAGATAGGTCCACGGACTGGAGCAGTCGAAGAAGAATTCGATCATGGGGTTTCCTTTGTTGTCTGCGCTACGCGCGATTAATTGCACTTTCGTCATTCCGGGGCGCGCAAAGCGCGAGCCCGGAATCCATACTCCCGATCGTGGTTATGGATTCTCTGATGTGCAATTGCACATCATAGCCTGCGCCAAGTGGCGCATCCCGGAATGACAACCGATTGTTATTTGCGCCCCGCCAGTTCCTTCGCCTTCTGCCCGAACATGTTGCGCCGCGCTCCTCCTCGAACGGCTCCTTGACGAATTTGCCGATCGAAAGCCCCGCCTGCACCTGCGGCCGCAGGCCGATTATCGTGGCCCCGAAGCGATGGCGATATCCGGGGCTGGTCAATTCCTGACGGTGATTGGAGCTGACGACTGAACTCCCGATCAAGCCAGGGTTTAGATGGACCGGAACCGGCCGGGCGAAAAGCGACCTTTGTTGTTCTGTACCTCGATCATAGGACATGGCAGACAGGCGCTCAATCAGAACCGACCGGGAGGCCCCATGCTGTTTCCAACGACGATCGCCGGCTCCTTGCCGAAGCCGGAATGGCTGGCCGAGCCCAACACGCTGTGGGCACCCTGGAAGTCGAAGGGTGATGAGCTCGCCCGCGCCAAGCGCGACGCCACCATCCTGGCGATAAAACTGCAGGAGGACGCCGGCGTCGATATCGTCACCGAGGGCGAGCAGGCCCGCCAGCATTTCGTGCACGGCTTTCTGGAGAAGATCGAGGGCATCGACTTCGCCCACAAGGTCGAGATGGGCATTCGAAAGGACCGCTACAAGGCGATGGTGCCCCAGGTGGTGGCGCCGCTGAAGCTCAAGGGCCGCGTCCATGCCGACGAGGCCCGCGTCGCCCGCGCCCACACGGCGCACAAGCTGAAATTCACCCTGCCCGGCCCGATGACCATCATCGACACCATCGCCGACAAATATTACGGCGACCGCGTCAAGATGGCGTTCGCCTTCGCCGAACTGTTGAACGAGGAAGCCAGCGCCTTGCAGGCCGACGGCGTCGACATGATCCAGTTCGACGAGCCCGCCTTCAACGTCTACATGGACGAGGTCTCCGACTGGGGCATCAAGGCGCTGGAGCGCGCCGCCGAGGGCCTGACCAGCGCCACCGCCGTGCACATCTGCTACGGCTACGGCATCAAGGCCAACACCGACTGGAAGGCGACGCTCGGAGCTGAGTGGCGGCAATATGAGGATATTTTTCCGGCGATCGCCAAAAGCCCGATCCAGCAGGTCGCGATCGAATGCCGCAATTCGCGCGTGCCGCTCGATCTGCTCGGCCTGCTCACCGGCAAGATCGTGCAGGCCGGCGTGATCGATGTCGCCAGCGACACGATCGAGACCGCCGAAGACGTCGTCCGGGTGATCGAGCAGGTCGCGAAATTCGTGCCGAGGAGCAACATCGTCGCGACGACGAACTGCGGCATGGCACCGATGCGCCGGGATATCGCCGAAGCGAAACTGATGGCGCTCGGCGCGGGCGCGAAGCTGGCGCGGCAACGGTTGGGGTGAGTGCGAGGCGCTTTCAAGCGCCGTTATTGCGAGCGCAGCGAAGCAATCCATCTTCGCCGCGTAAAGAAAGAATGGATTGCTTCGCTGCGCTCGCAATGACGGCCTCATGACATGCATTTATGTTCCCGCAGCGCGATGCGTCCGGGTTGTTGTCGAAATCTCCGCCCTCTTCAAATAGAGGGCGCAGGGAAGGCCGGGTGCTGGCTGGCACCCGCGGTCTCGTGTGCAAGATGTGCAAAAAGTGCGCACACGAGCATACAGGTATCAGCCGGGGCCTCCGGCCTTCCCTGCGCAATGGTTTTACGTCTTATGCCGCGCTCTCCCCGGCGACGAATTCGTCTTGTCACCGTCGTCGGCGAATTGACGGCATGTCCGCGCCCGGTTGGGCCGACTTTGCCTTCGCCGACTTGACACCAGCAACGGGTGCCAGGACCACACGGTTTTGCCGTACGCTGCATCGTCGTTCGTCTGCATGAAGGATGACCGCTCACGGGAAACCCGCCCTGCGATTTCGCTTCACGCCGACGCCGCCGCGTCCACCGCAACCCGTCCCAACGTTCGTGACGATGGCCAACGCCCCTCTTTTCGGGACAGGATGGCGCGAGCTTGTAGAGATGATTTGCCCGACGAGCAAAGTGGAATATTTTTCGAAACAGGGCTGGACACCGATTTGCCCGACGGGCGGTGATTTGCCCGACGGGCGCGCGGCGCATCCACGATGTGCAATTGCACATCGGGGAATGACGAGCTTTGATATTTACGTCACAGCGCTCGGATGCAGCACCGGGCGATATCCCGCATCCAGCGCCCCCAAGGTCGAAGGCGGCGTCAGCAGCATCGCATTCTCGATCGCGCGCTCAGCTTCGCGATAGCCGGCCGGGGACCACAACACCGCCCTTCCCCGCACCATCAGAAAACTGTCGTCTGCCGCCTGCACCATCGCGCCATCGGGCAATTCGCCGAGCGGCATCGGCAGCGGATGCAGCCGCTTCCTGCCGCGATCGAGCCGCTCCCGATGCAACACGGCGTCCATTTGCCGGGCGCGAACATTGGCCACGCCGTTGCCCTGCTCCCACGCCGCGCGAAAACGGTTGGCGTCGTCGCGGCGGCAGAAGAAGCACGGGCGGTGGCCGGCCGCGAGCGCGGTCGCTTCATCCAGAAAGAACAGTTCGGTCCAACTGCGGCCGCTCATCACTTTCCGCCACCGGCCCCTGAATTCGCAGACGCAGGTGATCCATGCCGGGCTGGACCAGCGTTTCCTGAGCAGCGTCCTGGTCGCGGGATCATGGATGATGCCGCGGTTGCCGGTGAACAGGCCGCGATGCGAGGTGGCGATGATGTCGCCTTGTGGCGTGACGCGGTTTTGCAAAGGCATAAGAAGGCCCGACTATTCGCCACAAGCGTCATTGCGAGGAGCGTTAGCGACGAAGCAATCCATTTTGCCGCGCGATGGATTGCTTCGCGGAGCCTGTCATCGGGCGCGCGTTCGCGCGACCCGGTGGCTCGCAATGACGCGGCTAAATCACGCCGCGCCGTCGCGGATCGGCGGCTGGAACGACAGCGCGGTATCCCAGGGGAAGAAGATCCAGGTGTCCTGCGACACTTCGGTGATGAAGGTATCGACCAGCGGACGTCCCATCGGCTTGGCATAGACCGTTGCGAAATGCGCGTCCGGCAGCATCTGGCGGACCAGCCGTCCGGTTGTGCCGGTGTCGACGAGATCGTCGACGATCAACAGTCCCTTGCCGGTGCCGCCGCCAAGCGCGGCGGTGTCAGCGGAGATTCCCTTCAACACCTTCAGGTCGCCCTGCTTGGTGTGGTCGTAGACCGCGATGCAGACGGTATCGATGACGCGCACGCCGAGCTCGCGGGCGACGATCGCCGCCGGCACCAGGCCGCCGCGGGTGATCGCGATCACCGCATGAAACGGCCCGACCTCGTTGAGCCGCCAGGTCAGCGCCCGGCAATCCCGGTGAAACTGGTCCCATGAGACCGGAAAGGCTTTTCCCGCCCGCTCCTGCGCGCTCAGTTCCGGAGCTTCCGCCGCCATACTTTTCTCCTGCATTTTCCTGATTGCGTCGCCGCGCTCGCAACTGGACCATGATCCGCTAGCGGATCACGTTCAGCCCCGCCAGCATCTCCTTGACCGCGGCCATCGCCGCGCCGAGCTTTTCCGGATCGCGGGAGCGCACGACCAGATTGGTGTTCGGCTTCTTGTCCTCGTCCTGGAACGGATAGCTGCCGATGATGGTGTCGGGATGCGCGTTGGCGATTTCGCGCAACGGCCCGCCGATGTCGCCCTCCCGCGCATTGGCGCGCACCGATTCCGACAGCATGCGCACGCCGGATTTCAGCTTGGGCGAGACGATGTCCATCATCGCCTGCATGATCGAGGGCACCCCGGCCATGACGATGACGTTGCCGATCTTGAAGCCGGGCGCAAGGATGGTGGCGCTCTGGATCAGTTCGGCGCCGTCGGGGATCCGCGCCATGCGCAGCCGCGCCTCGTTCAGCTCACCCGGATTCTGGAACCGCTCCTTGAAGCGCGCCACCACCTCGGGGTGATGATCGATGCCGACGCCGAACGCTTTGGCGACGCTGTCGGCGGTGATGTCGTCATGGGTCGGCCCGATGCCGCCGGTGGTAAAGACGTAGGTGTAACGATGCCGCAGCGCATCGAGCGCCGCGATGATATCGGCCGCGTCGTCGGCGACCACGCGCACTTCCTTGAGGTCGATGCCGATATTGGTGAGGTACTCGGCGATGAAGCCGATGTTCTTGTCCTTGGTCCGGCCGGACAGGATCTCGTCACCAATGACCAGGATTCCCGCCGTGACGATCTCGCTCATAGCCTCTCCTCACCTGTCCCGTGACATTGCCGAGGCGGCGCCTTGAAGTCACGAGGTTTTGCCGCCGAAACAGGCACCCGGCAGCCAGTTTTTCGGGCAGCATCGTCCAGCACCCATAGCAAATGCCACCAGCCCTTGCATATCGCGCTGGCCCGGCCCTTGCTACCATCCTGTCAAGTCATGCACTGTGTCGCATGGCTTTGAAAGACAGTCGGATTCCATGCCGGTCGCATTCGATGAAATGAATGGCCTGGGTGGCGACCTCCGCCCGGCCTATCAGGAGCTCTCCCGCTGGCTGAAGGAGACGCCGCCGGACGCGCTGGAATATCGCCGCCAGGAAGCGGAGCTGTTGTTCCGCCGGATCGGGATCACCTTCGCGATCCATGGCGACGCCGAGGCCCAGGAGCGGCTGATCCCCTTCGACGTGATCCCGCGAATCATGTCGGCCCGGGAATGGATCCTGCTCGAAAGCGGCCTGAAGCAGCGGGTGCGCGCGCTCAACATGTTCCTGCGCGACATCTATCACGGCCGCGATATCCTGCGCGCCAATATCATCCCCGAAGACCTGATCTTCCAGAACCCGGTGTTCCGCCCGGAGATGAACCGCCAGCACGTGCCGCACGACGTCTATGTCCACATCGCCGGCATCGACATCATCCGGGTCGACGCCGAAAACTTCATCGTGCTGGAGGACAACGTGCGCACGCCATCCGGCGTGTCCTACATGCTGGAAAACCGCGAAATCATGATGCGGCTGTTTCCGGACATGTTCGCCCGCCATCGCGTCGCGCCGGTGGAGCGGTATCCGAATGAACTGCTGTCGGCGTTGCGCTCGGTAGCGCCGCTGAATGCCGCTGCCGAGCCGACGGTCGCACTGATGACGCCCGGCGTCTTCAATTCCGCCTACTACGAACACTCTTTCCTGGCCGACAAGCTCGGCATCGAGCTGGTGGAAGGCCGCGACCTCATCGTCAGGAACGATGAAGTGTTCATGCGGACCACCGAGGGCCTGAAACGCGTCGACGTCATCTACCGCCGGGTCGACGACGATTTCCTCGACCCCCTCACCTTCCGCCCGGATTCCGCGCTTGGCGTGCCCGGGCTGATGTCGGCATATGCGGCCGGCAACATCACGTTGGCCAACGCGGTCGGCACCGGCATCGCCGACGACAAGGCGATCTATTCCTACATGCCGGAGATCCTGAAATTCTATCTCGGCGAACAACCGATCCTGAAGAATGTGCAGACCTGGCGCTGCCGCGAGCCGAAGGATCTCGCCTACGTGCTCGACAATCTCGGCGAACTCGTGGTGAAGGAAGTGCACGGCTCCGGCGGCTACGGCATGCTGATTGGACCTGCCGCGACCAAAGCGACCATCGAGGCGTTCCGCGACAAGCTGAAACGCGAGCCCGAGGGTTTCATCGCCCAGCCGACGCTGGCGCTCTCGACCTGCCCGACCTGCACCGCCACGGGCCTTGCGCCGCGCCATGTCGATCTGCGTCCCTTCGTGCTGACCGGCAGCAAGCACACCACCATCGTGCCGGGCGGGCTGACCCGGGTGGCGCTGAAGGAAGGCTCGCTGGTGGTCAATTCCAGCCAGGGCGGCGGCACCAAGGACACCTGGATACTGGACGAGTAGAGAGCGAATACGCCTTATGCTGTCGCGCACCGCCGAAAACCTGTACTGGCTCGCCCGTTACGTGGAGCGGGCGGAATATCTCGCGCGCACCATCGATGCGACCCTGCGCGTGACCGCGCTGCCGGCTGCCTATACCGGCAAAACCAATGAATGGGATTCCGCGCTGCTCACCGCCGGCGTCAGCGCCGGCTTCTATCAGGTCTATCAGGAGGCCAACGAGCCAAATGTCGTCGAGTATCTGTCGTTCTCGCCGTCCAATCCCTCCTCGATCAGGAACTGCATCGAGGCCGCCCGGCTCAATGCGCGCTCGGTGCGCACCGCGCTGACCAGCGAGATGTGGGACACCATCAACTCGGCCTGGATCGAACTCGGGGAAGTCTGGGGCAAGGGCACCTCGACCCGCGAGGAGCTGGCGAAATTCCTGCGCTTCGTGCAGGAAACCTCGCTGCGGTTCGACGGCTCGGCCTACCGGACCATGCTGCGCAACGATGCCTACTGGTTCTCGCGGCTCGGCCTGCACCTGGAGCGCGCCGACAACACCGCGCGCATTCTCGACGTCAAGTACCACGTGCTGCTGCCCGAGGAGGAGCATGTCGGCGGTCCGCTGGATTATTACCAGTGGACCTCGATCCTGCGCTCGGTGTCGGCGCTGACCGCCTATCACTGGGTCTATCGCGAGACGCTGAAACCCTGGCTGATCGCCGATCTCCTGATCCTGAACGATACGCTGCCGCGTTCGCTGGCGAGCTGTTACGGCAATCTGGTGCGCAATCTCGACCAGATCGGCGTCGCCTATGGCCGCCAGGGCGCCGCCCAGCGCCACGCCCGCGGCGTCCGCAACCGGCTTGAACACAGCCACATGGACGATATCTTCCAGCATGGCGTGCATGAGTTCATCCAGGAATTCATCGCGGACAACTCACGGCTCGGCGAGATCATCACCAGGCAGTATCTGATTTAGCGCTCGTTTTCGCTGCTCACACCAAAGTTGGACTTCGGCCGCCATGCGCCTGCGAATTACCCATTCCACCAGCTATCGCTACACGCCGCCGGCCTCGGGCGTGATCCAGATCCTGCGGCTGACGCCAGGCAGCCATGACGGGCAATATGTCGCCGAATGGCAGATCGACGTCTCGACCGATTCGCGGCTCGACGTGCACGAGGACGCTTTCGGCAACGTCACCCATGTGCTGACCGATGGTCCGGTCGCCGACCTCACCATCAACGTCGAAGGCCTGATCGAAACCCATGATACCGGCGGCGTGCTGAAGGGCACCGACGAGCGTTTTCCGCCGAGCCTGTTCCTGCGTTCGACCTCGCTGACCGAAGTCAATCCCGCGATGGCGACGTTCGCGCGCGAGCTGCGCTCGGAATCCGATCATGACGTACTCGGCTTCCTGCATGCGCTGATGGTGCAGATCCACGAGCACATGACGTTCGACGAAGACCCGACCAACAGCGGGACCTCGGCGGTGGAGGCCTTCGCGCTAAAGCGGGGCGTGTGCCAGGACTATGCGCATATCTTCATCGCCTGCGCGCGCTCCGGCGGCGTGCCGGCGCGGTTCGTGTCCGGGCATTTCCTGCGCTCCGACGGCATGGTCAACCAGCAGGCCGGCCATGCCTGGGCCGAAGCCTTCGTGCCCGATCTCGGCTGGGTCGGGTTCGATGCCGCCAACGCCATCTCCACCACCGACGCCCACGCCCGCGTCGCGGTCGGGCTCGATTATCTCGGCGCAGCACCGGTGCGCGGCACCCGTTACGGTGGCGGCACCGAAACGCTGACGGTCGCCGTCAAGGTCGACCAGGCCGGACGGCCGGGGCAGTGGCAATCGCAGTCGTGAACCCCACAACGGTCGTCATTGCGAGGAGCGCCAGCGACGAAGCAATCCACACTTGGTTTGCCGCGCCATGGATTGCTTCCGCCTTCGCTCGCTGAGCTACGGCGGACAAGTCGCGGAGCCTGTCATCGGGCGCGCGTTCGCGCGACCCGGTGGCTCGCAATGACGGTGATGGAGTTTTAGCGCGCCCCGGAATGACGGCTATAACGCCGTCACTTGTCCAGCCATACGTCCTCGAACCGCAGATGGTTGTACTGGCTGTTGTCATGCGGCCTGTAGTTCCTGACGTAGGGCTGCCAGCAATTGCCGGCTGAGCCGTGCAGGATGATCGGACGCGCGGCGTCGTCGACCAGGATGCGCTCGATGTCCCAGACGATCCTGCGCCGCTTCTGCCGGTCCAGTTCGCGCGATTGCGTCGCGAGAAGCCGGTCTACCTCGGCATTGCAGTACTGGGTATAGTTGCGTTCCGATTTGCACGAATAGTTCTCGACGATATTGCCGTCGGGATCGTCGACGCTGACGCCGGTGACGTTCAGCCCGATGGTGTAATCCTTCTTCGCAAGCCTTGCATACCAGCGCGGCGTATCGAGAATATCGAGCTCGCCTGTGATGTAGATCTTCTTGAGCTGGTCGGCGACGATCACCGCGGGATCGCGATAGGTCGGCAGGTTCCGCGTCTGGATCTTGATTTGCAGCGGCCTGGCGTCGCTGTAGCCGAGCTTTTGCATGATCGCCTGCGCCTCGGTGATGTTCCCGTCGGTATCGGGACCATATCCCGTCAGCGACGACATCATCTCCGGCGGCATGCCCCACTCGCCCTCGGGCTTCGGCAGCATGGCCCCGCCCAGCCGCGCCAGCCCTTCCATCAGGATCGAATTGAAGGCCTTGCGATCGAGCGCCAGCGACATCGCCTTGCGAATGTCGGGATTGTCGAATGGCGGGTTGACGCGATTGACCATCAGGTTGATCTGCGTTCCCGTGGTGATGATCTCGCAGATCGCGTTCGGCGCCCGCGCCTTGAGGTCCTTCATCAAGGGGACGCTGATATCCGACGGGAAGGTGATGTCGTAGTCGCCGGTCGCGAAAGCGAGCATGCGCGTGGCGCGGCTGTCGATCGTCCTCACCGTGATCTCGTCGAGATAGGGACGGTCCTTCTTGAAGTAGTCGGGATTGCGCACCAGGCGGATCGATTCGCCGCGCCTGAATTCGACGAATTTGAACGGCCCGGTGCCGATCGGCCTGGTGCGCATCACCTGTTGCGGAACATGGCAGGGATAAACGGCTGAAAACGCGCTGGCGAGCAGCACCGGCAGGCTCGGCTGCGGCTCGCTGAGCTCGAACGTCGCCTCATGGTCGCCGTTGATCGAGACGTCCTGCAGCTTCAAGTACCAGACCTTGCGCGGGTTGCGGTGAAAATCCGGGGTGTCGCCCTTGCCGATCAGCATCTGCCAGGTGCATTGCACATCCTTCGCGGTGAACGGCTGGCCGTCATGCCATTTGACGCCCTGCCGCAGCTTGAAGGTCAGTCTGGTGTTGGTCGGATCCCAGGACCAGCTTTCGGCCAGATCCGGGATCACGGTCTCGATGCTCTCGTGGATTTTGGCAGGATCGAACACGATCAGGTTGTTGAACACCGCCGCGAACGGCATCACCGAGGCGATGGTCGATTCCTCGAGCAGCGAGGTGCTCGGCGGATTGTCGTTGTGATAGAGCCGCAGGGTGCCGCCCTTTTTCTGCGCGGCGGCGGGGATGGCGGCGAGCAATGAAACACACAGCAACGCAATCGATGCGACGGATCGTCCCCGCAACCGGCTGGCGCGCATGTTAGCCTCCCAAGCTTCTTGTTCTTGTCGAGCCGCAAGCGTGCCGGAGAGCGCTTGCTTAATCAATACCCGCATTCCCGAGCCGTCGCAGGCTTCCGCCATTTCGCGCGCCTGCGAGAATTGGGGTTGGATGACCCCCTGAAATTGGCTACTGGTTTCCCGCCGATCATCCGGGACGGTTCGGGGACTGGGAATGACCTATTGCTGCGGCGTGCTGGTGCGGGACGGTCTGGTCATGATCGCCGATACCCGCACCAATGCCGGCCTCGACAACGTCTCGACCTTCCGCAAGCTGCACATTTTCAGCAAGCCCGGCGAGCGCATCATCGGGATCGCCAGCGCCGGCAATCTCGCGATCAGCCAGTCGGTGCTGTCGACCCTGACCGAGGGGCTGCAAGACCCCGACACCGGCGAGGTCGAAACCCTGATGAACGCACCGACCATGTTCCAGGCGGCGCAGCGCATCGGCCGCGCCATCCGCAGCGTCCACGCCACCGAAGGCGCGGCGTTGAAGTCGGAAGATGTCAGCTTCGACGTGTCGTTCCTGTTCGGCGGCCAGATCAAGGGTTCGCGGATGCGGCTGTTCATGGTCTACACCGCCGGCAATTTCATCGAATGCACCACCGACACGCCCTACCTGCAGATCGGCGAGCACAAATACGGCAAGCCGGTGCTGGACCGCGCGATGCATTACGACGTCGAACTCTATGAGGCGCTGAAGACCAGCCTGATCTCGATGGATTCGACCATGCGCTCCAATCTCGGCGTCGGCATGCCGATTGACGTGCTGGTGGTGCGCCCCGACGCCTGCGAGGCCGATCTCAATCACCGGATCGAGGCCGGTGAGCCCTATTTCCACGATTTGCGCTCGCGCTGGTCGGCGGCGCTGCGCGCGGCGCATCAGAATATCCCGAGACCGCCCTACAAGAACCAGACAGAAGCCAAGAACTAACAAGAACTGACAAGGTAAGGAAACCCATGGCCGAGGCAGGAAACAAAGTAGCCGTCGTCACCGGCGCAGGCACCGGGGTCGGCCGCGCGGCATCGCTGGCGCTGATGAATTCAGGTTTTACGGTGGTGCTCGCCGGGCGCCGCATGGAGATGCTGGAAGAGACCAGGAAGCTCGGCGACAATGTCGGCAACAGCCTGTGCGTTTCCGCCGACATGACCGATCCTGCGTCGATCGCCGCCTTGTTCGCCAAGGTCGTGAACACCTATGGCAGGCTCGACGTGCTGTTCAACAATGCCGGCATGGGCGCGCCGCCGGTGAATTTCGAGGATCTCGGCCTCGAGCAGTGGCAGGCGGTGGTGAACACCAACCTCACCGGGCCGTTCCTGTGCACGCAGCACGCGTTCCGCATCATGAAGGACCAGACCCCGCGCGGCGGCCGGATCATCAACAACGGCTCGATCTCGGCGCACGCGCCGCGGCCGTTCTCCGCCGCCTACACCTCGACCAAGCACGCCATCACCGGCCTGACCAGGGCCACCAACCTCGACGGCCGCGCCTATGACATCGCGGTCGGGCAAATCGACATCGGCAATGCGGCGACGCCAATGACCGACCGCATGGTCGCCGGCGTGCTGCAGCCCGACGGCCGCAAGATTCCGGAACCGCGCATGGATGCCAAGGCGGTCGGCGATGCCGTGGCCTATATGGCCAACCTGCCGCTCGACGCCAACGTGCTGTTCATGACGGTGATGGCCAGCAAGATGCCGTTCGTCGGGCGGGGCTAGGTTCTCTTGCCCCGGATGCAGCGCAGCGCGCCGCCCTTGCGGCGTGGTGCGCTGCTGATCCGGGGCCCATGCTTTCTTGTCTGATGGGTCCCGGTTCTGCGACGCATCGCTGCGCGCTGCATCGCGCCCGGGACACGAGACCGACTTCCATCCCTGCTCCAGCCTTTCCACATCGCGCAGCGTCGGGAACAGCTTCATCCACAACAGCGCGATCGCGATGGTGCCGGCGCCGCCGAGCACGGCGGCCGGCATCGCGCCGAACGGCAATGCCGGCTCCGATCGCCATGCTCACCATTGCGCTTCGGAGTCCCGCTGCCATAATCGCGGTGGGAGTTTTGGGGATCATGCTGCAACTGCAATCGGCGTTCGGCGTACTGGCGTTACTGGCCCTTGCCTGGATGCTCGGCGAAAATCGTCGCGCGGTCTCGATCCGGCAGGCGGCGACCGGACTTGCCGTCACGCTTGTCACCGCGCTCGCGCTGCTCAGATTGCCGCCGGTGGCAACGGCATTCGGCGCCATCAACGACGCCGTCGGCACCATCGCCGCCGCCTCCCGCGCCGGCAGCGCCTTCGTGTTCGGCTATCTCGGCGGCGGCGCGCTGCCGTTCGATCTCAAGGCGCCGGGCGCGGAATTCATCCTGGCGTTCCAGGCGCTGCCGATCATTCTGGTGATGAGCGTGCTGACGACGCTGTTGTTCTACTGGCGCGTGCTGCCGCCGCTCGTGCGCGGCATGGCATGGCTTCTGGAGCGCACGCTTGGCGTCGGCGGCGCGGTCGGACTTTCGACCGCGGCCAACATCTTTCTCGGCATGGTCGAGGCGCCTTTGTTCATCCGCCCCTATCTGGCGCAGCTGACGCGCAGCGAATTGTTTCTGGTCATGACCGGCGGCATGGCGGGTATCGCCGGCACCGTGCTCGTGCTCTACGCCACGCTGCTGGCGCCGCTGATCCCGGATGCGGCGGCGCATTTCGTCATCGCCTCCGTGCTCGGCGCGCCGGCCGCGATCCTGGTCAGCCTGATCATGGTGCCGGAAACCTCAGACAAGCGCACCGGTGGATCGCTCGTCGAACCCGACATGCACGCGTCCAGCACCATGGATGCGATCGTCAAGGGCACCGCGGCCGGGCTGGAGCTTCTGCTCAACATCATCGCGATGCTGCTGGTGCTGGTGGCGCTGGTCTATCTCGCCAATGCGATCCTCGGCCTGTTGCCCAACATCGGCGGCGCCAAAATTTCGTTGCAGCGGCTGCTCGGCTATCTGATGGCGCCGGTGTGCTGGCTGATGGGCCTGCCATGGCCGCAGGCGATCACGGCGGGAAACCTGATGGGCACCAAGACCGTGCTGAACGAATTGATCGCCTATGTCGATCTGTCCAAACTCGGTCCCGACGCGCTCGATCCGCGCTCACGGCTGATCATGCTCTACGCGATGTGCGGCTTCGCCAATTTCGCCAGCCTCGGCATCATGATCGGCGGCCTCGGCACCATGGCGCCGGCGCGCCGCGACGAAATCAACGCGCTGGGATTGAAGTCGATCGTCTCGGGCACGCTGACGACCTGCCTGATGGGCGCGATCGTGGGGGTGTTGAGTTGACGCCCCTCGGTCATTCCGGGATGGTCCGAAGCACCAGACCCGGAATCTCGAGATTCCGGGTCTGGTGCTGGCGCACCATCCCGGAATGACGGCGCTTCACGCCGCCAACTCGACCGTCTTGAACTCCGCCGGCAGGATCACCTCCAGCAATTCGACGTCGTCGGAATAATCCATGATGAGGTGCTTGATGCGCGGCGGCTGGGTCCAGCAGCTTCCTTCCTTCATCAAGGTTTCGCCCTGTCCTTCCATATAGGTCTTCACCCAGCCCTTGAGCACATAGACCATCTGGAACTCGACGTCGTGGTAGTGCAGCTTCGAGACCTCCGCCGGATTGCACGGGCCGACCAGCCGGATCACATGCGCCTGCGCCAGGCCGTGCGTGGCATCCGCGATGCCGAGATCGCGATATTTCGCGTAGGCGCGCAGGCCGTCGGCCTTGAAGTCCTCGTCGCGATGATGGCTGATGGCGATGCGCTGCTTCGGCCGCGCTTTGGGTTTGGCCGTCGAAACGCGGCCTTTGGATTTGATGGTCTTGCGGGATGAGGATTTGGCGGCGCTCTTGTGACCCGTCCATTTCTTCTTTACCGCGGTTTTGGCTGCGGCTCTTGATGTCGCCTTTTGCTTGGCCATGGTTGGCTCCCTGATCGTGGATGGAAAGGAGCCTAACACAAAACAGATTTCACAGGGTGGGCTTAAGCGAGAGCGAGCCACCAAGGCGTTCCGGCAAATTCATTGTGCGGCGGTGGGCACGGCGCGAAGCGCGCCTTTTGCCCACCCTGCAGATCCTGCTCTCCCGCGCTCAATGCAGCCTGAACACGCCGTCGACGGCGCGCAGCTCGGCCGGCTTGATCAGCTTGGAGTGCGCCACGGTGACCGAGAACAGCGGGCCATCGAGCTTTTCCTGCCAGAAGGCCAGGAAATCCCTGAGCGCCGGGAATTTCGGGAACAGATCGTAATTCTGCCAGACGTAAGTCTGCAGCAGCGAGGGGTGATCCGGCATCCGATACAGAATTTGCGCCGTCGTCAGCCCGTAACCCAGCACCTGCTTCCGGAAATCCTCGGAAACAACGCCAACCCGCGAGACCATGCCAACCTCCATTGCTGGAGCGCATTTCTTGGATGGCCACCGCCCGGGAGCCACCCGGTGGAGATGCGCTCACATGAGAGAAATGTGACGCACGCGACCCCACCATCACAAGCCCAAATGTTTAACGAGTTGTTCAAAATTCACGCGTTAGCAGCAGCTTACCGCACGTGCTAATACGGGGTTTCGCGGTTCGTTCTGCGAAATTAATGATGATGAACGAATTTGGCAGGCCGTACTTTTGAGTGCCAATTTTTCTGCTAGAAGCCCTTGCCCGCCGGCCAGGACTACCCTATGTCCTGCTCAGCCGTGCTGGCACTCGCCGGTTCGGACTGCCAACATCAAGAATCTGACAACATTTGCAAAAGCCTAGGAGGACTGCATGAAATTCCGTCCGCTTCACGACCGCGTCGTGGTCAAGCGCATCGACGCCGAAGAGAAGACCGCTGGCGGCATCATCATCCCGGACAGCGCCAAGGAAAAGCCGTCGCAGGGCGAAGTCACCGCCGTCGGCCCGGGTGGCCGTGACGAAGCTGGCAAGCTGATCCCGATCGACATCAAGGTCGGCGACCGCGTGCTGTTCGGCAAATGGTCGGGCACCGAGGTCAAGATCGACGGCGACGAGCTGCTGATCATGAAGGAAAGCGACATCATGGGCGTCCTCACCGACGTTCCCGCCGCCAAGAAGAAGGCGGCGTAAGCCAGCGCCACACGCTCGCCCTGAGCCGCGCCTCGCGGGCGCCGCTCGAAGGGTGAGAGACCAGAATCAACTCAGGGAAATCAACTATGTCAGCCAAGGAAGTCAAATTCGGCGTCGACGCGCGCGACCGCATGCTGCGCGGCGTCGAAATTCTCAACAACGCGGTCAAGGTGACGCTCGGTCCCAAGGGCCGCAACGTCGTGCTCGACAAGTCGTTCGGCGCTCCCCGCATCACCAAGGACGGCGTCACCGTCGCCAAGGAGATCGAGCTCGAAGACAAGTTCGAGAACATGGGCGCGCAGATGGTGCGCGAAGTCGCTTCCAAGTCGGCGGATGCCGCCGGCGACGGCACCACCACCGCGACCGTGCTGGCCGCGGCCATCGTCCGGGAAGGCGCCAAGTCGGTTGCCGCCGGCATGAACCCGATGGATCTGAAGCGCGGCATCGACCTGGCGGTGGAAGCCGTCGTCGCCGACCTCGTCAAGAACTCCAAGAAGGTCACCTCGAACGAGGAAATCGCCCAGGTCGGCACCATCTCCTCCAATGGCGATGTGGAAATCGGCAAGTTCCTCGCCGACGCCATGAAGAAGGTCGGCAATGAGGGCGTCATCACCGTCGAGGAAGCCAAGTCGCTGGAGACCGAACTCGAGGTCGTCGAGGGCATGCAGTTCGACCGCGGTTACATCTCGCCCTACTTCGTCACCAACGCCGACAAGATGCGCGTCGAGATGGAGGACGCCTACATCCTGATCAACGAGAAGAAGCTCTCCTCGCTGAACGAACTGCTGCCGCTGCTGGAGGCCGTGGTGCAGACCGGCAAGCCGCTGGTCATTGTCGCGGAAGACGTCGAAGGCGAAGCTCTCGCTACGCTGGTCGTCAACCGTCTGCGCGGCGGTCTGAAGGTCGCTGCCGTCAAGGCTCCGGGCTTCGGCGATCGCCGCAAGGCCATGCTGCAGGACATCGCGATCCTGACCGGCGGCCAGGCGATCTCGGAAGATCTCGGCATCAAGCTCGAGAATGTCACGCTCGCCATGCTCGGCCGCGCCAAGAAGGTGATGATCGACAAGGAGAACACCACCATCGTCAACGGCGCCGGCAAGAAGTCCGACATCGAGGCCCGCGTCGCCCAGATCAAGGCGCAGATCGAGGAAACCACCTCGGACTACGACCGCGAGAAGCTGCAGGAGCGTCTGGCCAAGCTCGCCGGCGGCGTCGCGGTGATCCGCGTCGGCGGCGCGACCGAGGTCGAGGTCAAGGAGCGCAAGGATCGCGTCGATGACGCGATGCATGCGACCCGCGCGGCCGTGGAAGAAGGCATCGTGCCGGGCGGCGGCGTCGCTCTGCTTCGCGCTTCCGAACATCTCAAGGGACTGCGCACCAAGAACGACGACCAGAAGACCGGTGTCGAGATCGTCCGCAAGGCGTTGTCTTATCCGGCCCGCCAGATCGCGATCAACGCGGGCGAGGACGGTTCCGTCATCGTCGGCAAGATCCTCGAGAAGGACCAGTACTCCTACGGGTTCGACTCGCAGACCGGCGAATACGTCAACCTGATCTCCAAGGGCATCATCGACCCGACCAAGGTGGTTCGTGTGGCGATCCAGAACGCAGCCTCGGTTGCGGCTCTCCTGATCACCACCGAAGCCATGGTCGCCGAAGTACCGAAGAAGAACCAGGGCGCCGGCGCCGGCATGCCTCCGGGCGGCGGCATGGGCGGCATGGATTTCTGATCAAAGTCTTCAACATGAAACAGAAGGGCGTGGCGCAAGCCGCGCCCTTTTTGTATGGGGGTCCCTTGACCGTTATGCGATACGTATCACATACTAGAGATCATGATCCGCAGCTTTGGCGACAGGGCCACCGAACGATTGTTTCGCGATGGTGACTGTTCGGCGCGCTGGCGGAGCATGGAGGCCGTCGCGCTACGCAAGCTCGATATGGTAGACGCGGCGACCCGCCTGGATGATTTGCTTTCCCCGCCGGGCAACCGGCTGGAAGCGTTGAAAGGCGATCGTCGCGGGCAATATTCTATCCGCATCAACCGCCAGTGGCGCGTCTGTTTCCGCTGGACGCCGGACGGTCCCGAGGCGGTAGAGATCGTAGACTATCACTAAGGAGGCGACGATGGCGCGGTTGCGCACTCATCCGGGAGAGGTGTTGCGGGAGGAGTATCTCGTACCGCTGGGCCTTTCAGCACGAGCCCTGGCAAAGGAGCTGGACGTTCCGGCCAACCGCCTGACCGAAATCATGCGCGGTACCCGCGATGTCACCGCGGATACTGCGATCCGACTCGGGCGCTATTTTCGTACCGACCCGCGGTTCTGGCTGAACCTGCAAGCCGCGCACGATCTCTCCAAGGCGGAGAAGACCCGAAGCTACAAGAAAATCGTGCCGCGCCCTGCGGCCTGACGATTGCTTCGTAAAACCCCGGCAGCGAGGCCGGGGGTTTTGTCTGGCCAAACTCTCTCCTTCGTCATTCCGGGACGCGCAGCTTGGCGCGGGCCCGGAATCCATAACCCCAAATGTCAGCTGGCAGAGGACCATTAGAGGCCGCCGTGGTTATGGATTCCGGGCTCGGCGCTTCGCGTCGCCCCGGAATGACGAACGTTGGGATCTATCGCGCGCGTGGCAACGAACCGCGCCGCTCACTCCACCCGCGTCACCACCGCCAGCCGCTTGATGCCCTGGTTGCGGTAGGCATCGAGGAAGGCGTCATAGTCCCTGAACGATACGCAGCCGTTGGAATCGCCGTTGGGGCCGAGCATGTAGCTGTGCGCAAGCAGGCCGCTGCGCCCGAAGATCGCGTCTTCGCCGCCGATCGGCGTCAGCCGCAACGCCGGCACGCCGTGGAACAGCGCCTCGCGCGGCGTCAGCTCGTAGATGTGCGGCGGCGTGACGCCCTGCATCCTGACGTGCGAATAGCGCACGTCGTCAAGCTTGGAGCCGAGGCCGGAATGCGCCTCCAGCGCGCTGCCGTCGGGCAGATAGACCTTGCGCGCGGAGATGTCGTAGACTGCGGTCTGACGGTCATAGGGCGGCGAGCCGCCGAGCATCGGGTTTTGCTTTTTGCCGTAGTCGTCCGGGAGGCTGCCGGTGACGCTGGCGTCGGCCGATGCGAACGATAGCAGCGGTCCATGCGACGGCGGTTTGCCCCACAGTTTTTCGACCATGCCTTGCCTCTCGCTGGAAGCAAACGACATTACCGCGGCCTTGGCGCGCTCCGCCATGTCGCGAATGGCGTCGCCCGGCGCTTTCGCAGGCTTCACGTCGGCGGATTTTGCGTCGGCGGTTCGCCGCGCCGGCCCCGGCACATTAAGCGCAACCTGGGTCGATGCCGCGGCAGAGGCGCCTTGCTTCGGCCTCGGTGCTTCCACCAGCCTCGGTGCTTCCACGAGCCTTGGTGCTTCGACCTTCTTCGCCGTTTCGACCAGCTTCAGTGCGTCGGCTGTCTTTGTCACGGCCGCGAGCGTCGGCGTTTCGATCAGCGGCGAGTCTATCAGCGGCGAGGCGTCGGCGACCCTGGAAGGCTCGCCTTGCGGTGCCGATGCCGCGAACCTTTCATTAAACATAATCGAAGTTGGGACGGTCTCGGGCCTCGACGATACCGGCGGCGCGGCCGCCAGCGCCGTGAACACCTCATCGAAGGCCGGCGGCGAATTTCGCGTCGCGCGCGCGGGCTCCTTGATCACTGGCGTATCGATCGCGGCATGGTCCATCGACGGATAGATGCTGGCGCCGATGATATTGCTGTAGACCATCCAGGCGCAGCCCAGCACCACGCCGGCGATGGCGGCGGCGCCGGGCAAATGCCGAGCCATGATATTACGGAAAGATCGCTTGCGGCCGTGCGCCGCAAGACCAACCGCACCGGTACTCGTACTCATTCGCCTTGAGTCCAGAACAATTCCACCTGGTCCCTCTTTGATATCGATTCTGGAACAATCCAGCGCAGCGTTTCGCAGAGGCGCGGAGCGGCATTAAGGCGACTTTTCGTTAAATGCGGATTAAACATGGGCAGATGTAAGGCATGCGTACATGACCGGAACTTTTTCGCGCAACGCATCGGTAACCACGTAGCGATTTTCATTCAATGAACACGGATTCAAATTTCGAGCGCGGGTCGTATGCCTTGACTCGCGTATCATTGATCGCCGGCCAAGGTTTTCACGGAAGTTTCCCTACCGCAGTTCCGGCGGCGGCGTGCGGTCGAACACCTCGCCGTTCGGACCCTCCAGCAGATCCAGCGCATAAGTTTCGATCACGAGTGCTCCGCGCTTGCGCCTGACTTCCGCGACCCTCTCGATGCGCGCGAACCTGTCCTTCAGAAAGGGCGGATCGGCGGGCGAGGCCTCGTGAACATAGAGCAGTTTGCCGGCAAGCTGCGCGGCGCCAGGCTCGGGCAGGTTGACCCAGCGGATGCGCTGGCTCTGTTGCGCGACGCAGATGTCCTTCGGCAGATAGAACGCGAGCCAGCCGGTGGTGCCGTAATCCGGCGCCAGCACGCAAGTGGCTCCGGTCCGCGCGCGCACCGCCTCGATTTCGCCTGACATTTCGCGCCAGCCGACGCCGACGCTGCGCACGGTGGCGTCACGGCGATAGCCGGTCAGCACGCCGGTATTGGCCTGCACGACCAACAATGCGAACAGAATGACGCCGGTCGGCGCCGCCCAGCGCCGGCAAAAATCGATGACGCGCTGTTGACTCCCGTCCCATTGCGTCAGGTGGGCGGCAACCGCGGCCGCGACTGCGAACGCGGGATAGACCGGCGCGAACCAGTTGGCCTCGACGCGCGCATGCAGCGCGTGCCAGATGAAATAGGCGACGATGGTCCAGATGTTCGCGTTGATCAGCGCAGGCGCGGCCATCGCACCGATGCTGCGCCTCGCCAGCGCGTAAAGTCCCATCGCGCCGAGGATGAACACCAGCGGCGTCGCAAACGCGATCTGCGTCGGGATCAGTTCGGCGATGAAGGCCGGCCTGAAATCCTCGATCCGCGCGCGGCCCATCTGCTTGATGAAGGAGACCCAGCGGTGATCGGCGTTCCAGAGAATAACCGGCGAGAACATCGCGAGCGCGACGAGGCCGCCGAGATAGAGCCACGGGGAAAGCAGCCAGCGCCGCAGTTTCGGGACCGCGACAAGCCAGATCAGGATCGCCGGACCGAAGAACAGCGCGGTGTATTTCGACAACAGCGCGGCGCCGGCCGCGACGCCGACCGCCAGCCACCATGCGCCCCGCCCGGTCTGCAGCACTTTTGCGAGCGAAAACAGCACAAAGCTCGCGGCCACCAATAGCGGCGCATCCGGCGTGACGATCATGGTGCCGACCGCCGCCATCAGCGTGATGTTGAGCAGGATCGCGGCGGCCGATGCCACCCGCCTGCCGCCGAACAGGATCGCGGCGGCGTGATACACCGCCCAGCTCATCGGCAGCGCCAGCAGGATCGAGATCAGCCGCACGCCGAGCTCGGTATCGCCGGCGATCAGCGTGCCGAGCCGGATCACGAAGGCGACCATCGGCGGATGATCGTAATAGCCGCCGGCGAGACCCTTCGACCACATCCAGTAATAGGCTTCGTCGAAGGTCAGCGGCGTCCAGGCGGCTGCGACCAGGCGCAGTGCGACCAGCGCCAGAACCGTCAGAACGGTATTGCGGACGAGCCGCGCCTCGTTCGGATTCATGCCGGGATCATCGCTTGCGCCAGACGAACAGTCCGGACATCGCGTAATTCCAGACCACGCCCATCAATGCGCCCGCGGCCCCCGCCAGCCACCAGATCGGCTCGGAATCGTAGACCGAGAACGCGACGCCGACATTGGCGAACAGGCCGACGCTGCAGACGAGATAGAACAGCAACAGCCCGCGCAGGATCGCAAAACCCTTCAGCCGCTGATCGCGATAGGTGAGGAAATTGTTCAGGATGAAGTTGCTGGTCATGGCGACAAGCGCGCCGGCGGCCTGTGCTTCCGGAAACGGCGCATTGAACCATTCGAGCGCGACGAACAGCGTCGCCAGATGCACGACGAGGCCGGTCGCGCCGACCATCCCGAACAGGATGAAGCGCAGCGATATGATGTCGTTGGTCAATTTCGCCAGCACGAGGCCGAGAAAATCCAGCGCCACCATGGAATCGAGCTTGCTCTCGCCGTGCTGACGCGCGCCGAAAGCATAGGGAATCTCGACCGTGCGCAGTTCGCCATGCGCGGTGGCGACGATGTCGAGCAGGATCTTGAAACCTTGGGTCGAGAGCTGCGGCGCCAGTTGCTCGAAACGATCGCGGCGGATCATGAAGAAGCCGCTCATCGGATCCTTGATCTCGACGCGGAGCACGCGCCTTGCGACTTCGGTGGCGAGCGCGCTGGCGCCGGCGCGCTGCTTGTTGAAACTGTCGGCGCTGCCGCCTTCGATATAGCGGCTGCCGACCACGAGTTCGACCTCCCCGCTTGCCAGCAGCGCCACCATCGCAGGCAGTTGCGTCTCGTCATGCTGCAGGTCGGCGTCGATCACGGCCGCATAGGGCGCGCTCGATGCCAGGATGCCCTCGATGCAGGCGCCGGAAAGGCCGCGCCGGCCAATGCGGCGGATGCAGCGGACGCGGGAATCCCGTCGCGCCAGTCCCCGCACCACTTCCCAGGTGCCGTCTGGTGAATTGTCGTCGACGAAGACGACCTCCCAGGGAATGCCCGTCAACGTCGCCTGTAGCCGGCGATACAGCACCGTGACGTTGTCGCGCTCGTTGAAGGTCGGGACGATGACCGAAAGCTGAGGCAAACCGGCGGCCTGCATTGGGATTTCGGGGCCCGGTTTGATGGCGTCGTTCATGAGGGCCAAGCGTATATCCGCAGCCTCCGGCGATGCCAAGGCGCAGTTGAGAGGCGGTCATGGAACGGGTGGAAAACCGGCCATCACAGGCCCGGAAATGCCAACGACCACGAACAACAGGTGCGCGTACATCCGGCGCTACCGAGCTATTCCGTGGTCGTCCCGGCGCCGGAGCTATCAAGCATCAACGTCGCCGTTACAAGCTACATAGGGACGCCCAGGACGTTTCGCAAGGGTCCGTATCAGCTGGCTCCAGCTAGTTCGGCACTTCCCGGATCACTGGCCCCCGGGGAGCGGGCGCCACGGGAGCCGGCTGCGCCTGCGCCGGTTGGGTACCGGCCGGCCGGGCCGGTTTGCCAGATTGCCCGATCGGCCCATACGCGATCGCCACCACCAACACCATCGCGGCGACAATGGCGCCCAGAATGCCCGCAACTGACTGAGAACTCATACTCGAAGACCCCCTCGCCTGCGACGGATTGGTATCACGGAAAATCGGCACGATGGAACAGGAAACCGGACAACGCGGCTCTCGCTGCATGCGAAGGTTAAGATCGTCCATCGCGCCAGGGACCGCGGATGGTTACCGAGCCACCTTCTGCCTGACGAACGCTGTTACGATGTTCTTCTGCGCCAATTCGATGGCCTTGTTGGCTGTCGTCATGTTCGCTCCCGCATCATTGCCCGGGAATTGCTGCGCAAGGTAATCCACCAGCGATAACCGGAAATTCGCATGCGGTTCTCTTTTTTCTTTTTCGCCATCCGGGACCTGCGATCGGCGGCGCCTCACGCCTGGCCTTGTGATCCGCGTTCCGGAACAGCCATCTTTTCGCGGTCTCCTCACCGGCTGCAGCGGAGTTCCAGAATTTCGCTGCATCTGCGCCGCGGAAGAAACAATCAAAAACCTTGATTTCAGCGCGAACATGGCAGAGACGTTTGGCTTGACACCGAAACAGGGGAAAAGATGTCGAGTAGAGACCGGAACAAACCGACCGGGAAGCCCGGCCAGCGCAGCCGGAAAGGGGAGCCGCGGCGCCAGAAATCCGACCCGCAGAAGAGCCCTGAGCCGGATCAACCGCCGCGCCCGGAGCCGGATCGCCTTCAGAGCCTGGAGCCAGATCAGCGGCCGGACGCCCAAGAGCGGATTCAAGAGCGGATCGATGTCGTGGGCACCTCACCTGACGTTCCCCCGAGCGGTGTGGCCGCGCCGGTGGAAACCGCCCCGATCGGCTTGCGAGCGATCGCGAATGCCTATGGCGACTACACCAGGAAATCGTTCGAAGAGACAAGGTGCTTTGTCGAGCAGCTCACCGTCGTTCGGTCGCCCGACAAGGCGATGAAGCTTCAGACCGAATTCGCCAGGCAGGCTTACGAGACGTTTGTCGCGGAGTCGCAGAAGATTTACGAGCTCCACAGCAAGCTTGCCAGGCAGGCCCTCGGGCCATGGCAGGGCTTCGTGGCCAGGACGACCGAGACGGGCGTTGAATCTCCAGACGTTACGCGACGGAAGTAACGGCCCTGGCGCGGACGGCATGCAAGGAAGGGGCTCCGGTTTTCCGGAGCCTTTTTGCTGGCCGGGAACGATCCGAAAGCATAAGGAATTGAACGCATCCTGCCTTCGGCCGGCTGTCGGCTGTTGGCTGTCGGTCCGGCTTGCGGGAGCGGACCGCCAAGCCTAGTCTTCGATATCCCACCCTGCAAACGCAAGAGAAACTGGCGCGTGACCAAAAGTTCGCATCGCGATTCAAAAAGCGCGGGCAATATCTACATCGGCGTCGGCGGCTGGACCTTCGAGCCATGGCGCGGGGTGTTTTATCCGGAAAAACTCGTGCAGGCAAAGGAGCTGGCGTACGCCGCCTCGAAATTGACCTCGATCGAGATCAACGGCACCTATTACGGCTCGCAGAAGCCGGAGAGTTTTCGCAAATGGGCGCGCGAGGTGCCCGATGGTTTTGTCTTCTCGCTGAAGGGGCCGCGCTTCGCGACCAACCGCCGCGTGCTGGCGGAGGCCGGCGATTCCGTCAAGCGTTTCTACGATTCCGGCGTGCTGGAACTCGGCGACCGGCTCGGTCCGGTGCTGTGGCAATTCGCGCCGACCAAGAAGTTCGACGAAGCCGATTTCGGCAAATTCCTCGAATTGTTGCCGCGCCAACTCGAGCGCCGGGCGCTGCGCCATGTGGTCGAGGTGCGGCACGACAGTTTCTGCGTCCCCGGATTCGTGGCCCTGTTGCGCAAATTCGAGACGCCGGTGGTGTTCGCGGAGCACGGCAAGTATCCCGGGATCGCCGACATCGCCAGCGACTTCGTCTATGCGCGGCTGCAGAAGGGCAATGACGAACTGAAAACCTGCTATCCGCCAAAACAGCTCGACGCCTGGGCCAAACGCTTTCAGACCTGGGCCGATGGTGGTGAACCGGACGACCTGCCGCGCGTCGATGCGACCAAACCGAAGAAGACGCCGCGCGACGTCTTCGCCTATGTGATCCACGAGGGCAAGGTGCGCGCGCCCGCCGGCGCGATGGAACTGATCGAACGCGTGAAGTAAGCGAGGCATCCCATGGCCAGGGCCAAAAAGCTTTTCACCATCGGCTATGAGCAGACGCCGTCCAGCGCCGTGCTCGACGAATTGGAAAAGGCCGGGGTCAAGCTGTTGGTGGACGTGCGCGCCGTGGCGTCGTCCCGCCGTCCGGGCTTTTCCAAGAACCAGCTCGCGGCCGGGCTGGACGGGCGCGGCATCGCGTACCTGCATCTGCGCGGACTGGGCACCCCGAAAGACGGCCGCGAGGCCGCCCGCAGCGGCGCGTTCGAGACGCTGCACAAGATCTATTCGAAACACCTGAAGACGCCGCAGGCGAGGGAAGAACTCGACGAGCTGTCGGCGCTGGTGAAGAAGTCCGGGCCGGTCTGCATCCTCTGCTATGAGCGCGACCACAAGCAGTGCCACCGGCAATGGATCGCGGAGATCATCGAGAACCGCGATGGCGTGCGGGTGGAGAACCTGGCCGCGAAGCAGGTGTAGCTGAAGCCGTCATTGCGAGCGCAGCGAAGCAATCCATAGCTGCAAGTAAGAGTGGATTGCGTCGCCGCTTCGCTCCTCGCAATGACGAAAGGCACCTCACCCCTCGCCTTGCAGCCGAAACGTCCCCGCCATCATCGGCGCGCAGCGCCCGCCGACATGCACTGAGGTGATGCCGCCGCCTTGCTTGCGCACCCGCGTCTCCAGCAGGCTCGGCCGTCCCATGTCGAAACCCTGGCCGATCCGCAACTTCAGTTCACCATCGCGCGCGCCGTCCAGATCGGCGAGCAGCGCCGCGGCGGCCGCGGTGGCGCTGCCGGTGGCGGGGTCTTCGGACAGGCCGCTCGCACCGGGATGAAACATCCGCGCCTGCAGATCGCAGGGTTTTTCGTTTGCCGGCACGTCGCGGGTGTAGAAATAGACCGCATCCGAGCCGTCGCAGGGGAACGTTCTGGCGAAGGCCGCGGCGTCAGGCCTGGCGCGCCGCAGCGCCTCGCGCGAAGAAAGCTCCACCATCAGGAACGGTAATCCGACCGAGGCGATTTGCGGCGGATGCCGGTTCGTTTTCACCTCCGCCGCCGACAGGGAAATACACGCCGCCGCCTGTTCCGCGCCAAGCTGCGACAGCCGCTTCAGCGGCTGCGGCGCCGTCAGTTCGGCGCCGATCACCCTGCCCTGTTCGCTCAGGATCTCGACCGGCACGACACCCGCCTGCTCCTCGAACCTCAGCCGCGCCGGCGGTTTGGCGGCCTCTGTCGCCAGCACGAAGGCGGTGCCGACATTGGGATGGCCGGCGAACGGCAGCTCATTGCGCACCGTGAAGATGCGCACATGGGCATCGTTTGAGGCCTCGCGCGGCGGCAGCACGAAGGTCGTTTCGGAATAGTTGAATTCGGTGGCGATCGCCTGCATCTGCGCGGTCGAGAGACCTTCGGCATCCAGCACCACCGCCAGCGGATTGCCGCCAAAGGCGCGGTCGGTGAACACGTCCACGGTGATATAGCGGCGCTGCATGCGTTGCTCCTTTATCCCGGCTTCCACACCGGCAAGTATACTGCCTCAATCGAGCGTGCGGCGGAAGCGCGCCACCGCGATGGTCATGGCCAGCAACATCAGCGCAAACAGCGCCATCGTGTCATATTGCAGGTTCTCGATGGCCGCGCCCTTCAACATGATGGCGCGGACGATCCGCAGGTAGTGCGTCAGCGGCAGGCCCTCGCCGATATATTGCGCCCATACCGGCATGCCCAGGAACGGAAACATGAAGCCGGACAAAAGGATGCTCGGCAGGAAGAACATCATCGACATCTGCATGGCCTGCAACTGATTCTGCGCGATGGTCGAAAAGGTATAGCCGATCGACAAATTGGCGGTGATGAACAGCGTCGACAGCAGCGCCAGCACCAGCAGGCTGCCGAGGATCGGCACGCCGAACAACAGCACGCCGATGCTGATGATCAGCGTCGCCTGGATGAAGCCGACCAGCACGTAAGGCATGATCTTGCCGAACATCACCTCCACCGGCTTGATCGGCATCGACAGCAGGTTTTCCATGGTGCCGCGCTCGGTCTCGCGGGTCACCGACAACGCCGTGAAGATCAGCATGGTCATGGTCAGGATGGTGCCGACCAGGCCCGGCACGATGTTGAGCCGCGAGGACGCCGCCGGATTGTAGCGCGCATGTGCCCTGATCTCGAACGGCAGCGATGGCGGATCGCCGGTGTGGAGA
>NZ_JBAVNZ010000237.1:0-7184 GCF_049691595.1 Bradyrhizobium sp.
GCGGATTTCCGTGCGCAGACCGTTGATCAGCCGAAAAGGCCGACCAGTGCCACGACTACCAATCCGATGCCCGCCACGGTCACGACGGTGGCGGAACGAACTGCCAAATGCAATTTCGAGGCCTGAACGGTCCGCTCCGATTGTCGCGCATAGCCGTGGACGATGACCTGGCGATTGAAATCACGGTTGGCGTCCAACCCGTCAGCCAGGCCGGCGCCAATCATCAGAACGCCAAGGATGCCGAGACCGGCAAATCCCAGGAACACCAACATCAACATCGGAATTGCGCCGAGAGACAAGATCGGCAGCAGCGGTACCAGCAGCCATGTCTCGGATTGTCTTCGCATCGGACGACCAGTCAGGACAGCAAATGCCAGCCTCCATATTAGTCCCTGTGTTGGCAGGCAAGCAACGTCAAATGGCTGTCGCGGCCGATAGAGCTCAGCCCGCCGCCATCTCGGAGCGGATTTCGGCGCGCAGTTCGTCGATCAGGCGCAGGCCCTTGTTGGTTTCGACATGCCAGAAAGTCCAGCCGTTGCAGGCCTCGGCGCCCTGCGCGACCGCGCCGATGCGGTGGATCGAGCCGACCTTGTCGCCGAGCATGATGGCGCCGTCGGCGCGGACCAGCGCGCCGTGACGCTTCCTGGCATCGACCAGTCTAGTGCCGGGCGCAATCATGCCGCGCTCGATCAGTTCGGCGAACGCCACCCGCGGCGCCTCGCGCGCGGTCATGAACGGCGCGAGCGTGGCTTCCGGCAGCGGCTCGACGGCGGCGATGCGGGCTTCCGCCGCGGTCGCATAGGTCGGGTCGCGCTCAAAACCGATGTAGCGGCGGCCGAGACGTTTGGCCACGGCGCCGGTGGTGCCGGTGCCGTTGAAGGGATCGATCACGAGATCGCCGGGCTTTGACGATGACAGCAGCACGCGCGCCAACAGGCCCTCCGGCTTCTGCGTCGGATGCACTTTCTTGCCGTCGGCGCCCTTGAGGCGTTCCTCGCCGGTGCAGAGCGGGATCAGCCAGTCGGAACGCGCCTGCACGTCCTCGTTGGCGGCCTTCAGCGCCTCGTAGTTGAAGGTGTAGCCCTTGGCCTTCTCGTCGCGCGCCGCCCAGATCATGGTCTCGTGCGCATTGGTGAAGCGGCGGCCACGGAAATTCGGCATCGGGTTGGTCTTGCGCCAGACGATGTCGTTGAGCACCCAGAAGCCGAGGTCCTGCATGATGGCGCCGACGCGGAAGATGTTGTGGTAGGAACCGATCACCCACAGCGTCGCCGACGGTTTCATGACGCGGCGGCTGGCGAGCAGCCAGGCGCGGGTGAAATCGTCATAGGCGGAAAACGACGAGAACTTGTCCCAGTCGTTGTTGACGGCATCGACACGGGATTCGTCGGGACGCTTGAGATCGCCCTTCAGCTGCAGATTGTACGGCGGATCGGCGAATACCAGATCGACGGAACTGGCCGGAAGCTTCGACATCCCGGCGACGCAATCGCCAACGACGATACGGATGTCCGATGAGGACTCAAATTTGGTGCGGGGCGCCTTTGCAGACGCCCCGCGACGCGACACAACCATGACTCAAATACTCTGACTCAGGCGACGCTGTCGGCGACGCGGGACCAAACAACCGACTGGCGGTAGATTGACGAGCCAAAGTAAAAATCGACTTAACCCGGCAATTCTTTCTCGCTAGGCAATTTTTGCCGGGCAGGTTATTGAATAAGAGATGGGAATTTTTACGTGACTGCCGCGTCGGCTATCGGCGCGAGCGCCGCGCGCAGACTGAGCCGCGCGCGGACTGAAATGAGGAACCCGGCATGCGTTACGATGATTTCCGCCGCAGCGACGATATCGATGACCGTCGCGACGACGGCGGCGGAATGGGCGGCGGCGGCTTCGGTCTGCCGATGGGCGGTGGCGGGCTCGGCATCGGCACCGTCATCGTGCTTGGCCTGCTCGGCTACGCCTTCGGCATCGATCCGCGCATCCTGATCGGCGGCGCCGAAATTCTCACCGGCGGCGGACAGGCGCCGACGATTCAAACCGAACGCAGGTCAGGGCCGGCCAAGACCGGCGCGCCGACCGACGAGATGGGCAGCATGATCTCAGGCGTCCTCGGCGAGATCGACGACCGCTGGAGCGAGATTTTTCAGGCCAGCGGGCAAACCTATACCGGTCCGCGCATCGTGCTGTTCCGCAACGCCACCAATGGCGGGCGCTGCGGCATGGCGCAATCGGCGATGGGCCCGTTCTACTGCCCGCCGGACAAGCAGATATTTCTCGACACCGGATTTTTCCGCGAGGTCGAGACGCGCTTCCGTGGCTGTTCGGGCAGCGCCTGCAAATTCACCGCGGCCTATATCATCGCCCACGAGGCCGGCCACCACATCCAGAACCTGCTCGGCATCCTGCCGCGCGTGACGCGATTGCAGCAGCAGGCCGGCGGCAAGGCGGAGGCCAACGCGCTGCAGGTCAAGGTCGAGCTGCAGGCCGACTGCCTGTCGGGCGTCTGGGTCAACCGCGAGGAGAAGAAGCGGCCGCGCTTCCTCGAGGCCGGCGATATCGACGCGGCGCTGACCACCGCCACCGCGATCGGCGACGACACGCTGCAGCGGCAGACGACGGGCCGGGTGGTGCCTGACTCCTTCACCCACGGCTCGGCCGCCCAGCGCAAGCAATGGTTCATGACCGGCTATCAGCAGGGCACCGTGCAGGCCTGCAACACGTTTGGGGCGTCGTAGCAAGTGTGCGTTCCCCGGACGCTGCGCAGCGCGTCAGCGGTGCGCAGCTGATCCGGGGTCCATGTTTCCTCTGCGTCTTGCCAGCTATGGGTCCCGGCTCTGCGGAGCAGCGTGAAGGACGCTGCACCGCGTCCGGGACACGAGGGATAAAGTGCCATGTCTTCCATCGACGAAACCAAAAAATTCGTGCCGCTCAATATCGCGGTGCTGACGATCTCCGATACCCGTTCGCTCGCGGATGACAAATCCGGAACGACGCTTTCGGATCGGCTGACTTCGGCCGGTCACACGCTCGCGGCGCGCGAGATCGTGACCGACGACATCGAGGCAATCCGCGCCGTGGTCAGGAGATGGATCGCCGACATGAGCATCGATGCCATCATCACCACCGGCGGCACCGGTTTTACCGGCCGCGACGTCACGCCGGAGGCGATCGAGCCGCTGTTCGAGAAGCGGATGGACGGGTTTTCCATTGCGTTCCACCTGCTGAGCCACGCCAAGATCGGCACCTCGACGATCCAGAGCCGCGCCACCGCGGGTGTCGCGGGCGCCACCTTCATCTTCTGCCTGCCGGGGTCGCCCGGCGCCTGCCGCGACGGCTGGGACGGCATCCTCAAGGCCCAGCTCGATTATCGCACCCGGCCCTGCAACTTCGTCGAGATCATGCCGCGGCTGGACGAACATCTGCGGCGGCCGAAGGCGCAGGGCGCGTCGATCTAGCTTGCACGTCATTCCGGGATGGTCCGAAGGACCAGACCCGGAATCTCGAGATTCTCCGATGTGCAATTGCAGATCGTAGCTCGCTCGCTCTGCTCGCGCCCCGGAATGACGGCTGAGAATCACAGCTTCATCTCCCAGGTCTCGCCGACGAGATCGACACCAAAGCTGTGGTGCTCTGCCTCCGTCACGCGCTTGAATCCGGCGCGCTGGTAGATGCCGCGCGCCGCGACCAGGATGCTCTGGGTCCACAGCGTGATCGAGCCGTAGCCGGCATCGCGCGCGAAGCGGATGCATTGTTCGGTCAGCGCGCGTCCGACGCCGAGCCCGCGCGCCTTGTTCTCCACCAGCAGCAGGCGCAGCTTCGCCACCTTGTCCGAGGCCTTGACCAGGAAGATCGATCCGACCGGTTCGCCGTCGAGGTCGGCGATCCAGCAATGCTCGCGCGATGGATCATATGACCGGATGAACTGCGCGGCGATCTCGGCGACCAGCGCCTCGAAACTGATGTCCCAGCCATATTCCTGCGCGTAGAGCGCGCCATGCCGCGAAATCACCCAGCCGATGTCGCCGGGGCGATGGCTGCGCAGCAGGAAGCCGGCGGGCTTTGGCGATGGCGGCGCCAGCGTCTGCTCGATCATGCGCATGGCATGGACCACGGCGGCGCGCTCGCGGTCGTCCAGTTCACCGAGCAGCGCCGCGACCGCGCGGCGCGAGCGGCCGTCCAGTTCGGCAAAGGCCGCGCGACCCCTGGCGGTGAGCGTGAGTTCGTTGACGCGGCGGTCGGTGCTTGACGGCTTTCGCGCGACGATCCGGCGGCGCTGCAGGGCTTGCAAGGTGCGGCTGAGAAAGCCGGCATCGAGGCGCAGTTCGCGCGTCAGATCGGTCGCGGTGCAGTTTTGCCGCTGCGCGATCTCGTAGATAATCCGCGCCTCCTGCAGCGTCCACGGGCTGTCCAGCAGCTTCGGTTCGATGATGCCGAGCTTGCTGGTATAGAACCGGCTGAAGCCGCGGACGGCGGCGATCTGCCCTTCCAGTACCGGATCGAATATACTTGATGTCATCAGGTATATTATTTGACGAAATCAAATAAATGGCAAGTGCCGTCAAACGATCTGCCGTCAGGCGATCATGATCCGGCTGCGCAGCATGGTGCGGGAGGCGCGGCCGAGCTGCCGCAGCAGGCGGGCCTCGGAGCGTCGAAAATCCGGCCGGTAGCCGCCGAGCCGGTCGTAATGGTCGCGCGCGATCAGGAGGCCCTGTTCCGCCGACGGGCCGGTGATCATGCGGACGACGAATTTGAAGCCATCGCGCAGCCGCGGATCGGCATAGGGCGAGCGGGCATGGCGGAAGATGCCGGCGCGGGGCCGGCCGCTCACCGAGACGCGCTGGATGAATTGGGTGGTTTCCTCGATCCAGCCCGAATCGAGTACGGCGCCGGCATGCAGGAACATCAGCCAGGGCGAACGGGCCTTTTGGGCGCCGGCCGCCAGCGCCGCGGCGCGCGTGCCCTCGAATTTGAGGAAACGGCACCCGGCGACGTCGGCGACCCGCTCGATCACGCCGCTTGCCGAGCGGTCGACCAGCAGTACTTCGCGCACGATGCCGGCGGCCGCTCCCGGCACCAGCGCCGCGAGCGTTGCCACAGCGGTGTGCTCGACCCCCTCGGTCGGAATAATCACGCTCAGCATGAAGGCGGCTTCGACCGGCTCAAACAGTGAAAAACGCTGCAATGTTATCACCTTGTCACAATTAACGCCGCCTTTTGCAACGCAGCCTTTTGGCTGCGGGCTGCGATTTTTAAGGCAGCGGCGCCGTGGATTCCATTTTATTGTTCTTGATTTGTTCTAACAGCGTGCTACGTTCAAATCATGAGCCGAGCATCCTCTCATGCCCTCAAGCACCCGCCGGTCACGGCGCCCTCCGAACCGGCGGGTGCGACTCCTTTTCCCGAACTCGCGGTTGCCATCGAGCGCGGGCGGCGGCGCGGCCGCGGCGCGCAGTCCAACGACAGCGGCCGGTTCGAGGCCGAGGCGCGGGTGGCCTTCGACGACGGCTGGCAGAGCCTTGAGGAATTGCCGCCGTTCAAGACCACGGTTTCGATCGACACCTCGCGCAAGGTCATCGCCCGCAACGACTCGCCCGATATCGGCTTCGACCGTTCGATCAATCCCTATCGCGGCTGCGAGCATGGCTGCGTCTACTGCTTTGCGCGGCCGACCCATGCCTATCTCGGCCTGTCGCCGGGGCTGGATTTCGAAACCAAACTGCTTGCCAAGCCGGACGCGCCGGCGCTGCTCGAGAAAGAGCTGGCGGCGCCCGGTTACGAGGCGCGCATGATCGCGATCGGCACCAACACCGATCCCTATCAGCCGATCGAGCGCGAGCGGAAAATCATGCGTGGCATTCTCGAAGTGCTGGAGCGTGCCGGTCATCCCGTCGGCATCGTCACCAAATCGGCGCTGGTGGGGCGCGACATCGACATTCTCGCGCGGATGGCCAAACGCAATCTGGTCAAGGTCGCGCTGTCGGTGACGACGCTCGATGCAGAACTTGCGCGCACCATGGAGCCGCGGGCCTCGACGCCGGCGAGGCGGCTGGAGGCGATCAAGCACCTGTCGGATGCCGGCATTCCGGCCACCGTGATGGTGGCGCCGGTCATTCCCGCGCTGAACGATTCCGAGATCGAGCGCATTCTGGACGCCGCGGCACATGCCGGCGCCAGGGAAGCGAGCTATGTGCTGCTGCGGCTGCCGCTGGAAGTGCGCGATCTGTTCCGCGAATGGCTGATGGCGAACTACCCCGACCGCTATCGCCATGTCTTCACCATGATCCGCGACATGCGCGGCGGGCGCGACTACGATTCGCAATGGGGAACGCGGATGAAGGGCACCGGCCCGATGGCCTGGATGATCGGCCGCCGGTTCGAAATCGCCTGCGAGAAACTCGGCCTCAACAAGCGGCGTTCGAAACTGACCACCGACCATTTTGCCAAGCCGAAGCGAAGCGGAGAGCAATTGAGTTTGTTCTAGGACGACGTGGGTGGGGGAGTAGCATGAGAAAGAGATTGCCGGCGCCGGTTCCGCGGCTCACGGTCATCACGCTCGGCGTCAGCGACATGCGCGTCAGCATCGCTTTTTATGGCGCACTCGGCTTTGCGCGAAGATTTCGCGCAACCGGCGCGGCCGTCGCCTTCTTCGATACCGGCGGCGCGGTGCTTGGGCTTTATCCGTGGGATCGGCTCGCGCGGGACGTCACGCTGCCCGATCATCCGCGGCCCACAACCTTTCGCGGAACGACGCTCGCCTGGAATTGCCGATCGGCCGAGGAGGTCGATGCCGTGCTGGCTTTCGCGAACTCCAGGGGCGCATCGCTCTTGAAGCCCGCGTGCGCCACCGACTATGGCGGCTATTCCGGGTATTTTGCCGATCCCGACGGCCATGCCTGGGAAGTCGTGGCCGCGCCGGGCATCGAGGTCGGCGACGACCGGCGCGTTCATCTGCCGGATTGAACATCAGGTTCGAATAGCGGGAATTGCGCGGAGTTCCGGGTTGCGCGGCCCGTCGGGCTTCCGCACCATCCCGGCATGATTCGGGACCAGTCAGGAAAGAAGCAGGCCAAGCCGCCGAAAGGCGTGATCGCGGTCGCGCCGCCGACTTTTCGCCGCGAGCGTGCGCTGATCAGGCGCGGGGTCTGGCCGGTGGCCGGCTGCGACGAGGCCGGGCG
>NZ_JBAVNZ010000238.1:0-7133 GCF_049691595.1 Bradyrhizobium sp.
ACGCGATATTTGCCGGATCTTTCGATTCGGTCACGCAAGGCCAGGCCAAATCCCAGCACGAGATTCTTCTCGGTTTCGCCGCTGGCCTGGGTGCCATGGTCGATGCCGCCATGACCGGGATCGATCACGATCAGCGGCCGCGTATCCGGCGGCCCGGCGGGTTTCGCTGCGGCTGCCGCGGCAGAAACAGCCGCGGCATTGGCGTCTGCGATGACCGGCCGCAACTCGGGCCGGCTTTCGGGGGCGAGCGACTGCCCGAAGTTCGCGCGATCCACCTCTTCCAGATCGAGCACGAGCCGCGGCGGCTGGCCGTTGGCGGCCTCCAACATGTAGGACTTGGTGATTTTCGCCGGACCCGTGAGGTCGAACACGATCCGCGAACCGCCCGGCATCACCAGGCCATAGCGAAACGCCTTGATCAGCCCGCGTCCAACGCTGCCGGTGCCGGCCGCGAGTTGAAAATTGACCTGAGGAATATCGATGACCACGCGATAGGGCTCGGCCAGCGTGAAAGCGCGAAACTGGATGGACCTGTCGAGATCGAGGATGAATCGGGTCTGCTTGCCGTCACCGGCCAGGCGCGCATCCACTGCAACGGGAAAGCTCGCGGCGGATGGCGGGCTCGGCGGAGATTCTTCGGCTGCGCAGGGAACGATGGTTTTGGCGCACGCCAATGCTGCGGCGCACAACAGACCGAAACCCAACAACACTCGGTGATTTGCGCGTTTAACCACGATTCGATGTCTCCCAGCAGCCTTTTAGCGCATTAGAACCACAGGGTTAATCGCACCTTAGCGTGGCGAGGGCAAATAAGGCAGAGTGTTGCCGCGCTGCGACGCTCGGCTTGCGCGCGACGGCCAATCCACGTATGTACGGGGTGCTGACGGCCATTAACTCCCGGTTGTGTCGCGTTCAGCCTCCCGGTGCAGCGCCGGAACCTTCGAAGCCGAAGTTTCCTGCGTCTTTCCCGATCCCTCCACAGCCAGCGCCGCGCGCGGCTGACAAGGAGCGGCGGTTTCGAGCCCGAGCGGCGTCCGGTCCCAGGTACTATCTTGCTCCAGGGACGGTTTAAGACACGGCAGAACTGATTATCCGGACCGGAGAAACGGTCCGATATGCGATGGTCGGCGGGCGCTTTGGCGCCGCGCCGGGCCTTCAGCGAAAAGACAAGGCGGTATCCATTTGCCGCCAACATGTTCAGACGGGCCGACGCTTGATGCGCCAGACTGAGTTGCCGACCAAGATCCAGGGAACGATCGCGCCGAAGCGAGGCGAAAGCTTCGCGCGTCGCAATGTTCCGGCGGGATCTCGTTCGGCGCGGCGCCCAGGTTTGCGTTTTGGCCTTCCCCTCACCCCCGAATCAGGTGGACCGTCGCGTCACCGGGCCGCGCAATTTGCGCGCGCCATGCCACGCGCCCGCCGCCGTCAAGAGCTCCAAAATGCCCAACAAGATGTTGATCGATGCGACCCACCCGGAAGAGACCCGGGTTGTCGTAGTCCGCGGCAATCGCGTCGAAGAATTTGATTTCGAGACCGCCCAGCGCAAACAATTGCGCGGCAATATCTACCTCGCCAAGGTCACGCGCGTCGAGCCGTCGCTGCAGGCGGCCTTCATCGAATATGGCGGCAACCGCCACGGCTTCCTTGCCTTCAGCGAAATCCATCCCGATTACTACCAGATCCCCGTTGCCGATCGTCAGGCGCTGATCGAGGCGGATGAACGCGCCCATCGCGAGGCCGAAGAAGAAAACGAAAACCGCACCAACCACCGCCGGCGTTCCCGCCATCGCAATTCGCGCCGCCGCGGCCATGGCGACCGCGTCCAGAGCGACATCGTCGAAAACGCTGGCGTCGATCTCGCGCAGGCCGCTCAGCCCGATCAAGGCCAGCAACACGCGGAAGGCTTCCACGCCGAACAAGGCCACGCCCACCCGCACGACGCCGATCACCATGACGCCGATGCGGAGCATCATGACCACGCGGCTGATGCGGAGCGTCATGACCATGAGGCTCATGAGCATGCGCGCGATCACGACGATTCGCACGACCACGGTCATGTCGCGAGCGAGGCGGCGGCGCACGACCATGACTCCGATCGCGCGGTTTCGCCCATCATTGAGGCATCCGGTACCGCGTCCGCGGAAGCCCACGAAGACCACGCGCATGACGAGCAGGCCCATGCGGAACACGCGCGCGAGAATGCCGCCCATGCCGATGACGCTCCGCATGCCGCGGACGACGGCAACGGGCAGCACGAGCACGCCGGTGAAACGCAGGCCGCCCCAACTCACGATGAGCATGCCGCCGAGCCGCGTGGCGACGAGCACGACGACGATGATGACGACGGCGAAGAAGAGGAAGACGAAGTCGTCGAATCCGTCGGCGGCGACGACGTTCTCGAAGAGGTTCCGGAGCGTGCGTTCCGGCCGCGGCGCCAGTACAAGATCCAGGAAGTCATCAAGCGCCGCCAGGTCATGCTGGTCCAGGTCGTCAAGGAAGAGCGCGGCAACAAGGGCGCCGCGCTGACGACGTATCTGTCGCTGGCCGGCCGCTACGCGGTATTGATGCCGAACACCGCGCGCGGCGGCGGCATCAGCCGCAAGATCACCTCCGCGCAGGACCGCTCGCGCCTGAAGGAAGTGGTGCAGGATCTCGACGTGCCCGAGGGCATGGGCATCATCCTGCGCACCGCCGGCGCCTCGCGCACCAAGCCCGAGATCAAGCGCGACTTCGAATATCTGATCCGGATGTGGGAAACCGTGCGCGACATGACACTGAAGTCGCAGGCCCCAACCCTCGTCTACGAGGAAGGCTCGCTGATCAAGCGGTCGCTGCGCGACCTCTACAACAAGGAAATCGACGAGATCCAGGTCGCCGGCGAGGCCGGTTACCGGGAAGCGCGCGACTTCATGAAGATGCTGATGCCCTCGAACGTGCGGGCGGTCAGGCAATATCGCGACGGCCAACCGCTGTTCTCGCGGATGGGCGTCGAGAGCCAGCTGGACGCGATGTTCTCGCCGACCGTGCAACTGCGCTCCGGCGGCTACATCGTCATCAACCAGACCGAGGCGCTGGTCTCGATCGACGTCAACTCCGGCCGGTCGACCCGCGAGCATCACATCGAGGATACCGCGCTCAAGACCAACCTCGAGGCATCAGAGGAAGTCGCGAGGCAGTTGCGGCTGCGCGACCTCGCAGGCCTGATCGTGATCGATTTCATCGACATGGACGAGAAGCGCAACAACCGCGCGGTCGAGCGCAAGCTGTCTGACTGCCTGCGGCAGGACCGCGCGCGAATCCAGGTCGGACGCATCTCGCATTTCGGCCTGCTCGAAATGTCGCGCCAGCGCATCCGCGCCAGCGTGCTGGAGAGTTCGACCGAGCCCTGCTCGCAATGCGGCGGCAGCGGCCACGTGCGCTCGGTGTCTTCGGTGGCGCTGCAATTGCTGCGCGGCATCGAGGAAATCCTGATGAAGGGCGCGACCCACAATCTGGTGGTGCGCACGCGAACCGACGTCGCGCTCTACGTCCTCAATCACAAGCGCGGCCATCTGCGCGATCTCGAAAGCGCCTTCAAGGTCTCGCTTGCGGTGGTCGCCGACCCCTCGGTGAGCGGCCAGCAATCGTTCATCATCGATCGCGGCGAACAGGTGCATACGCTGGAAGCCGCCAAGGCCCTGCTCGCGGCGCAGGCCGCGGCCGCGCCGTCGCAGACCGAAGATGCCGATGACGACGAAGAGCCGTTCGATATCGAAACCGAATCGGAAATCGAAACCGAAGAAACCGAAGGCCTGGCCGACGAAGCGGCAGCCAGCGAAGAAGGCGGTGGCGAAAGCGAGGCCGACGGCCAGCGGCGCAAGCGGCGGCGGCGGCGGCGTGGCCGCGGCGAGGCGCGTGAAGGCGGGCCTCCGCGTGACGACGGCGACGCCGTACGGGTTGCGCCCGAAGCGGCGGAAGGCGCCGTTGCAGACGAAGGCGAACCCGACGACGACGAGGCCGAAGAACAGTCTGGCTTCGCGCGCAACGACCAGGGACCCAATGGCGAGCGGCGGCCGCGTCGCCGCGGACGTCGCGGCGGACGCCGCCGGCGCGGCGGCGGACCGGAGGATGGTCTCCTCGGGTCGATCGTCGACGAGCTCGGACCGACATCGGTTCCGGAAGCGGCCGACGCGGTTGCCGATTTCGACGGCGGCTCACCCGAGCCCGTCACGTCGCTGGTTCTGCCCGAGCCGGTTTCGCAGCCAGCCGAGCTTCAACCGGCTGACCACGCCCGGCCCGAGCCGGTCGGCGTGTCATCGCCGGAGGAGACCGCGCAGGAGGCCGAAAGAGCGGCGCGCCGGCGCTCGACCGTGCGCGAAAAGGTCAGTTTCCTGACCAGCGCCCAGCCAGACCTTCCGGCGCCGGTCGTTGACAGCCGGTCCGAGCCGGCACCGGCCGCCACCCCAGCCGAGCCCGGCTCCGCGGACGCCGGTGACGGCCAGCCGCGCAAGGCGGGATGGTGGTCGCGGCGCTTCGGCGGCGAGTAGCCGCCCAGCTTGCAAACGAAAAACCGCCTGGCAGAACCAGGCGGTTTTCTATTGCATCAAGGCCATCGTCAGCCGGTCGTGATCGCGGTCTCGATGTCGGTCGGGTCGATTTCCTTGTTGAGGCCGGCCTGCAGCATGTCGTGATCGAGTTCGCCCTCCCACCACGAGACCACCACGCAGGCGACGCCATTGCCGCAAAGGTTGGTGAGCGCGCGGCATTCGCTCATGAACTTGTCGATGCCGAGCACGATGGCCATGCCCGGCACCAGACGCGGATCAACGACGGCCAGCGTCGCCGCCAGCGTGATGAAGCCCGCGCCGGTAATGCCGGACGCGCCCTTCGAGGTCAGCATCGCCACCAGCAGGATGGTAATCTGCTGGCTGAAGCTGAGGTCGAAACCAAGCGCCTGCGCGATGAACAGGGTTGCGAGCGTCATATAGATATTGGTGCCGTCGAGATTGAACGAATAGCCGGTCGGCACCACGAGGCCCACCACCGGTTTGGAACAGCCGAGCCGCTCGAGCTTTTCCATCAGGGACGGCAGCGCGCTTTCCGAGGATGAGGTGCCGAGCACGATCAGCAACTCGTCCTTGATGTAGGCCAGGAACTTGAAGATCGAGAACCCGACAATCCGCGCGATGACGCCGAGTACCACGAACACGAACAGCGCCGCCGTGACATAGAACGTGGCGATCAGGCCCACCAGGTTCAGGATGGCGCCGGTGCCGAACTTGCCGATGGTGAAGGCCATGGCGCCGAAGGCGCCGATCGGCGCCACCTTCATCACGATGGCGATGACGCCGAAAACCCCGTGCGCCGCGTCGTCGATGAAGGCGCGCAAGGTGTGGCCGCGCTCGCCAAGCCCCATCAGGGCAAAGCCGAACAGAATCGAAAACAGCAGCACCTGCAGGATCTCGCCGTTCGCAAACGCGCCGACGACAGTGTCGGGGATGATGTGCAGGAAGAAATCGACGCTCTTCTGGGCCTCGGCCTGCTTGGCGAAACCGGCCACTTTCGTCGCATCGGCCATGGCGCCGCCGAAGCCTGCGCCCGGACGCACCAGATTTCCGACGATCAGTCCGATGACCAGCGCGAAGGTGGAGACGATCTCGAAATAGATCAGGGCCTTGACGCCGATGCGGCCGACCTTCTTGGCGTCCTGGATATGCGCAATGCCGGAAACCACCGTGCAGAAGATGATCGGCGCGATCACCATCTTGATCAGCTTGATGAAGCCGTCGCCGAGCGCCTTGATCCAGTCGTTGGTCGCGTAAGTCGGCGCGAGCCAGCCGAACAGCGCGCCCAGCACGATCGCAATCAGCACCTGAATGTAGAGAATCCTGTACCAGGGTTTTGCCGCGGAAACCGGCGCCCCCGTTGCAATCGTTGCCGCCATGACATTCTCCCCCTGCAATCGCGAGTTCTGCCCGTTGCTGTCGCGCCGACGGCAATCTCGCCGGCCACAGCCAAGATCAATTAAATCAGCCGAGTCAATGGCACATCGGGCGTGGTCGGCGGTTGAATGCGGCGCGCCGGCGGATCGAGCGGGAGCAACCGGACTATCGGAGCCAACGTGCAAGTCGCGTCACCGCCTCGTGCATCTCCTCGGCCGAACGCGCGTAGGAAAAGCGGACGAACGACCGGCCATGGAGCGGATCGAAATCGACACCCGGAGTTGCCGCGACGTGGGCCTCTTGCAGCATCCGGCCGGCGAATTCAAAACTGTCCGACGTGAAGTCCGAGACATCGGCATAGAGATAGAAGGCGCCGTCCGCCGGCAGGAACTTGCTGAGGCCGGCCTTCGGCAGGCCCTCGATCAGAATCCGGCGATTCTCCTGGTAACCGCGCTTGATCGCTTCCATCTCGTCGCGGCCTTCGAACGCGGCTTCCGCGGCAATCTGCGACAGCGTCGGCACCGAGATCGAAAAATTCTGCTGCAGCCGCTCGATCGGCCGCACCAGCGGTTCCGGCACCACCATCCAGCCGACCCGCCAGCCGGTCATGCAAAAATATTTCGAGAACGAATTGATGACGAGCGCCCGCGGCGACAACTCGGCCGCGGTTACGGCGGGAAACGCATAATCGAGACCGTGATAGATCTCGTCGGAAATGAAGCGGATGCCCGCGCCTTCTGCCGCCCCCATCAGGCTGGTCAGCGCCTCGCGCGACATCATCGTTCCCGTCGGATTGGCGGGGCTGCCGACCAGGACGCCCTTCAGCGGTGTCTTCCGATGCGCGGCCAGCAAGGCTTCCCCGGTCAGCGCGTGCCGGTTTTCGCCCGATGTCTCGATCAGCACCGGCTCGCAGCCGAGCGCGGTGAGGATATGACGATACGGCGGATAGCCGGGCACGGTCACCGCAACCCGGTCGCCCGGCTCGAACATGGCCAGAAAGGCCAGGATGAACGCACCCGATGATCCCGTCGTGATCACGATTCGCTCGCCATCCACGGCGCAGCCGTAAGTCTCAAGGTAATGTCTCGCAATGCGCGCCCGCAGCGAGGGAATGCCGAGCGCCGAGGTGTAGTCGATCCGCGCCCCGTCGAGCGCGGCATGGGCGGCCGAAATCGCCGCCTTCGGCGCCGCAGCCCAGGGTTGCCCGACTTC
>NZ_JBAVNZ010000239.1:0-7521 GCF_049691595.1 Bradyrhizobium sp.
GGCTCGCCCGTGCCTGCGGAATTACGGTTTTGTTACGGTTTCGCAGGTACTTGAACCCGAGCCAGGCCGCCGCCATATTGACGGTGTCCGGGAGCAGGATTGCCAACCGGTCGAATGGGGCGCCGCAAGGGCCCCTCAAAGTCGCTTCGAGAGGACTTTGGAATGTCTCGTGTTCCTACGTTGTCCAGTCCGTTCCTTCTGGGATTCGACGAAATCGAGCGTGCGCTCGATCGCGTCGTCAAAGGCGCCGACGGTTATCCTCCCTACAACATCGAGCGGTGCGATCGAGCCAACGGCCAGCCCGAGCGCTTGCGCATCACGCTGGCGGTGGCGGGATTTACCCGCGACCAACTCGATGTAACCATTGAGGAAAACCAGCTTGTGATCCGAGGCCGCCAACAGGACGACAAGGCCCGGCAATACATCCATCGCGGCATCGCCGCGCGCCACTTCCAGCGCACCTTCGTGCTGGCGGAGGGGATGCAGGTGCTGGGCGCGGACTTAAAGAACGGGCTGTTGTCGATCGACCTTGCCAGGCCGGAGCCGGAAAGAATCGTTAAGACAATTGCCATCAATGAACACGAATAATGCAACGAGGAGCGGACTCGACCGCTTGGTCGACAAAGGAGTCGAGACCATGAGTGAAGTGAGTGTGACGTTCGAACCCGCAGGCGTCTCCCTGGAGGCGCTGGCCCATCTGGGCGAGGGCCATATCGCCTATGTGAAGCAGGTCCGCTCCGAGGACGTGCCGGGATTGTTTCCCCAAGCGCCGAAGATCGCGCCGGGACTGAAGCTTTTCGCGCTCCACGCCGCCGACGGCACGCCGATCATGCTGACCGACAGCCGCGAAGCCGCCGTTGCCAACGCCTGGAGCAACGAGTTGCAGGCCGTCAGCGTGCATTGAACGCTTTGGTTGCCGTCGTCGCTGTCCCAGCTTGTGGTGGCCTCCAGCTCAATCCGTGACGTACGGGCATCTGCCACCTTCTCGCCGAGAATAGACGCCCGTATTTCCGCACCGGACATTGCGCCCGCTTCACCACGGATCGTAGTATCGTATTATGATGACAGTCAGCGAAAGACAGAACCCATGGCCCCAGCCAAGGCAATAAGCGTCACCTTGGGCGCCCAGCATTCGTTGCTGGAACGCCGCCTAGATAGCGGCATGTACGACGACGCTAGCGACGTAGTACGGCACGCGCTGCGCGCTCTCGACCGGGAGGATGCGGCGCTCGACGAAATCTTGCGGGCCAAGGTCAGGGCTTCGATGGCGAACAAGAAGCCGAGCATCCCGGCTGAAGCGGTTTTTAGTCGTATAGAGGCACGGCACGCTCGCAAGGTGAAAGCTACCAAGCGTGGCGCATAAGGTTGTCTTCCGCGACGATGCCCTCGCCGACCTGACAACGCTGTATGACTACATTGCCAGCGATAACAGTCCGGAAAGTCGCCATCAGATATATCCGGCGGATCCAAGAAGCGTGTTTGCGGCTGGCAACCTTTCCGGAGCGCGGCCGACGCCGCGATGATATCCAGCCCGGTCTGCGCGTCATCGGCTTCGAGCGCAGGGTAGCGATCGCCTTTCGGGTTCTGAAAACGAAGGTCGAGATTGTTAGCATTGCCTATGGCGGCCGGGATTTCGAGCGCGAGCTGCGCAAGGGCAAATAAAAGGACCGCCCCGGCAGGGGAGCGCTCTCTAATATAATTACCTACGGACTTAATATAGTCCCGATCCTCCGCGTGAAGTCCGCCAAGCCAGACTTCGCCCTGAGGAGTCGGGTGGCATCGAAGCATGTGTTGAACTTCATATGATTGACGATGATTTGCAACTTATCGCGCGCTCTGACGCATCGCCCGCCTCACGGCTCGGCAACGCTCTGGTTGCGCTCAATAACGCCCATGCGCACGAACTATCCTGGCTGGAACCGGAGCGGCTGGAGCACCTCGTCGAACAGGCTTTCCTGGCCCGAAGAATTGGAAACCTTGACGCCTTCATGTTGGCATTCGATCAGGATGCCAAATACGACAGCCCGAATTTCCTGTGGTTCTGCGCCCGCTATCCACGCTTTGTGTATGTGGATCGGATCGTGGTCGCATCATCGGTTCGCGGGCGCGGCTGTGCGCGCCGCCTCTATCACGATCTGTTCGAACACGCGGTTCGGGCCGGACACGAGCGTGTCGTTTGCGCAGTCAACAGCAGCCCTCCGAACCCGGGCTCTGACGCTTTCCATGCCGCGTTAGGATTTGTCGAGGTCGGTACGGCAAGCGTCTATGCTGGCAGTCGAACGGTCCGATATCTGTCGCATACGCTGTCCATGCCAACAGGCGTCTCGACGCCTCACTGATCCGGATTTTCGGCTACACGTCGATCTTGAAGCCGAGGTCGATTTCGGAAGCCGGCATTCCACCGCGCAGGCCCCAATTTTCCGGCGGAGTCTCGATCAGCGTGATCTTGATATCGAAGGGCGGAACACCGAGCGTTGCCAGATTGCGGACAATGGTCTGATAAGGCCTTCGCTTGGCGTCCATCGACCGTCCTGAAAACATCGTAACCTCGATGAGCGTATATTTCTCCCCGCGGCCGGGCGGAACGGCAAAGTGCGAAACCGGATGTTCGATCAATCGTAATGTCCGATCCGCTTCGGGGATTTTCAAGGCTTCTCGAAGCGCGGACTGGACGGCGTCGATTATCGTTTTTGGGTCAGTGATCCATCCGGCCCGCGTCGCGATAAGGGTATTGGGCATCCGTGCCCTACGCCGCGGTGGCCGGCGGCAGCGCGAGCACCGAATAGATCGCCTCGGCATCGCGCGAGGCGCGCAGTTTCTTGGCGACGTCCTGGTCGCGCAACAGCCGTGCGATCCGCGCCAGCGCCTTCAAGTGATCGGCGCCCGCGCCTTCCGGCGCCAGCAGCAGGAACACCAGGTCGACCGGCTGGCCGTCCATCGCCTCGAAATCGATCGGGCGTTCGAGACGCGCGAACAGCCCGAACAGCTTTTCGAGCTTGGGCAGCTTGCCGTGCGGGATGGCGATGCCATAACCCACCGCGGTGGTTCCGAGTTTCTCGCGCTGCAGCAGGACCTCGAAAACCGAGCGCTCATTCTGGCCGGTCAGGCTGGCTGCCCGCGCCGCAAGTTCCTGCAGCGCCTGCTTCTTGCTGATGACCTTCAACGCCGGGAGGATCGCCTCGGGTGCGACCAGATCGGTAATCGTCATGGGGCGTTCCGAGGTGAATTGAACCGTCTGGTGCGAGATAGGTCTTACAGCGGCGGCGTCAAGAAAGATGAGCCGGGGAAGCAGGCTTGGCCCAAGATTCTGATTTGGGGGCTTCTACTCCAACGCGTGAGCGGTGCCAACTCCCGCGGGCCGTTCCCGCACCCCCCCAGATTTGAGGGCGCGGACCATAGGGAGGGGCCTTCGGGGCGTCAATGCCGGCGGGCAAATAAGTCAAGGGGTAACCGCCGGCGGGTCGATCCAGCCGACATTGCCGTCGCTACGCCGGTAAATGATGTTCACCCGGCCGCTGGAGCCGTGCTGGAATACGAGGCAGGCGGCGCCCGTCAGGTCCAGTTCCATGACGGCTTCGCTGACCGAAAGCCGTTTCAGCGACGTGGTCGCCTCCGCGATGATGACGGGGCTGAATTCGGTAACCTCATCGTCGCCTTCCGCCGGTGCCTCGATGACATAGCTCGGCGCGTCCAGGCCGCCGCCGTTCAGCTCCGCAAGCGCCGCCGAAGCCGCGTAGGCCTTGCGGGCCGAACGATCCTTCAGGCGGCTTTTATAGCGGCGCAGGCGCTTTTCGATCATGAGCAGCGCCTGGTCGGCGCTGGCATAGGCGTCGGTGGCGTTCGAATCGGCCTCCAGCGTGATTCCGGAATCCAGATGCAGCGCGCAGTCGGTACGGAAGCCGAAGCCGTCCTTGCTCAGCGTGATGTGGCCGGAATAATTGCCGTCGAAATACTTGCGCAGGACCTCATCGGTGCGTTCGTTGACGCGCGCGCGCAGCGTCTCGCCGACGCTGATGCTTTTTCCCGAGATTCGAAGGGTCATTTGATACCTCGCTTGCCTTGATGTCCCGAACACTCCGGAAGAGAATCGACACTATCGCGATTTGGCGCGAACGCAATCAGGCCGGTGCCGGATCGCGGGACCGGTCGGAGGACACGGCAGGTGCCGAGAGTGCGTTACCGAGCATGCTTTGCTTGTCGCGGCGGCGCTGCACCGAGGAGGGAATCCGCATCGCTTCGCGATATTTCGCGACGGTACGGCGGGCGATCTCAATACCGGACGCGCGCAATCGTTCCACGATCGTATCGTCGGACAGGATCGCAGACGGCGATTCGGCGTCGATCAGTTGCTTGATGTGGTGGCGGACCGCCTCGGCCGAATGGGCCTCGCCGCCATCGGCGGAGGCGATCGACGCGGTGAAAAAATACTTCAGCTCGAAACTGCCGCGATTCGTCGCCATATATTTGTTGGCGGTGACACGCGACACCGTCGATTCATGCATCTGGATCGCATCCGCCACGGCCTTGAGATTGAGCGGCCTTAAATGCGCAACGCCCTGGGTGAAGAAGCCGTCCTGCTGGCGCACGATTTCGGTTGCGACCTTCAGGATGGTGCGGGCCCGCTGATCGAGCGCCCGCACCAGCCAGGTCGCATTCTGCAGACAGTCGGTGAAATAGGATTTGTCGCCGTCCTTGCGGATCGTCTTCGACAGCTTGGTATAATAGGTCTGGTTGACCAGCACGCGCGGCAACGTGTCGCTGTTGAGCTCGACATGCCAGCCGCCGTCGGGACCCGGCCGGACATAGACATCCGGCACCATGGTCTGGGTACGCGCCGCGCCGAACTTCAGGCCGGGTTTTGGATTGAGACGGCGAATCTCGCCGATCATGTCGGTGATGTCTTCGTCATCGACGCCGCATAGCTTCCGCAACGAGGCGATGTCACGCTTGGCCAGGAGGTCGAGATGTTCGACCAGCGCCCGCATCGCCGGGTCGTAGCGGTCGAGTTCGCGCAACTGGATCGCAAGGCACTCGCTGAGCGATCGCGCGCAGACGCCGGGCGGATCGAACTTCTGCAGCACCGCGAGAACCGCCTCGACATCCCGATGCGAGGCGCCGAGCCGTTCGGCGGCCTGGCCAAGATCGGGCGGCAGATAACCGGCCTCATCGACGAGGTCGATCAGATATTGCCCGATCAGGCGTTGTACGGGCGCACTAAATGCAACGGCCAGCTGCTCGGCGAGATGGCTGCCGAGCGTGACTTCGGCCGCCACAAAGGCTTCGAGATTGTAATCGTCGTCATTGGAGGCACCGCCGCCCCATTCGGTATAGGCGGTGGGCGCCGCGTCCTGCGCCGCGCGCGCAGCGGCTTCGGCGGGCTCTTCGGAGAAGACGTTGTCGAGACCGGTATCCAGCGTCTGCTCGATCTCGGTGCGGGTGCCGAGATCGCGATTCAGCCATTCTTCCGGGCCGGGTTCGAAACTGTCTCCGGCGGAGCCGCTGGCCATTTCCACATGCTCGCCGCCGGCATCGTCGCCGTGGCTGCCAGGCCCGTCGGCGTCGGAAAATTCCGCCGGTTCCATCGCAGGTTCGCCCGCAACCGGCGCCTCGGGCCCGTCGCTCGCCCGCTCCAGCAACGGATTGCGCTCCAGTTCCTCCTCGACAAAGGCCGTAAGGTCGAGATTCGACAGCTGCAGCAGCTTGATCGCCTGCATCAGCTGCGGCGTCATCACCAGCGACTGCGACTGGCGGAATTCTAGTCTTTGCGTCAGCGCCATGGAGGCAAGAACGATCCCAGGAAGTTGGTCCGATTCTTGCTTATCCTAGTCCAAACCCGATGTACACGGCTTGACGTCCGGTAAAAATGGACTAGAGGCGAAATTCCTCGCCAAGGTAAAGGCGGCGAACATCCGGGTCGTTGACGATCTCCTCCGGACTTCCCTCCGTCAGGATTTCACCGGCATAGACGATGTAGGCGCGGTCGGTCAGGCCGAGCGTTTCCCGCACATTGTGGTCGGTGATCAGGACGCCGATGCCGCGATTGGTCAGATGGCGGACCAGGTCCTGAATGTCGCCGACCGCGATCGGATCGATGCCGGCGAAGGGTTCGTCGAGCAGCATGTAATTTGGGCGCGTCGCCAGCGCGCGCGCGATCTCGACGCGGCGGCGCTCGCCGCCGGAAAGCGCGATCGAGGGCGTCTTGCGCAGCCGCGCGATGTTGAATTCGTCGAGCAGCGAATTGAGCTCGGCCTCACGCTTCTTCCTTGAGGGCTCGACCACCTCCAGCACGGCACGAATATTCTGCTCCACCGTGAGGCCGCGAAAGATCGAAGCTTCCTGCGGCAAATAGCCGATGCCGAGCCGCGCGCGCTGATACATCGGCAGCTTCGTGACATCATGGCCGTCGAGCTCGATCGCGCCGCGATCGGCCTTGATCAGCCCGGTGATCATGTAAAACACCGTGGTCTTGCCGGCGCCGTTCGGGCCGAGCAACCCGACAGCCTCGCCGCGGCGCACATAGATGCTGACGCCTCGCACGACCTGGCGTGTGCCGAAACTCTTTTCCACGCTATGCACCGCCAGATAACCCGGCCGCTTGATCGGTCGCGGCGCGGTGGCGCCATTGGCCCTCGGGGGTCTGGCCCGCGGATGTGGTTTTGCCTCGCGCCGCGGTTCCGCGGCCGATTGTGGCGCACGAGGCAGTTCCACGCCGGGCACGGGCGCGGTACGCGCCATCGGCGGCGCGTCGCGCACCGGACTCTTCAGCATGTCGCCGAAGGAACCGCCGGGCGCGGTGATGTCCTCGCGCGAGCGTGCAAAGCCGGGTGGACCGCGTTTCGCAGCACGCCGCCGGAACATGCCGAATAAATCCACCATCCCCGCTTCGCCCAGCCTTTCGCGGTGATCCCGCGATACGTCCACGGGCAAGTCAATTCGCCCGCGAAGCATGAATGAATGGATGTCCCTTGCCCAGCGGAACACCTCAGATCGCCAAAGGCGCGGATCCAACGGCCGGGCCGCCTCAGTAGATACAGGCTCGCACCGCGCGCTTCAACCTCGCCGCCGCGAAATAGTACGTAAGCGATTGATCTGCTTGTGATTTGCCTTTGAGTTACCTGGGCTTGCCTGGCATCGGCGAGGGCACGGCCGGCCCTGGTCCCGAGGACGCCGACCCACAGCCCTGCCCCGACGACTGGTTGAAGAGCCCCTGCACTTTGCCGCTGTCGGATTCCACCCGCGATACGCCGGTCGTCATGTCCACCAGCAGGCGGTCGCCGCGCAGCACATTCTTGCACTGGGTCAGAACCACGCCGCCAAGCATGGTGATCAGATTGGCCTTGGTATCGAATATTGCGGTCTCTCCGGTCACGACCTGATCCTTCTGCGTGACGACGACGTTGCCTTTCGCCTCCAGCCGCTTGATGGACGAGCTGCCGCCCGGGCCGGGGGTCGCCGACTGCATCGGAGCGGACTTGGCGGCCTTCGCATTGGCGGGCGGCGGCGCGGCCGCCGCCGGGCTTG
>NZ_JBAVNZ010000240.1:0-1760 GCF_049691595.1 Bradyrhizobium sp.
CCCGGACAAGGCGGTGTCCGAGGCGCGCGAGCGGGTCCGCTCGGCGCTGATCGCCTCGGGGCTGGCGCTCCCGGCGCGGCGAATCACCGTCAATCTCGCGCCGGCCGACGTCCCGAAGGAAGGCAGCCATTACGATTTGCCGATCGCGCTTGGCCTGATGGCGGCGATCGGGGCCATTCCGCCCGATGCGCTTTCAGGCTTCACGGTGCTCGGCGAACTCGGGCTCGACGGATCGATCGCAGCCGTAGCGGGCGTGCTGCCGGCGGCGATCGGCGCCAATTCGCGCGAGGAGGGGCTGATCTGTCCGGCGGCCTGCGGCTCCGAAGCCGCCTGGGCAAGCCCGGATATCCAGATCATCGCGGCGCGTTCACTGATCCAGATCGCCAACCACTTTAAAGGCACGCAGGTGCTGTCACGGCCGCAGCCGAGGGTGCATGAGGCCGAAACCAATCTGCTCGATCTGCGCGACATCAAGGGCCAGGAGAGCGCCAAACGCGCGCTCGAGATCGCCGCGGCCGGCGGGCATCACTTGCTGATGATCGGCTCGCCCGGCGCCGGCAAGTCGATGCTGGCCGCACGGCTGCCGTCGATCCTGCCGCCGCTGTCGCCGTCGGAGCTTCTGGAAGTCTCGATGATCGCATCCGTCGCCGGCGAAATCCGGGACGGCGCCTTGACCGCGCGGCGGCCGTTCCGCAGCCCGCACCATTCCGCCAGCATGGCGGCGCTGACCGGCGGCGGCATGCGCGCCAAGCCCGGCGAAATCTCGCTGGCGCATCAGGGCGTGCTGTTCCTCGACGAATTGCCGGAGTTCGATCCGCGGGTGCTGGATTCGCTGCGCCAGCCGCTCGAGAACGGCGAGGTTTCGGTCTCCCGTGTCAATCATCGTGTCACCTATCCGGCGCGCTTCATGCTGATCGCGGCGATGAATCCGTGCCGCTGCGGCCACGCCTACGAGCCGGGCTACTCCTGCAAGCGCGCACCTGTCGACCGCTGCACGTCGGACTACCAGATGCGCATCTCCGGCCCGCTGATGGACCGCATCGACTTGCGGATCGAGGTGCCGGCGGTGACCGCCGCCGACCTGATCCTGCCGCCGCCCTCGGAAGGCTCCGTGGAAGTTGCCGGGCGCGTCGCCGCCGCGCGTGACATTCAGCGCACGCGTTATGCCGCCGCCGGCCTGCCGCATGTCCGCACCAATGCCGAGGCGCCGGCGTCGCTACTGGAAACCATCGCGCAGCCGGACGCGCATGGCTTGAAACTGCTGCGCGACGCGGCCGAGACCATGCGCCTGACGGCGCGCGGCTATCACCGCGTGCTGCGCGTCGCCCGCACGCTGGCCGATCTCGATGGCGCGGAAAAGATCGGCCGGCTGCATCTCGCCGAAGCCTTGTCCTATCGCGCGCTTGCCGAGGATCTCAGGCGTGCGGCGTAGTCGCCGGCGCCCGTCGGGCAAATCAGCAAAAGCTGTCCAGCCCTCTCGCGAAAAATATTTCGCTTAACCCGTCGGGCAAATCACCTCTATAGGCTCGCCCCGTCCCACCCGAAAAGGGGCGGATCGCGAGTCGCCACGGACGCGCGGTGGGATGCGGTGGCCGCTGATGTCACGAAGACGAACGTGGCTGAAGCGGACGGCGAAGTCGTGTGGTCCTGGCGCCCGACGCTGGCGTCAAGTTCGTGAGAGCCAAGTTTCTCACGGGCGACGGTGGCAAAAGAGCTCGGCTCACCGGGGAGAGCGCGAAGTAAGCCGTAAACCACTGCGC
>NZ_JBAVNZ010000241.1:0-20458 GCF_049691595.1 Bradyrhizobium sp.
GAATCGTCCCTGCTCGTCGAAGAAGAAACAACGGTCAAAATCGCCGTCGAAGGCAATGCCGAAATCGGCGCCATGCTTCTGCACGGCTTCACTCGTGACCTTGCGATTCTCCTCGATCATCGGGTTCGGCACGCCATGCGGAAAGTCGCCGTCGGCGTCGTGATAGACCTTCGTGAACCGGTATGGCAGGCCCGATTCGACCAGATCGATGCCCATGCCGGCGCCGCCATTGCCCGAGTTCGCGACAATCGACAGCGGTTTGAGCTTGCTGCGTTCGGCGTAGCCGAGAAGATGCGCGCGCCAGCTGGGCGCGATGTCGAATGCCGCGACCGTTCCGCGTAGCGCCGGCTTGTTGAATGTACCGGCTTCCGCCAGCACGCGAATCTCCTGCAGTCCGGTGTCGCCGCTGATCGGCCGTGACTGCTCGCGGACGAATTTCAGGCCGTTGTAGTCGGGCGGATTGTGGCTCGCCGTGACCATGATGCCGCCGTCGAGCTTCTCGGCAAAGGTCGCGAAGTAGACGCCCTCGGTGCCGCAGAGCCCGATGTCGATGACGTCGACGCCCGAGTCGAGGAGCCCCCGCGTCAGGGCCGCGGCCAGCTCGGCGCTCGTCAGGCGGATATCGCGGCCCACCGCCACCTGTCTTGGCCCGACGAATCCGGCGTAGGCGCGGCCGATCTGGTAGGCGAGATCGGCGTTGATCTCGTCCGGGATCCGGCCCCGTACGTCGTAGGCCTTGAAGGCGCTCAGTTTCATCAAGTCCTCGGTTCGCTCTCGAGGTCAGCGGGTCCCTGGGGTCGCAGGGCGCCGCTCTGGTAGGCGATCTCGAGGGCTTCGATCAGCCACGCGAGACGCTGCTGCGCGGTGCGCTGCAGGAACGCCCAGCGACGCAACCGGTCCGCATCCTCCCAGGAGCCCCAGCCGGCCGGTCGATCCACGGTGGAATTACTCGGCACCGGGCCGCCGAAATGCCGGCAACTGTCGGAGCCTGGCGATGTCATCGAGGTCCTTGGGTCTGCCGACGGATTCTTTCAGGCGGATCAAATGCGCGATCGATGCGACTCGAACCGTCAGGGTACCCAGCTCGGCCCGCACGGCGTCGCTCCACAGCTCTTCGAACGGAATTGGCGGCTCGGAGAAGATATCCACCGTCGGACGGCGATTCTGCGGATCCCAGAGACTGAAGACTTCCATGCCACGAGTCTTGCGCCATTCACTCCGTTGCGCCACATCGGCAAAGCCCAGCGGATCGACCGGTGCCATCGGGCGAAAGCCAGCCGCCACGAATGCGGTCATTGCGGCGGTCGCAGCCTCGGGCGCAAGGTCCAACGCCAGATCGATATCCGCGGTCAGCCGATCGACGCCGTGCAGCAGCACCGCGAGCCCGCCGACGATCACGAATCGCACCCGTGCCGCAATGAGAATTCCAAAAACACTGACAAAATCCGTCGGCATCGCTATTTGTTCGTGCCTTCGCGGCCGTAGCGGTCCTCAAAACGCACGATGTCGTCCTCGCCGAGGTACGTGCCCGACTGCACCTCGATGATATGGAGCGGTATCTTGCCCGGATTCTCGATGCGGTGCTTGGTGCCGATCGGGATGTAGGTGGACTGGTTCTCCTCGAGCAGGAACACCTCCTCGCCCCGCGTGATGCGCGCCGTGCCCGAAACGACGATCCAGTGTTCGGCCCGGTGATGGTGCAGCTGGAGCGATATCGAGGCGCCGGGCTTCACCGCCAGGCGTTTGACCTGAAAACGCGTCCCGTTCTCGATGCTGTCGTAGCTTCCCCAGGGGCGGAACACCTCGCGGTGGAGCGCGTGCTCGTAGCGCCCGAGCTCCTTCAGCCGGGCGACGAGCTTCTTGACGTCCTGCACCCTGCCCCGGGGCGCAACCAGCACGGCGTCCTTGGTTTCGACGACCACATGGTCCTGCAGCCCCACGGTCGCGACCAGGCGGCTTTCGGAATGCAGGTAGCAACCACTCGTATCTTCGGTGACGACATCGCCGTGCACGGCGTTCTTGTCCGAATCCTGCTCGAGCGCCTCGTGGAGCGAGGCCCAGGAGCCGACGTCGCTCCACCCCGCATCGAGCGGCACCATCACGGCGTCCGCGGTCTTCTCCAGCACCGCATAGTCGACCGAATCGCTCCGGCATGGCTCGAAGAGCTTCGCATCGATGCGCGTGAAGTCGAGATCGGTCTTCGCGGCTGCGTACGCCCCGGCACACACCCTGGCGATGTCCGGGGCGTGCCGGGCGAGCTCCTGCAGGAAACGCTCGGCGCCGAAGAGGAACATGCCGCTGTTCCAGTAGTACCCGCCTATCGCGAGAAACTTGGCGGCCGTCACCGCGTCCGGCTTCTCGACGAATTGTGCGATCGGGAACACCGGGCCCTGCCCCGCGCCTCGGCGGATGTAGCCGTAGCCCGTCTCGGGCTGGCTCGGCACAACGCCAAAAGCGACAAGCTTGCCGGCCCGGGCCGCCGGGAGCGCCGCCTGCACCGCTGCCTGAAACGCGCCCACGTCGCGAATGACGTGATCCGCCGGTAGCACGAGCAGCATCGCGTCCTTCCCCGCCGTCGCCAGCGCCGCGTTCGCCGCAAGCGCGATGGCCGGCGCGGTGTTGCGGCCTACCGGCTCGAGCACCACCGCGCGTGGCACGCGGTTGATGAGCCGCAGCTGCTCGGCCACCATGAAGCGGTGCGCCTCGTTACAGACGACGATCGGCGCGCCCGCCTCTGTCATCCCCTCGAGCCGGCTCGCGGTGTCCTGCAGCATCGTCCGCTCGCTCGTGAGCGCGAGGAGCTGCTTCGGATGGAGTTCCCGCGAGAGCGGCCAGAGCCGCGTCCCGGCGCCGCCGGAGAGAATGACGGGAATCAGTGCCATGCGCGCGGGGCCGGGATCCCCGGCCGGGCTCAGTTCAATCCCTGGCGGCTGCGGCGCGACTGCAGGTCCGTGACCTTGCTCTGCTCGGCGACCACCGAACGCTTCTCCTGCGTCACCAGGTCATGGAGCGGTGAAGCCGCCTGGTATTCCACTACGGCCTCCCCGAGCAGCGCGATGGTGCGCTCCGTGTCGAAGGCGCGCAGCGCGAGCTGCATTTCGCGCAGCAACTCCTCCACCCGCTCCCAGGGAAGCGCGTGCTCCATGGCGCGCAGGATCATCGGGTGATCCGTTCCCGAGACGTTGTTCCCGATCAGCAATTCCTCGAAGAGCTTCTCGGCCGGGCGCAGACCCGAGTATTCGATCTCGATGTCCCCGTCCGGGTTTTTCTCGTCGCGCACCGTCATGCCCATCAGGCCGATCATGCGGCGCGCGAGCTCGTCGATCCGCACGGGCTTGCCCATGTCGAGCACGAACACATCGCCCCCGCGCGCCATCGAACCGGCCTGGATGACGAGCTGCGCCGCTTCGGGAATGGTCATGAAGTAGCGCACCACATCCGGGTGCGTCACCGTCACCGGCCCGCCGCGGCGAATCTGTTCCGAGAAGAGCGGCACCACCGACCCCGACGATGCCAGCACGTTGCCGAAACGCACCATGCAGAATCGCGTCCTGGTCGAGCGCTGCTGCAGGCCCTGCAGGACGATTTCGGACAAGCGCTTGGTCGCGCCCATGACGTTGGTCGGGTTCACGGCCTTGTCGGTCGAGATCAGCACGAAGGTCTCGACCTGCGCTTCGATCGCGGCTTCCGCCGTGTTCCACGTCGAGAGCACGTTGTTGTGCACGCCCTCGATGACGTTCTGCTCGACGATCGGCACGTGCTTGTAGGCCGCGGCGTGGTAGACGGTCTGCACGCCGTAGCTCGCCATCACATCGAGCACTCGGTCGCGGTGGTGCGCGTTGCCGAGCAGCGCGATGACTTTCACATCGAGCCCATCGTGTTCAAGGGCTGCGCGCAGATCCATATGGATTTCGTAGAGCGCCAGCTCCGAGCTCTCGTAGAGGATCAGGACGCGCGGCCCGAGCCGGATGATCTGCCGGCAGAGTTCCGAGCCGATGGATCCGCCGGCACCGGTCACCAGCACGGCCTTGCCGCGGATGCAGGCATCGAAGAGCTGCGGGTAGGGAGGCACGGGGTCGCGGCCCAGCAAGTCCGCGACGTCCACCTCGCGAATCTCGTCGGTCCGCGCCTTGCCCGCGAGGATCTCGCCCATGTCGGGCAACGAGCGCACGTGCAGGCCGTACGGTTCGAGCAGCGTGAGGATCTCGCGCTTGCGGCGCCGCGAGGCCGAAGGCAAGGCCAACAACACGCCCTCGATGTCCCGCCGGCGGATGATGCGCGGTAATTCGTCCGGACCAAAGACCTCGATTCCATGGATGATGCTGCGCCGCAGCGCGCGCTTGTCATCGATGAACGCAACGGGGTAGCAGTCGCGCCCGCCCATGAGCGCCGCGCACAGTTGCGCGCCCGCTTCACCAGCGCCATAGATCACCACGCGCTCGGCCTGCCGTCCGGTGTAGCGACTAAAGAGGTAGCGCATGGCCATGCGCGTGCCGCCGACGTAGATCGTTGCGAGGGCCCAGTAGATCGCCAGAACCGGCGCGCTGAGCTGGGCCATGCCCAAGAGCCTGTCCACCGCTGCGAGCAGCAGTACCGAAAGCGTGACGCCGGCGAAGACTGCGGCCAGGGCGTGCATGCCGAAGTACCGCACGACTGCGCGGTACAAACCGAAGCGGACAAAGATCGGAATAGAGGCCAGCGCTGCCACTGCGAGCAGCAAAGGAAGCTGGGGAACTGGAGGCCACCAATGACCGGACTTCAGGATGAGCGCGGACAAAAGCGCAGCGGGGATCACCGCAACATCGGCGATGACCATGAGGATCCGCTTCGTTGGGCGGGGGAGCCCAAGGGCAAGCCGCGCCATGCGGCCCAGCCGGGAGCCCTCTTTCCTATGCTTCACGGGGAGTAACGTCCTAACCGGCCAACGACTAGTCAACTCTCTGCGATATGGCAAGCGATGAAGACTGCCGTTTCCGGCCGGTTATTCTACTACATCTGCGTCGGCAAAGAATCTGGCGCGTCAGGCATTCGGAACCCGATCCATCCGCGCCTCAGCCTGACGATAGCTCTCCCTGAAGTGCAGCACTTTCTCCTCAAGATCTGCATAGAACAGCGGCGGCGACGACGACCAGGCATTCGCATGAACGTTGCGGCAGATCTCGCGATCTTCCTCGAAAACCTGCCGATTGATCTTGGCAGTAGACGCGAAGAACGATTCGACGGATTCCCACGGAACACCCTCCTGCCGAGAGACCGCGAGCAACCGACTACTGAACCAGGTCGCACTTGGCGTTGCAGAAGGGAAGAAGTGTTGCAACGAATACGAGAATCCATACGTCGAGGACAACATGCTGAACGGGAAGAGAAAGATGCTGATGTAACCGTTGTATTGATAATCCATTGAGAACAGTCGGGATACTCCAGCAAGTTGCTTCGCCATGCGTGCGTTGCCGACCTCGGCATACCAGACCGAATTGATACCAATAAACTCGTTCCGTCCTTTGTCCAGCTTCAGCAAGCCCAGGCTGGACGGATGAATGAGTGGCACATGATACGGCTCGAGCGCGTTTTCTATTGCGACGCGCCAGTCACATTCGTAGACATACTGATTGACGTCGACGCGCTCGACTATGCGCCGCGAGATACGCTCCAACAGCCCTGCGGCGGCTCCCAGCTGATCGCGAAGCGATTCTTTTGGTGAAATCCCAACAAACAGAAAATCGCCGCACCACTCGACCTGGTATTTATTCAACCGGATGTCGCCGGGCGAGCAACGCGTCAGGACCGACGGATCCGTGACGTGCATCTTGCCGGCGGAATACGACCAGCCGTGGTAAGGGCAGACAGCCGGGCGGTTTCCCGCATCATTCACGAAGAATCTTGAGCCGCGATGAGGGCAACGGTTGTCGAATGCGATGACGTCGGCGCCGTCCCGGAAAATCACGAGATCATCGTCCAGCCAGCGTAGTCTCGTGTAATCGCGGGATTTCGGCAGCTCCGACTTATGAGCCACGAGATGCCAGAATGAATCCCGCAGATAGCGATCCATCCCATTCATTCAAAGCTTCCTGGCCGGAGCGGCATACATGGTCACTCCCTCCGGGACCGACCGGATTACCATCGCGCCGGCACCTATGATCGCGCCGTCGCCAATGCTGATCCGCGGAACGACCGTCGCCCCTGATCCGAAAAACACCTTCTTTCCGACGGCGACGGCACCCGTAACGTCGACGTGAGCGCTCAACGTGCAGTAGTCGCCCAGTGTTACGTCATGACCCACGCTCGAATGCACGTTGATGGTCACCAGCCGCCCGACGGTCGCATCCGCCGAAACCAGAGCATGCGGACAGACAACGGAGCCCCCACCGATCACGGCTGAAGACGCAATCACCGCTGAAGGATGAATGAGCGTGGCCAATCCGCCGCCCTTCTTCACTAGCGCCTCGGCGATCCGCTCCTTTTGGCCGCAGTCCACGATACCCATCAGATAAGATTCGTCGCCCTGGGCCGCATACGAAGTCACTGCGCCAAGGTAAGGAAGGCCGTACGAATATTTCGCCAGTGTGTCGCCCGCGTCATCGAGATAGCCACGGATCTCGGGAAACTTCCCTGCGGCCCGGGCATCGCGCGCCCAGCAGATCACTTCGCGGCCAAAACCACCCGCGCCCACCAGAATGACAAAAGAATTTTTCATCATCGCACCATGTATCCGCCGTCCACGGCCATCGAAGAACCGGTTATCCATTTCGATGCCGACGACAACAGGAAAATCGCCGCGTCGGCCACGTCATCCTGACTTCCAAACCCCAGCAGGTGCTGCTCCTCATACTTCGCGAGCGCTTCCTGGCCCATGGTCTGAGTCAGCCTGTGGTGCATCTCCGTAACTACCGCGCCCGCGACAATGGAATTGACGCGAATTTTTCGCGCCGCAAATTCACAAGACAGCGCCCGGACGAGTCCATCCACAGCCGCCTTGGACGCGCAGTACGCGGACATGCCAGCCTGCCCGCAATGGGAGGCTACGGAAGACATGAACACGATGGAAGCCGCGTCGTGCACGATACCTTTCTGCGCGACTGCCCGGGCGATTCCCATAGCTGGGTACAACGCAGCCCCGAACAGTTTCTGAACGTCTGCATCCTTGGTCAGGCGCACGGGTCGTACCAGCTCGATTCCCGCCGCATGAAAGATCCCGTTTAACGGGCCGTGCTCCTGCGCCAGATTCTTGACCCATTCGGCGGCACCATCGCCGTTGTCGAGCACCATCCTGCTCAGCACGTGGCCGCTACCAGCAAGTGCGGCATGCACGGCCCGAAGCCTCGTCTCATCCCGCCCCGAAACAACCACCCTTCCACCATATTCGGAAATCCTGACTGCCACGGTCCTGCCGATACCCGAGCTGGCTCCGGTAACAAGGTACAGCCCGCCCGAAAGACACGAAGTGGAAAAGACACTCATACTTCGATGAGCTCCATGATCCGCACGCCACCGAGATCCAGACAGGCGGAGCCCCATGAAAAGCCGACGCCGAACCCGAACGCGGCTACCCGGGCGAGGCCGGGTCGAATGCGACTCTCCCCTTCAGTGCACAAGAGCAAGGGAATCGAGGCACAACTCGTGTTCCCGAACCTGTCTATATTGATCGGCACCCTATCCGCTGGCAGTTTGGTCTTCTTGATCAGGTGCTTGAGCATGAACAGGTTCGCCTGATGGAACAGGAAGGCCGCGTATTCTTCCGGCTGCCGTCCGTCATGCTCCAGCGTCCGACCGACAAGCCACGGAACAACCCGCAGCGTGAGATTGAAAATCTCAGCACCATCCATGTACAGGCATGTTCTGTCCCGGCCCGCCAGTGGCGAATCTGCCGGCGCTGCGTATTCCTTGAATGCGCCGCTTGGGATGATCAGACGACCTATACCCGTACCGTCGGTGCCAAGCAGGTAACTCGCGTCGCCAGCTGGATCATCCCGGTCGCAGCCCTCGATCGCCGTCGCGGTGCCTGCGTCTCCGAATAACATCGCAGTCGCACGATCCTGCGGGTCCACCACTTTGCTGATCGTATCCCCGAGAACAACGAGCATGCGCCGCGCGGCGCCCGATTGGACGATCGTCATCGCCAACCAAAGGGCATAAGGGTAGCCGGAACAACCCAGATTGACGTCGAAGGCGATCGCGCTTTGTGACAGACCCAGTTGGCCGTGCAATTCGCAGGCGGTTGCCGGGAGCCGGTAATTGGGTGTCTGCGAGAGAAATATGATTCCGTCGATCGAACCGGGCTCCCAGTCGAGTGCCTGGATCAATCGTCGCGCAGCGGCAAGCCCCAGGTCACCCGCTGAGACATCCGGCCCAACGATGCGTCGGGAATTTACACCGATCATCTTTACGACATCGGCTACAGCAGAGGAGCCAAACCGGCTCTCAAATTGCGCGTTGTCCACGACCGTACTCGGCACGCACGAGACGACACCGCGCACGCAGGCACCGCGTGTCTTGGACGCCCGGCCCATGACCTGGCCGGAATCCGCCGTGTCGGGCCGCAAGCTCATGCCGTTCTCTTGGCCGCCACCAGGGCCTCGATGTCCGATACGGTCTTGCACTGGCCCAGTGCCTGCCCGGACAGCATCACGTTGTAGCAATCATCAATCAAAGCGATCGTCGATACGATGGCGAGGGAGTCCCACGCGAGCTTAGTGAGATCGAGCGAGGGACCGACCTGGGCAGGATCAATCTCAAGAATCTCCGCCAAGCCTGAATAGAACTGTTGCATACCTCGGACTCCGTCAAATTCAAGTCAGAAACGAACGATGGCGGCTGCCCACGAGTAGCCAACTCCAAAGCCGATGAGGGCCAGGCACTGATCCCGCGCGAGCGAACCTGAACACAGCATATGTTCCAACGCAATTGGAATCGACGAGGAAACCGTGTTCCCGCAGTTCTCGACCTCGATAGGCACCTTCTCCGCAGGCAGGCGCATCTTTTTTCGCAGTGACTCCAGCAAGAGCTTGTTCGCCTGATGCAGGACAAAATGATCCACTGCATCTCTGGTCAATCCGGCCTTCACCAAGAGAGCCTCAACCGCGGCGGGGACCTCTGACAGGGTGAATGCGAGAACTGCTCCGCCATCCATGTAGAGATTCGCCGCCGTCCTGCCGCCCGCATCCGTCTCTTCGATCGCTGCCGAGGGTCGACGAAACGCCCCGGCCTCCACGATGAGGTTTCTGGCCCCGGTCCCATCCGTGCCAAAGACAAATGGCCCAATCAGTTCTTCCCCCTCGCCGCTCTCCGCAATCACCAGCGTAGCAGCGGCCCCATCGCCGAACAGTGTCCGGACACTCTTGTCCAGGGGGTGAATAAACTTCGAGTAGGTATCCGCAGTGAGAAGCAAGACATTCGAAGCCAGGTCCGATTCGATCAAACTCTTGGCCAGCGCCAGGCAATAGACGTAACCGGAGCAGCCGAGGTTGACGTCCAGCGCACCAGCGGACCGGGGAACGCCCAGACGCTCTTGCAACAAGCAGGCCGAGGTCGGCAGGAAGTAATCGGGCGCCTGCGTACAGAAAATAATGAAGTCGATGTCGCTCGCCTTGCAGTGACCTGCGGCGAAAAGACGCTTGGCCGCCATGTACGCCAAGTCCGAGGCCGTTTCCCCTTCGCCGGCCACGCGGCGTTCGCGTATCCCGGTTTTTTCGTAAATCCGCTCAGAGGGCCACTCCGGGAATAGAGCCGCCAGCTCGTCGTTCGAGAGGGTCTTGTCCGGCAGGTACGAGGCGATTGCCCCAATACGCGCGCGCACGCGGCGCCCTTGGCCAGACACTTTCACAGGCCGTCCCGCCCCCGCTTCGATTGCCTGACTCAATTTGCACTCTCCGCTGCGACATCCCGGGCACATGCGCCTGGCAGGGCAACCGATGGGGCCGCCGGCCATTCAGAGCAGCACAATGCCTTGTCAATTCTAAGGTTTTTGGACCCATCGCGCGCCATGGATCTGCGCGTCGCATCCCGGCTCGTCGGGGATGGCCGAGCGGTCTAATCAGTCGCGGATCCCGACCTCGGCCCGGAACCGCGAAACTCGGGCATCGTGGCCTCGCCGCTTGCCGAGATTCCTTTGCGATGCAACACGTTAACGATGGTCCGCAGGAGAATCTTCAGATCGAGCCAAAAGCTCCAGTTCTCAACGTACCAGACGTCCATTTCGAACTTTTCTTCCCACGTCAGCAGATTCCTGCCGTTGACCTGAGCCCAACCCGTTATCCCAGGTCGCACGTCGTGTCGGCGCGCCTGCCGCGCGCTGTAGAGCGGCAGATACCTCATCAGCAAGGGCCGCGGCCCTACCAAGCTCATGTCGCCGACCAGTACGTTCACCAGCGCCGGTAATTCATCCAGGCTGCTTGAACGCAGGAACTTACCGACGCCAGTCAAGCGTTCAGCGTCGGGTTTCAATGCTCCAGCAGCATCGACGGCATTGCGCATCGTGCGGAATTTCAGGATGCGAAAGGGTCTTCCGTGCAATCCGGGCCTCTGTTGCACAAATAAGATGGGCCATCCATGTGTACAAATCACCACCACGGAAACGACAAGGACTACGGGCGAAAGAAGCACCAGCGCGATCGCCGCCCCTCCAATGTCGAACAGCCTCTTCAGAACTTCTCCCTCATGATCGCCTTCCCTCGACCGGGCGTTCACACTCATCGCCGCCGACTATTATCGCTGTGCCTCTTTCAGCACAACCTCGACAACGTCGCAGGCGCGATTCATGTCATCCAGCGACAATGTCGGATGGGCGAGGAACATCAGGCTCGTCTCGCCCAGCTCTCGCGCAACAGGCAGGCGTAACGGCGGACACCAGCCCGTTCCTTCGAACGCTTTTTCGAGGTAAATCTCCGAGCACGACCCGCTGAAGCAGGGAATCCCTCGCGAATGAATCTCATGCACAAGTCGATCGCGTGACCAGTCGGGCTTCAAGGGATCGCGCTCAAGATACGCGTAGAATTTATAGTAAGCGTGCTGAAAATCACTGGCCGGCTCCGGTATGCGCAACAGCGCGTGGCACCGCAGACGTTCACGCAGGACGGCGGAGTTGCGACGGCGCGCGCCGATCCAATCGTCCAGCTTTCGCAGCTGCAGCCGGCCGATCGCAGCCTGAAGTTCCGTCATGCGCATGTTCGTGCCGAAATGCTCATGCACCCAGCGGAATCCTGAGTCTTGCTTCGGCGCGGTCATGGCCGCCCACGACTTCCCGTGATCCTTGAACGACCAGCAGTTGTCCCACAGTTCCGTGTCGTTCGTGGCGAGCAACCCTCCCTCGCCGCCAGTAGTCATGATCTTGTCCTGACAGAACGAAAATGCGCTCGCGTGAGCGAGAGAACCGACCGGTCGGCCACGATAGCGTGCCCCGTGCGCCTGCGCACAGTCCTCCAGAACTCGGATGCCCCGAGCGTCGGCAAGTTCCATTATCGGGTCCATGTCGCAAGGCCAGCCGGCAAGGTGCACGGGAATGATCGCCCGTGTCCTCGGCGTGAGCACGGCCGAGATCGATTCCGCCGTGATGTTCCCGCTGTCCCGATCGACATCCGCGAATACCGGCCGCGCCCCCAGAAGCACGGCACAACTCACGGACGCGATGAATGACCGAGGCGTAACGACTACGTCATCACCCGGCCCGATCCCCCAGGCCCGCAGAGGCAGTTCCAGCGCAAACGTCCCGTTGCCCAACGCGATTGCGTGGCGCCGCCGCAAATACTCGGCGTACTCTCGCTCGAACTCTCGCCCCTCCTGACCGGTCCAATAGTTGACTTTTCCGCTCTGGAGGACCTGCATGACGGCCGAGCGTTCATCCTCGGCGAACATGGGCCATGGCGGAAACGATTCGGCGCGTCGTGGCTGCGGCACCTGCGGGGCGCTCAGGGTGGTCACGGATCCCCCTCCTTCGCTGGCACACTCACCCTAGATGATTCTACCGCGCTCAGCGACAACCACTCGACGAATCGATCGCCCAGCAACTTTCTGTCGAAACTGGTCCTCGCCATCAACAGCGCTCTCCCGCCCATGTCTCGCAGTTCTTCCCGATGTTCGGCCGCGTAGATCAGAGCATCGGCGAACGCTGATGGACTCTCTGGCTCAACGGCAAAACCACAGCGATGGTCTCTCACCAACTCCGCCAACCAGCCGGGGTAGTTAACGAGCGTGGGGAGCCCGGCGGCGATGTAGTCGAAAAACTTGTTCGGCGAAGTGCCGTAGTAGAAAGCCGGAACGTTCGCGAGAATCTGCAGTCCGATGTCCGTCGATGCCATCAGCCCTGCGAGGCGCGTCTTGTTCACTAATCCGTGAAACACGACGTTATCCAGCTGCTCGCGAGACGCCCGCAACATCAGGGATTCTTTGAACTGCCCATCCCCAACCAAGACAATCTTTATGTCCGGGCGTCGCCGTTGCCTCAGTACCGCAGCCGCATCCAGGACTGCATCAAGACCGTTCGCCTTGCCATGCGCCCCGGCAAATACGGCCATCAAGTCCGCTGCCTGTACCTGGGGCGGGCGCCAGGGCGCGCTCTTATCGGCGAAAATCGCAAGATCACACCCATTTGGAATCATCGTAACTTTCTCCGGCCGCACGCCGCGCCGAATAATTCCGGAGACAATCCCGGGCGACAAACCGATGAGCCGATGCGCGGACCGGTAACAGACCCACTCCAGCCAGTCCAGCAGCGAGAGGATCACCGGATTCGTGATCACACCCATTTCTCGCGGGAGTTCTGGCCACAGGTCACGAACCTCGAAGACAAACGGTACGCCCCGTATCCAACGGGCGACGATCCCTGGAATCCCCGCGGTCAATGGAGTCGTAGTCGCGAACAGCAGGTCGTACGACTCCGTGAATGTCACCCGGATGCTCCGCACAGCAAACATCAAGAACGTGATCGAGCGCCGAAGGAACCCATCCTTATTCGAGTACTTGAGTTCGAATTCGATGACATCGATCCCATCGACCGCCCCTTGACGTCTACCCCGGCGAAACGGCGCCGACAGGCCGGTCTGTCCCGCCATGTGGCTTCCACAGACCATGGTTACGCGATGTCCCCGAGCGATCAGCGTGCGCGCCATCTCGTAGGAACGAATCCCTCCGGATCCTTGTGGCGTAGAGAAGTGCTGATGAAAATAGAGAACCCTCATCGGACCCAGCCAATCTGCGTTGTGATTGTCATTGGCGCATGGACTTCAATTTCCAGCACGGGCACCGTTGTCATCCGCGAATAGTAGAGCGACTCTTGGCCGACTCGCAGCTCAATGCGATCGATGGTCCCAGTTGCTGAAACGGCCAGCGATACGGTCTCCGATACGACTCCATCTGACGTGCGAGACCACGCGCCCGGAATCAGGCGCCATCTAAGAACCGCCTTTTTCCCAAACCCAGAGACCTCATCGGTCACGACGCAACGATTGTCCGTCAGCTGCACCTCCCGTCGGTGGGTTGCGCCGAGGTAATCGCGATATCCCGCGGCGACCCGGCCCTGTTTCGCGTCGTACTCCAATTGATCGCACTCAAGCCATCGCCCGAAAAGAAACCGCGACAGCCTTGGCATTTGATCCCGATCGTCAAACTCAATCGTGCTGTGCGAAGCGGTGCCGCTGAAATAACCAAGCCATTCCGGCGCTGCGCTGTAGGAGTAGGAGCCTCCGTCACGAACCACGTTGCGACCGCTCACCCAGAGATCCAGGTGCAGTCCGTCCGACTGGCTGGGCCTGAAGCGATATTTTGGTAGTCTCAGCAATGACCAGGCCTGGCCGGCCACGAGCTTGGCATAGCCCCCTTCTCCCAGCAGGCAGGATTCGGCGCGGGGTAACCTGTGTGATACCGGCTCTATACCCAGCCAGACAAGTGGTTCGTTCCACGGACCAGGGCCGTAACCAGCGTCACAGCCAAAAACGGTCGCCGCCCATTGCACCGTCGGCCGAAAGTCGCGAAACGGCAGCCTATGCATCACGAACAGACGCGCCCCGTCGTTCGCGCCGAGATTTGGCACATCGCCCGAGCGGGTATCCGTAAGCGCGAGGAGCCAACGGGTCGCCGCGCGGCACCGCTCGTTAAACGCCTCGGAGAAAGGTTCACGCTCGAACCAACGGCGCCAGGTTTCCGCGAAGCTGCATGTGTCGAGCATCACGCGGTGATAATTGGTCGAGTGCTGGGAGAAGGACCCATCGGTGAGGACGAGGCGCAATACACGATTCTCCAGCCAGCGCCGGCCCTTCAGAGCCCAAGCGCTTCCTTCGCGAACGTAGTCGCCACTCGCGCGGCACTTGAGGAAAAGTCCGCCTGCAAAAAGTGCTGCGGCTTCGGAAGTGCCATGATTATTGTCCTGGCCGACAGCGTAGATCATCGTCCGCGATATCCGACGGCAATGTTCTGCGACAAGCTGGTGAAATCCAGTGCAGGCTGCTACCCCACCCCACCGATACATCAACTCCGCCGCCATCAACAGATGCATCAGGCGAATGCCGGTCTCCTGGCCGCACTTCCATTGAATTCCGACGTTGGCGGGATTGCGCCGCGCCCATGAATTCAACCAACTATCGATTGCCTCGCGAGTCTCCTCGCGGGGCGCGAGGATCCAGGCAAGTACGAGGGACAGCAACGCATCGAAACGTGCAGGCTCCCAGTAGCCCTTCACATCGCCACCCTCGAGTCCAAAGTCCGCGATTCGCGTCCAGTGACGACTCGGCCTGCGTATAGGTACATCGGTCAGGACGCTGCGCGCCCAGTCCGGTGGAAATCCCGTATGCACCCAGCGATCGGAAAACACACGCAACTCGCCGGCGATGATGCGTTGCGCATCCCGATCCCAATCTGCGCCACCAACGTCGGGCCGCGAACGGCCAGCAGCGGCCGCGGGCGTCCAATCGAAGAAGGGCCCTTCGATCGAAGCTGCGGCGGGCAGCAAGTATCTGTACGCGCCTACCTTCAGCAGTGCGCGATACGCCGCGACCCGCAGCACGTTGGCGGCGCCGAGCCGCAAAACTATGTCAGCAAGAAGCCACACTCTTGCCAACGCGTCAGTGCTCTCTTTGTGCGAGTGCCAGTTTCACGCTGACGCGCGCAACCTCAAACAACTCGTCCGCGGCGATCGGAGCCGGTTCTCCTCGTCGAATCGCGTCGACGAAAGCCCGAGCACAGGCAACTTGACCCTTGTCTTGCCGCCAAAGCTTTCGCCCGGTGAAGCCCGGCCAACCATAGCCCCGCAGCGAAATGAAATTGTTGAGCTGCAGGACCGCATCACGTGAAAAGACCTCGACGCGCTCCTTCGGAAACACTTTTCCGCCGTTGGCGAAGTAAAGGATCGTCCCGATCGAACCGTCTTCGAACGAAAGAGTGATGATCGCCTTGTCGTCCGTCGTGGCAAGAGCGGGGTGTCGCCCCATCGTGGTAATGCGAGCATCCCGGATTGGCGATCCGGCAAGGAACCGTAACAGATCGATGAAGTGGCAAGCCTCCCCAATGATTCGTCCGCCGCCAACTACCGGATCCTGAGTCCAGTGATCAGCGGGGATTGCCCCCGCATTGCACGTGTAGACGAACGCCTTCGGCTGACGCCGCCTATCGAGCAGGGACTTCATTTCCGCGACGAGCGGAGCAAAGCGCCTGTTGAAGCCAACCATGAGATGAGGAGCGCCGGTCGGTGCCGTGCGGACGGCCTGCGCAGCGCCCCACGCAGTCCGAATCCGGTCAATCTCGTCGATCGTCAACGCAAGCGGTTTTTCGACGAATACATGCTTGCCGGCCTCTAGCGCCTGCACCACGAGTTGCGCGTGCGTGTTGTGGCGCGTCACGATGACGGCCGCATTGATGGTTTGGTCAGCCAGCACGTCCGACACGTCCGTCGATGCCATGGCGAAACCGGCTTTCTTGCCGTGATGCACACCGCTCGCGCCCGAGCTGGTGACGACCGTCTGAAGCCGCACACCGGTCGCCTTGAAGGCCGGAATCAACATCCGAGACCCGTAGTTACCTGCGCCGATGAATCCCATGACCGGCTCGGACAGGCTCGCCGTCGGCCCGACGGGCACTGGAGCTCCTAGCGCCACCCTGCGCTGCAAGACTTCTGCGTCAGCCGCAGGCGCATACTCCAGGATGACACCCAGCGCAGCGACATCCGTCGTGAGTTTCTCGTACGCAGACGCCGCGGACTCGAAGCTGAAGCGATGCGACACGAGCGGCCCGACTTCGAGGCGCTGATCCGCCATCAAGGCCAAGACAGCCTCGAAGTTTCGTTGCTCCGTCCAGCGTACAAAACCGAGTGGGTAGTCATGCCCTCCGGTCTCGTATGCCGGATCGTACCGCCCCGGCCCGTACGAGCATGAAACCTGAAACGTCAGTTCCTTCTGGTAAAACTCTGCGCGATTCAGCTCAAGCCCCGTTACACCGATAAGAACGATGCGGCCGCGTTTGCGCGACATGCGGGCGGCTTGAGACACGGGCTCATTGGAACTTGTCGATGCAGTGATGATCACCGCATCGACTCCCTTTCCATCGGATAACTCAATCGCTGCGGCAACCGTGTCGGCACTGTCCGCAGCGCTGATGCAATGAGCCCCAAATTGCCGTGCCAAATCGAGTCGCCTCGCATCGAGGTCGATCCCGATTACCCTGCATCCGTTCGCTCTTAGCACCTGGACGACCATGAGTCCAATAAGACCCAGTCCGGTCACTACAACTGTCTCACCAATAGTCGGTTGCGCTAGGCGAATGCCTTGCAGCCCAATGGCGCCAAGTACGGTAAATGCAGCAGCTTCATCGCTCACCGGCTCTGGAATCGCCGCGCAAAGGTTTTTCGCCACGCAGACGATGTCAGCATGAGGACCGTTCGAAACTACGCGATCGCCCGGTCGGAACTCCGTTACACCGGCGCCTGCTTCGAGAACCACTCCGGCATTGCAGTATCCGAGTGCGAGAGGCTGGTCGAGTTTGCCGCGGACGGTTTCGAAGGTCGTGATGAGGCCGTCCGTGCGCACTTTGTCCAGCACCATCTTCACCTTGTCCGGCTGCTGGCGCGCTTTCTCGAAAAGCGATGCGCGCCCGAAGTCAACCAGCATCCTCTCCGTTCCTGCCGAAATCAGTGTCCGTCTAGTCCTGATCAAGACGCTGCCCGCAGACAGCGCTGGCGCCGGCACCTCGGCGAGCATCGTCTCGCCGGTACCCAGATCTTGAAGAACCTGTTTCACGTTCGCGAACCTAATCCAGTATTGCGGGGCTCAGGCATCCAGAAATCTACGGCACCACAGCTCGATGCACATCATCGAGAAAATCGGATAGGTCGCATCCACCTTACCCGCCGTGTCCCGGGTCAATAGCTCGGCTACGCTCCGCGGATCGAACAGGCCTCGGTTCTTCAATGACGATTCGGAAAACACATCCTCGACCAGCGGCTTCAGCTTGCCGCGAAACCACAAGCGCAATGGCGCGCCGAAGCCTGTCTTCGGGCGATAGATTACGTCGCGAGGGAGGTACGGCTCCATCGCCTTCTTGAAAACCCATTTGCCGACTGCACCGCGCTGCCGCATTTCAAGCGGGATCTCGGACGCGAACTTAATGACCTCGAGATCGAGCAGCGGAACCCGGATTTCCACTCCGGCCGCCATGCCCATCTTGTCAGCGTAATTCAGATTGTGGTCGGCAAGGAAATGTTTGCATTCGAGGTAGAGCATCTTCTGCAATTGCGGGGTGTCGTCATCCAGCCTCGACAAAGTGCGCAACATTGGCGCGAATAGGTCAGCGGCTCCCGCATGAGCTGCGTGATTCCCCGAGCGGACCAGCGCGATCGCCTCTTCGGGCCGGAGCCACAGGAAATAGCTGATGAGGCGATGGGCTTCATCATAGTCGGCGTAGCTGAGCGCCTTGCCGATTCGGCGAAGGACTGGATGGCCGACCGGAAGGCGTCGGGCAAGCCCGGCAAGCAACTTGCGCAGTCCCGGTGGTATCCAGATCCACCAATGCTCCTGGTTCAAGGCGTAGTGTCGCCGGTAGCCCGTAAAGATATCGTCGCCCCCCGACCCGGAGAGCAGAACCTTGATGCCTTGACTCCGCGCAAGTTCCGAGATGAAGAGAGTGTTCAGCGCAGCAGGATCGGCCGTCGGCTCATCGAGGTGATACACCATCGTTGCGAGTCGGTCGGCCATCTCTGGCCCCACGTGAACGGTCTGCAAGTCTACGCCAAGGTGCTTTGCGACTCGCACGGCGTAGGGAAAGTCATCAACAAAACCCTCCGAGGCCGCACCGCCTTCCTTGCCCGCAATCGTGAAGCACTGCAGGCGCCGGCCACCCGTAAATTCACGTGCGAAGGCAACGATCGAGCTCGAATCAAGGCCTCCCGAGAGAAAGGCTCCGACAGGAACATCGGCGACCATCTGTCTGCGAACGGCGGTGCGAATAGAGTCGACCAGTCCACTCGCCACATCGGCCACGTCGGCCTGATTGAACATTCTTGGTTTCGGCAAGTCCGCAAAGAACCACTCCCGCTCTACAACGGCCCCTTCGCTGAGCCACAGCGCCTGCCCCGGAAGTAGTTTTCTGACACCCAGAGCGATCGTCTCTTCGCCCGGTGACCACAGATAGCCAAGGTGGGCGAGAACGGCTCCTGGGTTTACAGCGGCCGCGATCGCGCCCGAGGCGAATAGCGCCTTGATCTCGCTCGCGAATGCGAAGCCGCGCGCACTTCGCGACATGTATAGCGGTTTCACACCTACCGGATCACGCGCGAGCAGCATTCGTTTGGCGCGACCATCCCAGATTGCCAGTGCGAAGATTCCGTTGAGTCGCGCGAGCATTGCATCGCCATACTCGAGGTACAGATTCAAGATCACCTCTGTATCCGATCCTCCGCGAAAGATATGCCCCCGGCGTAACAACTCATCCCTTAGTTCGCGGTAGTTGTAGATCTCGCCGTTATAGACAATCGTCACGGGAACGCCAGCAGCGACCATTGGTTGATGGCCTGTCGACGACAAGTCGATGATTGAAAGGCGCCTCTGGCCGACGAAGAGATCCTCTCTTAAGACTGAATGGCCTTGATCATCTGGACCCCGATGCGCGATTGATTCCAAGCCATTCAACAACTGAGCGGCTTCGAAGCGACCCCATAGACCGACTATTCCGCACATTGAGCTGACGGCACCCTATAGTCCGATCGCGCTGGCCCGAGTCCTTGCCGTCTCCAGCAGGGAAAAGCGCTCGGCAAACCCATCGACTGACAGCAAGTTAATTTGACACCGACGTCCCCCCGCCTTCAGTAGCGTAGGGCATTAGAGTTTTCCGGCATTGTAATGGCCTTTTTGGCCAACTGCTTTGCATACTGGGTGGGCGTCAGCCCACCCAGGGATTTCTTCGGTCTCTCGTCGTTATATTCGCGCCGCCAAGTCTCGATCACAGCGCGGGCGTGGTGGAGACTGGTGAACCAGTGTTCGTTCAGACACTCATCCCTCAGTCGCCCGTTGAACGACTCGACGTAGGCATTCTGGTTCGGCTTGCCCGGCTCGATTAGCCGCAGGGTGATACCGTGGCGATGTGCCCAGGTGAGCATCGCCTTGCCGGTGAACTCTGGGCCATTGTCTGAGCGGATCATGGCCGGTCTACCACGCTGCGAGCAGATACCGTCCAAGATGCGCGTGAGATGATCGCCGCCGATAGTGTGCTCTGGCACGACAGCGACAGCTTCGTGCGTGGCATCATCCACGATCGCCAAACACTTCAGCGTCCGGCCCGAAGCGATGCGATCAAACACAAAGTCGATCGACCACAGCTCGTTCGCCTTCCCGGGTCGGATCAGCGGTTGCCGGTCAGCCACGGGGATCTTCTTGCGCCGCCGACGCCGGATATGCAGCTTCTCGAGTCCATACAGCCGCTCGACCCGTTTGTAGTTCACCAGCTCGCCGGCCTGGCGGAGCTTGAGGTGGATCATGCCGACCCCGTAACGACGGTGACGCTGCGCCAGGGCGACAATCCGGGCTCGCAGCACCTGGTTGCGATCTGGCCGTGGCTGGTAACGCAGCGCGCTGGCGCTCATCCGCACGATCTGCAGACCCCGTCGTTCGGTGAGCCCCTTCGTCTGCATCCACCGCACCAGCTCCCGACGCGCCGGCGCGGTCACCATTTTTTTCGGAGCGCTTCACGCGTCACCTCGTTCTCGAGCATGGAGTCGGCCAGCAGCTTCTTGAGCCGCCCGTTCTCTGCCTCCAGCGCCTTCAACCGCTTCGCGTCCGAGACCTCCATCCCGCCGTACTTGCTTCGCCACAGGTAGTACCTTGCCTCCGAGAACCCGTGCTTGCGGCACAGCTCCTTGAGCGCAATCCCCTTATCCGCTTCCCGCAGGAACCCAATAATCTGCTCTTCCGTGTACCGCTTCTTCACGTCTAACCTCCGGGCCGGGGTTAAACTCTAAACCCTACTGCTACTCAAAAGCGGGGGGACGTCG
>NZ_JBAVNZ010000242.1:0-3735 GCF_049691595.1 Bradyrhizobium sp.
ATTACACTGACGCCGGAACAAGAAGCTTGGTGCAAGACCCGCGTGGCGAATGGAGACTTCGCTTCGGTCGAACAAGCGGCGCGCCAGCTTATCGACGAACGCATCGCTGGGCGCGCCGTCGAGGAGAGCGATGATCTGTTCTGGGCGAAACCCCATGTGGACGAAGCCCGCGCCGCAGTCGCGCGTGGCGAGTTTGTCTCTCTTGAGGAACACAAGGCGCACAATGCGTCACTCCTTCGGTCGCTCAAGGCCTGATGGCGCGGGTCATCGTTTCCTTACTGGCGCAGGCTGACAGTACCAACATTATTACCTTTCTTGCGGGCCATGCGGGATACGACGTCGCCGTCGGGTATGCGGCATCTTTTGAAACCCTTTATGAGCGCTTCGCCTCCCATCCCGATAGTGGGGCGCCCCGGCCTGCGATTGGCCAGCATATCCGCATTGGCATAGTGTCGCCCTACATCGTGATCTACGAATACGACAAGGCAAGCGACATGGTGACGATACTTCGCATCGTTCATGGTCGTCGCAGGATCACCGGCAAGATGCTCACCGGGGATAAGCCGTGACAGTCTGCCGTGGGCAGGCATCGGCACCGGCCCAGAACGCGCAGCGCAGATAATATTGTTGCCCAATAGCCGGACTTTTCTTCCCCGGCTCTGCGTCGCGCCATGCCGCACCGCGTCCGGGACACGCAGTCACCCTCGCGCAAGGATCCGCCCATCCTGCTCCAGTACCGGCTTTACCGCGTCGAACAGGCGCGCTGCGGCCGCGTCTATTGAAAGGCCCGCGGTATCGACCACCGCGGAGGCCCGCGCGTAGAGCGGCTCGCGGCTGAGCAAAATGTTGCGTAATTCCGCCATCGCCGAGCGGTCGTCCGCCATCGGGCGCAGATCGCCCTGGCCGCGCACCCGCGCCATGTGTTCGTCCGGCTCGGCCTTGACCCAGATGGTGTAGAATGACGACAGGATCAGGTCGAAGGTCAACGGCTCGGAAACGATGCCGCCGCCGGTCGCCAGCACCATCAGTTGCTTTCGCGCCAGCAATTGTCCGAGTGCGGCCTGCTCCAGGCGCCTAAAACCTTCCTGGCCGTAGAGCGCGATGATCTCGGCGACGGATAATCCGTTCTGCGCCTCGATCTCCTTGTTCAGTTCGACAAAACTCCAGCCGATCTTTTTCGCCAGCATTTTGCCGAGCGTGGATTTGCCGGCGCCGCGTAGCCCGATCAAAGCGATGCCGGCAAATGACATCCGCCGCTGCGCCGCTGCGCCCTGGCCGGACAGAATCTCCCTGGCCCGTGCGATCTGGCCCGGCGTCGCCTGGCGCAGCAGGTCGCGGATGACCGGCCAGTCCGGCGACGGCTCGGCGGAAGGAATGAGATCTTCCAGATGCGCGCCCATCGCGTTCGACACCCGGCGCAAGAGCACGATCGAGACATTGCCTTTGCCGCTTTCGAGCTGGGCGATATAGCGTTCGGAAATGCCGGATACTTTTGCCAGCACCTTGCGCGACATGCCGCGGAGCGCGCGCATGGTGCGGACACGCTGGCCGAGTTGTTCGAGGAAGCCGGTCTGGGAATCGCGTTGTTCAGTCATGTTCAGGAAACATAATGCCGACACGGATTGACAGCAAGCGCGTGGAATGGCCTTCTATGAACTATAATTCTCAAAAGCGGGGGAGAAGCGTCGTGACAGGCTTGTCGGCGGGCTTGGGTGTGGGGAGCGCGGCATGAGCGGCGTGTCCGGTTCCTACAATGCGGTGACCTGGCTGCTCGACCGCAATGTCGAGGAAGGCCGCGGCGAAAAACTCGCCTTCACCGACACCGTTTCCGAACTGACCTATGGCGATCTGCAACAGCAAAGCCGCCGCGCCGCCAACATGCTGCGCCGCCTCGGCGTCCGCCGCGAAGAGCGGGTCGCCATGATCATGCTGGATACGATCGATTTCCCGATCGTGTTTTTGGGCGCGATCCGCGCCGGCATCGTGCCGGTGCCGCTCAACACGCTGCTGACTTCGGATCAATACGCCTATGTGCTGGCGGATTGCCGGGCGCGCGTACTGTTCATCTCCGAAGCGCTGTTCCCCGTGGTCAAGGACATGGTCGGGAGGATGGCGGATCTCGAGCATGTCATCGTTTGCGGCAAGGACGCGCACGGCCACAGCAAGCTCTCCGATGAACTCGCGCAGGAAAGCGACTCATTTGCGACCGCCGCGACCCACGCCGACGAGCCGGCATTCTGGCTGTATTCGTCGGGCTCGACCGGCATGCCCAAAGGCGTGCGGCATCTGCATTCCAACCTCGCCGCGACGGCGGAGACCTATGCGAAACAGGTGCTCGGCATTCGCGAGGACGACGTCGGGCTGTCGGCGGCAAAGCTGTTCTTTGCCTACGGGCTCGGCAATGCGCTGACCTTTCCGATGTCGGTCGGCGCCACCACGGTGCTCAATTCCGAGCGTCCGACGCCGGCCGTCATGTTCGCGCTGATGAACCAATACAACCCCACGATCTTCTTCGGCGTGCCGACGCTGTTTGCGGCGATGCTGAACGACGCGGCGCTGAAGAACGCGCAAGGCGGCAGTTGCCTGCGCCTCTGCACCTCCGCCGGCGAGGCGCTGCCGGAATCGGTCGGCAACAGCTGGAAGGCGCGCTTTGGCGTCGACATCCTCGACGGCGTCGGCTCGACCGAATTGCTGCATATTTTCCTTTCCAACGCGCCGGGCGACATCAAATACGGCACCTCCGGCCGCCCGGTGCCGGGCTACAAGGTGCGGCTGGTGAACGACGCTGGAGAAGATGTGCCCGATGGCGAGGTCGGCGAGCTGCTGGTCGATGCGCCCTCGGCCGGCGAAGGCTACTGGAACCAGCGCAGCAAAAGCCGCCAGACCTTTGCGGGCCACTGGACCCGCACCGGCGACAAATACATCCGCGATGCCGATGGCCGTTACACCTTCTGCGGCCGCAGCGACGATATGTTCAAGGTCTCCGGCATCTGGGTATCGCCGTTCGAGGTCGAGAGCGCGCTGATCACCCATCCCGCGGTGCTGGAGGCCGCCGTCGTGCCGCAGGCCGACCCGGAAGGATTGCTGAAGCCGAAAGCCTTCGTCGTGCTGCGCGCGGACGCCAGCACCGACGGGCTGCATGAGGCGCTGAAAGAGCATGTCAAGCAGAAGATCGGCCCGTGGAAATATCCGCGCTGGGTCGAGGTGGTGGAATCCTTGCCGAAGACCGCGACCGGAAAGATACAGCGGTTCAAGTTGCGGGACCATTAGTCGTCATGACCCTCTCTCCCTCCGGCTTCCTCGCCATCGAGGCCGCCGAGCTCGAATACCGCATGATCGGCCCCGCACCGGCGGATGCGCCGACCATCGTGATGCTGCATGAGGGCCTCGGATCGGCGGCGTTGTGGGGCGATTTTCCGGAAAAACTGCAGGCGGCGACCGGCGCCGGCGTGTTCGCCTATTCGCGCGCCGGCTATGGCGCGTCAACGCCGGTCAAGCTGCCGCGTCCGCTCGACTACATGCATATCGAGGCGCTCGATACGCTGCCAAAACTGCTCGACATGATCGGCTTCCGCCGCGGGCTGTTGCTCGGCCATTCCGACGGCGCCTCGATCGCGGCGATCTATGCCGGCAGCCATCAGGATCACCGCGTGCAGGGGATCGCGCTGATCGCGCCGCATTTCATCGTCGAGGATGTTTCGGTGGCCTCGATCGCCGGGATCAGGACGGCCTATG
>NZ_JBAVNZ010000243.1:0-9915 GCF_049691595.1 Bradyrhizobium sp.
GAATCGTCAACTACGTCATCGTCGACGATTTCGGGGTGACGCTCAATCCGCTGCTGCTCGCCGGCCAGGTTCATGGCGGCGCCATGCAGGGGATCGGCCAGGCCTTGATGGAGCAGGCGGTCTACAGCACAGGCGACGGCCAGCTCGTCACCGGCACGTTCATGGACTATGCGCTGCCGCGCGCGGCCGACGGCCCGTCATTCGTGTTCGAGACCCACAACGTGCGCTGCACGACCAATCCGCTCGGTGTCAAAGGCGCGGGCGAGGCCGGCGCGATCGGCTCCTGTCCCGCGGTCGTCAATGCGATCATCGATGGGCTGTGGCGCGAATACAAGATCGACCACATCGACATGCCGGCGACTTCCGAGCGGGTCTGGATCGCGATCCGCGAGCATCAGCGCCGGCATAGTCTGTGACATTTTGTTCCGCAGTCCGGCGGAATGAAACGCTGGGTCGGGGGTTGGATGGTCGGGGCCTTGTGTAACGAAACCCACGGCTTGATCCGGAAGCCGTGATGCTCAAGCCTTAATCCTCGAAACCGGGAAATGGAGATCTGAACGATGCTTCGAACGGCTGTCGTGTTAGGGACGCTACTGCTCGGTATTGGCGCGGTGGCAGCGCAGCAGGACCAGGTCGCCAAGACCCAGGCTGCGATGAAATCCAACCTCAAGAATGCGCTTGCCATCAGCGCCATGATCAAGGGTGAAAAGCCCTATGATCAAGCCACGGTGAACGCATCGCTTGCCGAACTCGAGGACGTCGCCAAGCGCTTCCCGACATTGTTTCCAGACAGCATCAAGGGCCTGAAGCCGGATGGTGACTATTATGCGTCGCCGAAGGTCTGGACCGAGCGGGCGGATTTCGAAGCCCGCGCCGCCGGCTTTGCCAAAGCGGTCGGCGAAGCCAAGGGCAAGATCAAGGATCTCGACAGCCTCAAGGCAACTTACCCCAATGTGAACAAGCAGTGCATGGGTTGCCACGAGACCTTTCGCATCAAGAACAGCTGAGGCGTGCGAAAAGAGAGAGAGGGCGAACGCCCTCTCGCTTTATTTGTGCTCCACTTTCCCGCTTGTCGCGGACCTTACTTCATCACCTGGCCGCGGATTTCTCCGCCCGGATTGGCTGCGGTGTGGACGTTGATGTAGTACTTGCCGGCCATCAGGTCGGCGGCCTGCGCGTCGGTCAGCGTGGCGCTGCCTTCGGCGGGGCTGGACGTCGCGTTCGGGATCGCAACCGCGACGCCGGCGTTCTTGCCGGCTTCGGCAGGTCCGTGGAAATGCGCGGCGGTGGCCGGGCCGGAGAGGCCGGAATAGGTCAGCTTCCAGCTCAACTTCCTGGTGGCGGCATCGTAGTCGACATCGGCGGCGCCGGTGGCGGCGCTGGTGTTCGGCGGAACCTCGGATTTGCCGTCCAGCGTCACCTTCATCTTGTCGGCAAAGGCCGCCCCGGCGAAGGCAATGGCCGCACCGAGCGCAAGGGTGGCAAGCATGGTCTTTTTCATGGCTATCTCCCTGTTGACGTCAAACGACCGTGTCAGCTTCAAAACAGCGGGTTTTCGGATTTATTCCTGAAATGGGCCTGAATCCCGGAAATTTGCGGCGAGCCTGCGGCTGGAAACAACGCCATACTGGCCGTCAAGTTGGGGCTGATCATAACGGGTAGGTGAATGCCGCGACGAGTTCTCCTGATTGTAGTTTTGGCCGGCGTCATCGGCGTCGGTATCTTCTGGTGGCTGACGATACCGGCGGTCGTGCTTTCGAGCGCTCTGCCGGCCTATCAGCCTGATCTCGCCAACGGTCTGACAACGTTCAATGCGGGCGGATGTTCCTCCTGCCATGCGGTGCCCAACCAGCCCGATCGCTTGAGGCTCGGCGGCGGCCTGGCGCTGCCGTCGCCGTTCGGGACCTTCTACGTTCCCAATATTTCGCCCGATCCGAACGACGGCATCGGAGGCTGGAGCGAGGCCGATTTCGTGACCGCCGTGACCAGGGGGACCTCGCCGGACGGCGTCCACTATTTTCCGGCGTTTCCCTATGCCTCCTATCAGCACGCCAGGACCGAGGACGTCCGCGACCTCTTTGCCTATCTGAAGACGCTGGCGCCGGTGACCGGCAAGGTGCGCGATCACGACGTGCCGTTTCCTTTCAACATCCGCCGCAACATCGGCGCGTGGAAATGGCTGTACATGGACGGCAAGCCGTTGATGCCGGATGCCGGGCGCCCGGCGCAGTGGAATCGCGGCGCCTACCTCGTCCACGCGCTCGGCCATTGCGCGGAGTGCCACAGCCCGCGGAATTTCCTCGGCGGCATCGTCGCTGCGCAGCGCTTTGCGGGAGGGCCTAATCCAGACGGCGAGGGCTGGGTGCCGAACATCACGCAAAAGGAACTTGCGGACTGGAGCGCGAAAGATATCGCCTATTTCCTCGAAACCGGACAAATGCCGGACGGCGACAGCGCCGGCGGCGCCATGGTGCGCGTGATCAGGAACATTTCGCAATTGTCGCCGGAGGATCGCGACGCAATCGCCGAATATGTCAAATCGCTGCCGCCGGTCGACGGACCGCCGCGGCCGAAGAAGGCGAAGAAGGATTCGTGATCCGTGGCGGTTTCGACAGGCGCTAGCCGGGGCCGAACGCCTTGAAGGTGATGATGGTATGGGTGTCCTGGATGCCGGGAATGACCTGCACCTTCTCGTTGACGAAATGGCCGATGTCGGTGTCGTTGTCGACATAGAACTTGACCAGGAGATCGTAGTCGCCGGCGGTGGAATAGATCTCCGAAGCGATCTCGGCTTCCGCCAGCGCGTTGGCGACCGCGTAGGACTGGCCGAGCTTGCATTTGAACTGAACGAAGAAGGGAACCATCGTTGTCGTCTCCGAAACTGTTTTCGACATCAATATAGCGTTTTCAGGCGAGGTGGATACCGGTTCGCGTGAAGAAAACGCGCCGGAATAAACCGGCCAAGAACCGACGGCCAAGGCAGGCGAACTTGCTGCCAATCGTGCGCCGCGTTAGGACAGATCATGGCCCCGATCATACCCACCACGCGAGCCGAACCATGATGACGCCGATCGCGCTCACCATCGCGGGCTCGGATTCGTCCGGCGGTGCCGGCATCCAGGCCGACCTGAAGACTTTTGCCGCGCTCGGCGTCTACGGCGCTTCCGTCATCACCGCGCTGACCGCGCAGAACACGACCGGCGTCAGCGGCATCCATCAGGTGCCGGCCGGGTTCGTGACCGCGCAGATCGACGCGGTGTTTTCCGATCTTGCCGTCAACGCCGTCAAGATCGGCATGGTGGCGCAGCCTGCCGTAATCGATGCCATCGTCGCGGGGCTGAAGCGATGGTCGCCGAAACACGTCGTGCTCGATCCGGTGATGGTGGCGACCTCGGGCGATCGCCTGCTCGCCGCCGACGCGGTCGAGGCGCTGCGCACCAAACTCGTGCCGCGCGCCTGCCTGATCACGCCGAACCTGCCGGAAGCCGCGGCCCTGCTGGATGAGCCGGTGGCGTCCAGCGAAGCGGCCGTCGAGGATCAGGGCAGGCGGTTGCTGGCGTTGGGATGCCGGGCGGTGCTGATCAAGGGCGGGCACGGGCAGGGCAGCGAGAGCACCGATTATCTGATCGATGCCAACGCCACCATCGCGCTGACCGCGCCGCGCGTCGCGACCAAAAACACCCACGGCACCGGCTGCTCGCTGTCCTCGGCGATCGCCGCGGAGCTTGCCAAAGGCGAGGACTTGGCCACCGCCGTCCGCAACGCCAAGACCTGGATCAGCGCCGCGATCGCGGCGGCGGACCGGTTCAGCGTCGGCCACGGCCACGGGCCGATCCATCATTTCCATCAATTCTACTAGCCGTCGTCGCTGCTTTCGCAGAAACGTCGGAGCCGGCGCATGTCGCCTGATTGTCGCACGCCGCTGTTATCCGCAGTCGCACGGGCGTGGCATCGATTCGCGTTACTGCATTCTTGGCACCATCAGTCGCGTGACCGGTCATCGCCCTGTCACAGCAATCTGTTAGGTGCTGAGGTATGGGAAGTGACTCCTCGAGTGAAGAGAGCCCCGAGCGGCGCTTTCGCACCTTGTTCATCTCCGATGTTCATCTCGGAGCCCGCGGCTCGCAAGCCGACCGATTGCTGGACTTCCTGCGCAGCCACGATGCCGACACCATCTATCTCGTCGGCGATATCGTCGACGGCTGGGCGCTGCAGTCCGGCTGGTACTGGCCGCAGTCGCACAACGACTTCGTGCAGAAGATGCTGCGCAAGGCGCGCAAGGGCGCCAAGGTCATCTATGTGCCGGGCAACCACGACGAGTTCCTGCGCAATTATTACGGCACGCATTTCGGCGGCATCGACGTGGTGGAAAACACCGTCCATACCGGCGTCGACGGCAAGCGTTACCTGGTCATTCACGGCGATATCTTCGATCTCGTGGTGCAGAACGCGCGCTGGCTCGCCCATCTCGGCGACAAGGCCTATGATTTCGCCATTCGGATGAATCGCCTGGTCAACTTCTTCCGGCGCCTGTTCGGCGTGCCCTACTGGTCGCTGTCGCAATGGGCGAAGCTGAAGGTCAAGAACGCCGTGAATTACATCGGCGCGTTCGAACAGACGCTGGCCGGCGAGGCGCGCCGCCACGGCGCCGACGGCGTCATCTGCGGTCATATCCACTACGCCGCCATCCGCGACCAGCACGGCATCCGCTACATGAACTGCGGCGACTGGGTGGAAAGCTGCACCGCGCTTGCCGAGCACGAAGACGGAAAATTCGAGATCATCACCTGGACCGACCCGCTGCGCCGCGCGGCGCTGGTTCCCGGCGTCGCGGCGCGCGCGGCATGACGCATATCCTGGTGGCGACCGATGCGTGGCATCCCCAGGTCAACGGGGTGGTTCGGACGCTGACCATGATGGCGGAAGCGGCAAAAGCCTTCGGCGTCGATGTCAGCTTCCTGACGCCGCGGTTGTTTCGCCCCTTTGCGATGCCGAGCTACCCCGATCTGCGGCTGGCGTTGCCTTATCCTTCGAAAATCGCGCTATTGATCGCAGCGGCGCGGCCGGACGGCATTCATATCGCGACCGAAGGTCCGATCGGGCTATTGGTGCGGCGCTACTGCCGCAAGCACGGATTGCCGTTCACGACGAGCTTTCATACCCGTTTTCCGGAATATGTCTCGGCGCGCTCGCCGGTCCCGGAAAAGTGGGTCTGGACGATGCTGCGCCGGTTCCACAGGCCGAGCCAGGCGGTGATGGCGGCAACGCCGGCGCTGGCAAATGAACTGCGCATACGTGGTTTTCGCAATGTGGTGCTGTGGTCGCGCGGCGTCGATACCGGCCTGTTTCATCCGCGCGACATCGATCTCTGCCTGCCCGAGCCGGTATTCCTCAGCGTCGGCCGCGTCGCGGTCGAAAAAAATCTCGAGGCGTTTCTCGATCTCGACCTACCCGGCACCAAGGTCGTCGTCGGCGACGGACCTGCGCGGCTGTCGCTGGAGCGAAAATATCCGAAGGCGGTGTTTCTGGGCGCCCGGCATGGCGAGGAACTGGCGGAAATCTACGCGGCGGCCGACGTGTTCGTATTCCCGAGCCGGACCGACACCTTCGGTCTCGTGCTGCTCGAGGCGCTCGCCAGCGGCCTGCCGGTGGCCGCTTTTCCGGTCACCGGCCCGCGCGACGTGATCGGGACCGCGCCGGTCGGCGTATTGGACGACGATTTACGCCTGGCATGCCTGGAAGCGCTGAAAATTCCGTCGCGGGCCTGCGTCGACTTTGCCGCGCGCCATACCTGGCAGGCCTCGGCGCGCGTCTTTGTCGAGCACGCCATGAATGTTCGCCCGCGCGGTCCGGAAGGCGATGCGGTCGAATTCGTGGCGGAAGACCCGCATTTCGCCGCCTGACCTCGCTTCCTTGTTTGAGTATGATCCCTCGGGTCGAGCCCGAGGGCGTGCTTTTCCGGATCATGCTGTGATTCGTCTTGCCCGCTCCTCCGCGCCCGCGATACAAAGTGGAGATGACGGAACCAGTCTCACATCCAGCCGTCGAAGCCGCGGATATCGACGCGGCGGCGCGGGTGGTTGCGCCCTTCGCGGTGCGAACCCCGCTGTTGTCGTTTCCCGTCCTCAACGAGCGCGTCGGGACAAACGTGTTCCTGAAGCCGGAAATGCTGCAGCGGACCGGGTCGTTCAAGTTCCGCGGCGCCTTCAACAAGCTGGCATCGATCCCGCGGGACAGGCGCAGCGGCGGCGTGGTCGCGTTTTCGTCGGGCAACCATGCCCAGGGCGTGGCGGCGGCGGCGCAGATTCTGAACATGCAGGCGACCATCGTGATGCCCGCGGATTCGCCGCTCACCAAGCGCGAGCGCACCAGGGCCTATGGCGCCGAGGTCGTGCTTTACGATCGCGACCGCGAGGACCGCGAAGCCATCGCCAACGGCATCGCTGCCAGGCGTGGTGCCACCCTGGTCCGGCCCTATGACGATCCCTATGTGATCGCCGGCCAGGGTACCGCGGGCCGCGAAATCGCCGAGGATATGGCGGCGCTCGGCCTTGTGCCCGACATCGTGGTGGCGCCGGCCTCCGGCGGCGGGCTGATCGCGGGCGTCGCAACGGCGGTGAAGGCGCGCTTCCCGCTAGCCGAATTGATCGTCGCCGAGCCCGAGTTCTATGACGACCACGCGCGCTCGCTACGCGCCGGACACCGCGAAGCCCATCATGCCGCCGGCCGCACCATCTGCGACGCGCTGATGGCGGCGATCCCCGGCGAGATGACGTTCTCGATCAACAGCAAGCTGTTGGCGCAGGGCGTCACGGCGTCAGATGCCGAAGTAGGCCAGGCGGTGGCGTTCGCCTATCGCGAATTGAAGCTCGTGGTCGAGCCCGGCGGCGCGGTTGGCCTCGCCGCATTGCTGGCCGGACGCATCATCGATATCAGCGGCAAGAACGTGGTCATCGTTCTCTCCGGCGGCAATGTCGACGCGGATTTGTTCGCCAGGCTCGTGGCCTGAGTTCCCGGACATGAAACGGGGCGGAGCCATGACTCCGCCCCGAATTATTTGTGCTGCCGTCCAGTCCGGCGCGATCAATGCATGAATCCGCCATGTCCCTGGCCGAATGATTGGACCGGGCCACCGGACGGCATGGTAGCCGTGCGCGAGCTGGAACTGGCGCCGATGCTGCCATTCACCTTGCCGGACAGGGTATCGCCCTGAAGCCGGTTTCCTGCGGGCGGGTTGGCGTTGAGCTTGAGGCCTTCGGTGCGGAATTGCTGCCGCGACTTCGCCGGAAGGTCGACGATTCGGTTCGAGGGACCATTCGTCTTCAGGTCCGGGCCGGCCCCGGTCTTGCCAACCGTTCCCGCCGGCAGGGTCACGATCTTGCCCGCGCCGCCGGTTGAAGCGGGCGCATTGGTGCCCGTGACAGGCAGCGTGACGATCTTGGTCGGCGCCGACGATGGCGCATCTGATGTCGGCTGCTTCGGCATGGTGCCGGAGGGCATATGGACGATCTGGCCGCCGACGCCCGTGGTGCCGCCGGGCTTGCCGTTGATTGGCGGCTTGTCGCCGAGGGTCGCACCGAGATTGCCGCCATGAACCTGCACGCCGGTTCCGCCCAGTTTGATTCCGTTGTCCTTCGACAGGCCGGGGTTGGCCGGCTTGAATGTCGGGGAGTTCACGAGATGCGTGAATTGCATCAACGGCATGGTCCTGGGCTGCGACTGCAGCTTGAGCGCGGCCTGCGCATAGGGGCTGTTGGCGTAGGTGTCGTGGAAGTTCTCGTAGGCGAGCGGGGAGTTCGCCAGCACCGCCTGGTGCCACGCCGTTGCCTGCGACAGGTTTGCAAGCAGCGCACGGATGTGGTCGCACAGCGGATCACGCGGGAACAGCTCGATGAACTCCCGGTAATATTCGGGCGAGCCTTCCGACAGCACATAGTCATAGGCCTGGCGCACGGAACGGCCGGGCAGGTTCGATGCCATCTGCACGACCGGGCCTCGATCGGGCGCGCGGGTCGCCGCAGCCGCGGTATCGCCGAAGAAATAGAAGTCGCTGGTCAGCGACGAGCTTTCCCACGGCGTCTGCCGGCCGGCGGTCGAATTGTTCACTTCGAGACGAACGCGCTTGAACAGCTGCTCGATCGGCAGGTTCGGCTCGTGTGCGACATGCAGGAAGGCCGACGTGTACGGGCTGTGGTTGCCGTCGCCGTCGAGCGCCTCGGTCCCCGGCGCCGTCGAATACCCGACGATCGAGCCGTTCGGCGCATCGACGATCGCAAGCCCCCGTCCGGCATCGTTCACGGTGGGGAACGGGTTGTTCCGGCAGGCGTCGAGCACGACGATGCGCATCCGGCTCGGGATCGATTCCAGCGTCCCCATCAGGTCGACCAGCCGCACCGAATTGCTGGCAAGATCGGACGGCGAGGAAATTTTCGCGTCGACCGGGATCAGGTAGTTCTCGCCTGCGAGCTGCACGCCGTGGCCCGCGTAATAGATCATCGCCACGGTATTGGGGCCGCGGCCGGCGACCCTGGCGGAAAAATCCTTAAGCACCTTGACCATGTCGTTCTGCGTCAGGTCGGTCGCGGCCGTCACCTCAAAGCCTGCCGAATTCAGCAACTGCGCCATCGACTGCGCGTCGCCGTCGGGGTTCTGCAGCGGCGTCGCGTTCTGGTACCGCGAATTGCCGATCACGAGCGCAACCCGCTGCTCGGGCTCGCGCAGCGCGGACGAAGCGCTTTCGGTGTTGGCGGTTTGGGCGAAAGCTGCGCCGCTTTGCCCGAGGCCCAGCATGGCGGCCAGCAGGCCGGCGCATAACAGCAACGATTTGAAACGGGACATGACGTGCTCCCAAAAACGAATCTCGATGCGAGATTGGTTGTGGGTACGCTAGAGCGGATTCACGCGGAGTTACGTGACGTAGGTCACCGAGGCACAGAAGTCGGATAGCAGTCGCCTTGTCGCAGCTTGAGTTCGTCATTGTGAGCGAAAGCGAAGCAATCCATCGAGCCGCAAGGGACGAATGGATTGCTTCGTCGCTCTGCTCCTAGCAAGGACGGAATAAGCTCAAGTGTACGTACGGCGATTTGCGTCAGACGGGTTAGGCCAGGCTCAAGAGAACAGCGCGATCTTCTCGACCTGGCTCATGCGCCGGATCGGCGCCAGCGGATCGTTGGCGGCGACATTCGGATTTCTCACGATGCCGCTCGCGATGATCGTCGAGCCGAGCGATATCCCGGGCGAAGGTTCCTCGGCGGGCCGGGGCGCCGGTCGCACCGCAGGCGCTGCCGGTTCGGCGATCGGTTCAGGCACCTCGGCGACGACTGCCGGTTCCGGCGGCGCCGGCTCGGCGATACGGGCCGCTTCAGCAAGCAGCGCGTCGATTTCGCTGTCGTAAGGCTCCGGCGCGCCCATTTCGAGCGCGACCATGTCGAGCAGCGCTTCGTCATCGGCATGCGCGGCTTCGTCGATGATGTCAGCACGCGCCGCCGCGGCCGTTTCCGCCGTTGCCGTCTCGGTCGGTTCCGTCTCGGCGTGTGCCGCTTCGGCCTCCGCTGTCAGACTCGCACCCTCGGCTTGGTGAGCCTCCGCGACCAGCGCTGCCTCGATCGTTTCCGCGACGGCGACCAGTGTTTCATCCAGCGGCGCCGGGAACGGCGCTGCAACGGCCTCCTCGACCGCGTGCGCGGGCACGCGGTCGTCGCCGAACTCGTCGAGCAGGCCCTGGATCGAAGCGAATGCCGCGCGCAACGCCGACCTGACCTCGCCCGTCGAGATTTCGCCGGCGCCCGATTCGATGACGCTGACCTGCGAATCGATCAGGTCGCAAATCCGGCTGTCGTTGCCGATCTCCCGTAAGCGCCAGGCGATTTCCCGAATCACCCGCGCCCCCCTGCGGACGGCGGCGAGCTTCGGTTC
>NZ_JBAVNZ010000244.1:0-3187 GCF_049691595.1 Bradyrhizobium sp.
GCGGTTTCCGAATACGCCGTTTGCGGATCGAGCCCGGAGACCAAGGCCTTGGCGCAGACATTGTGGGCCACCAGGCCGGTCGCGACGCGAATGGCGCGATCGGGACGGAAATAGCCGCCCGCCGCGAGCAGCACGGCCGGTACCAGCACGACGGCGCCCCATTTTTGCCAGCCCACGCGGGTCCCTCTCGTCCGATCGAACGCCGTCTAGCGCGCCGGCTGCGCCCCGCCAACCGAAGGCAGCGGCTGCACGGTGACGCCGGGCGGCGGCGTGTCGTCGTCGGGCACGAAGAAATCCGACATCAGCGGCACCGCGGGATCGACGCGGTAGCGCTCGAAGTCGCGGACGCCGCTGGCATAGAGCACCTTGTCATCGATGCAGAATTGGCCGGTGAACTCGCGTGACGGCTTTGTGAAGATGACGCAGGCCGCGTCGCCCATGATCTCGGGCGTGCGGCTCGCGCGCATCATGGCGTCGCCGCCGAGCAGATTGCCGACCGCGGCGGTCGCGATCGTGGTGCGCGGCCACAGCGCGTTGACGGCGACGCCCGAGGATTTCAGCTCGCCGGACAGGCCGAGCACGCACATGCTCATGCCGAATTTCGCCATGGTGTAGGCGGTGGAATGCTCGAACCATTTGGCTTTCATGTCGAGCGGCGGCGACAGCATCAGGATGTGCGGGTTCGCCGCCTTCTTCAGATGCGGGATGCAATATTTCGACACCATGAAGGTGCCGCGGGTATTGATCCCCATCATCAGGTCGAACCGCTTCATGTCGGTCATCTGCGAATTGGTGAGGCTGATGGCGCTGGCATTGTTGACACAGATATCGATGCCGCCGAATTCGGCCACGGTCTGCTCGATCGCGCCGATCACCTGGGCTTCGTCCCGGATGTCGCAGAGCACCGGCAGCGCCTTGCCGCCGGCGGCGCGGACTTCGTCGGCGGCGCTGTAGATGGTGCCCTTCAGCTTTGGATGCGGCTCGGCGGTTTTAGCGGCGATCGCGACATTGGCGCCGTCGCGCGCGGCGCGCAGGGCGATCGCAAGCCCGATGCCGCGGCTGGCGCCGGAAATGAACAGCGTCTTGCCTTTGAGGGATGTCATCTTTCCTCCTTGCCCCGTCGTTACGCCGATTGTGCTTCTGGTGCTATTGCCCCGCGGCCTCCGCGCCGCGGGTTCGCGGATCGGGTGCGCCGAGCAGGCCGCTGGGCGTGACGGAGATCGAATTGACCGAGGTCTGGCCAAGCGGCTCGACCACTTGATGGCCCATTGCCTTGAGCTCGCTCAGAACCTCCTCCGGAAAACCGCGCTCGACCCGCGCCTGATCCGGCAGCCATTGATGGTGCACGCGCGGGGCCGCGACCGCGGCGGCGATGTCCATCCTGTAGTCGATGACATCGACGATCACCTGCGTGACCGCGGAGATGATGCGGCTGCCGCCGGGCGAGCCCGTCACCAGCACCGGTTTGCCGTCCTTCAGCACGATGGTCGGCGACATCGACGACAACGGCCGTTTGCCCGGGCCAGGCAGGTTGGCCTCGAACCCGACCAGGCCGAAGGCGTTGGAGGCGCCGGGCGCTGCGGTGAAATCGTCGAGCTCGTTGTTGAGCAGCACCCCGGTGCCCTCGGCGACGAGGCCGACGCCGTAGGGGAAATTGAGCGTGTAGGTGTTGCTGACCGCGTTGCCGCGGCTGTCGACCACCGAATAATGCGTGGTGTTGCTGCCCTCGCGCGGCGGCGCCGCCACGAGCGCGTCGGCCGGCGTTGCGCGGGCAGGATCGATGCTGGCGCGCTGTCTTGCGGCGTAGTCCTTGGCGATCAAGGCCACGGTCGGCGCGTCGACGAAGGCGGGATCGCCGAGATAGCGCGCACGGTCGGCATAGGCGCGCTTCATCGCCTCGATCATGACATGGAGCGAGCCGGCCGAGCCCTGCTTCATGTCCGCCATCGCAAAGCCCTCGAGAATATTCAGTATCTCCAGCAGCACGATGCCGCCCGACGAGGGTTGCGGCATCGAGACGATGTCATAGCCGCGATAGCTTCCGCGCACCGGCGTGCGGATGACGGCCCGGTACGATTTCAAATCCTCCGGCGTCATGATGCCGCCGGCGTCGCTCACGGCCCTGGCGAGCTTTTCCGCGACCGGTCCCTGATAGAATCCGCCCGCGCCCTGCCCGGCGATCGCGGCCAGCGTCGCCGCGAGGTCGGGCTGGATCAGCCGGTCGCCTTCGTGCAGCGGGGAACCGTCGGTGCGGGAAAAGGCTTTGGTCGAATTGGGCCAGCGCGCCATCCGGCGATACATGTCCGGCAAGGTGTCGGCGGTGTCGTCGGTGACGACAAAACCGTCCCGCGCCAGCTCGATCGCGGGCTTCAGTATCTGCGCCAGCGTGAAATTGCCGGAGCCGTATTTCTCCAGCGCCAGCGCCAATCCGGCAACGGTGCCGGGCACGCCGATGCCAAGCGCGGAATTGCGCGACTTGTCGATATCGGGCCTGCCGTCGGCGCCGAGAAAAATGTCGCGCGTGGCCGCCGAAGGCGCGGTCTCGCGATAGTCGATCGCGATATCCTCGTTACGCTCCGCGAGATGGAGCACCATGAAGCCGCCGCCGCCGATATTTCCGGCGCGCGGATAGCTCACCGCCATGGCAAAGCCGGTGGCGACCGCGGCATCGACGGCATTGCCGCCCTGTCGCAAGATATCGGCGCCGATCTGCGCGGCGAGTTTTTCCTGCGCCACCACCATGCCGTATTCGGCAGGCACGCCGTGAACGGTGCCGGCGGCAGGCGGCGTGTAAGGGCGGCGCGCTTCCTGGGCCGCGGCCGCGGCCCCGCATGCGACCACTACCAGGATTGCCGCGAACAGCCTGCGCCACTCGGTTGCAAAGAAACTCATCAAAACATCCGCTGCAATTGGAGCTGGTGTGGGGTTTCGAAAGACGCTGGCGTCATCGACGCATGCTATACGGGGTCCGGATGAAGCAGGCAAAACGCCTGTTCGTGATCTGGCAAGGACATTTTCGGCATGGCGGTGACGGTCCTGGAGAAAACTGGCGCCGATCTTCCCGAAAAATATCCGCCCCGAGCCGCCGTCATCAGCTGGATCTTGTTCGATTGGGCCACGCAGCCCTACTTCACGCTGATCACGACCTTTGTGTTCGCGCCGTATTTCGCGAGTATTGTCGCGCCGG
>NZ_JBAVNZ010000245.1:0-3350 GCF_049691595.1 Bradyrhizobium sp.
CAGCATGGCCGCCCCGGCCGCGCCGGGCGACGACTTCAATCCGGGGAATGAGTAACGACCGCGCCGCGTGAGCGACGCGCTTCAGCCCCGCGTCGCCGTCGATGACGGCACCAGCACCGGCTGCAGCGACGGAATCAGCCGCGTGCGTTCGCGATGCGCGGGGATCGCGCGATAGACCTGCTTGGTGGCTTCCACGATGTGGACGCCTGCGAACGGCAGCGACAGCGCCGCGCCGACGCGCTCCCATGCCATCGCCGAACGCAGGAACCAGCTGTTTCCCACCGGCGGCAGGAACAGCGCCTCGCCCCACGCCGTCGGCGTGAACCAGGTCTGCCGCAGGAGCTGGGTGATCTGCGCACGCGAATAGGGCCGGCCGTGACCGAACGGCGTGTTGTCGGAACGTGTCCAAACCCCGCGCCGATTGGGAATCACCGCGATCAGGCGGCCGGACGGCGCCAGCACGCGCCAGACCTCGCGCAGCAGCCGTTCCGGATCGTCGGACATTTCCAGCGCATGGACCAATAGAATACGGTCGACCGCCGCGTCCGGCAGCGGCATCGAAAATTCATCGATCAGGGTGGCCAGCGCCGGCCGCGCCGTCGGCCATTTCAGCACGCCCTGCGCCGCCGGCATGAAGGCGAGGCAGCGTTCTGAGTCTGCGCGAAACAGGCCGAGATAGGGCGTCGGATAGCCGAGCCCGAGCACCCGCAGGCCCGCGGCGTTCGGCCAGCGCGCGCGGATGCCGCGACTGATCAATTGCCGCGCCACCATGCCGAGGCGCTTCGAATAGAAATCGCGGAGATCGATGACGTCCATGGGATCAATCTAACATGCCGGCCTTCGATGCGGATCGCGGAAAATGGCATTGCAGCCTGAGCGTTAACGCCATATTTCCCGCTGATAAAGGGCGTGTTAGCGTTACCGCCCTTGTCTGTTCGTGGAGCTGTCATGGCCGCCGAAATTCGCCTGTTCACCTGCCTCTCCGATAATTTCGGTTACCTGATCCATGACCCCGCGACCAAGGCGACCGCCTCGATCGATGCGCCGGAGGCCGCGCCGATCATCCAGGCGCTCGGACGCGAAGGCTGGACGCTGACCGATATTCTCATCACCCATCATCACGGCGACCATGTCGGCGGGGTCGCCGAGCTGAAGCAGAAATACAACTGCCGCGTCGTGGCCCCGCACGACAAGTCGGCCAAGATCGGCAATGTCGACCTGCGCGTCAGCCATGGCGATGTCATCAAGGTCGGCAACCTGCTGGCGCGGGTCCTGGAAACCCCGGGCCATACGCTCGACCATGTCTCTTACGTGTTCGACGGCGAGAAGGCGGTGTTCGCCGCCGACACGCTGTTCTCGATCGGCTGCGGGAGGGTGTTCGAGGGCACCCATCCCATGATGTGGGACTCGCTCTTGAAGCTGCGCGCCCTGCCGGATGATTTCAGGCTTTACTGCGGCCACGAATATACCGCCGCCAACGTCAGGTTCGCGCTCACGGTCGAGCCCGATAACGCCGCGCTGAAAGCCCGCGCCGCGGAGGTGACGCGGCTGCGCGCCGACAACAAGCCGACGATCCCGACGCTGCTCGGCGAGGAGAAAAAAGCCAACGTGTTCCTGCGCGCCGACGAGCCTGCGGTGGCCGCCAGTCTCCACATGAAGGGCGCCGGCGCGGCTGAGGTGTTCGGCGAATTGCGCGAGCGCAAGAACAAATCCTGATGACGCCGGCGACGACCGCTGCCGAGATCATCGCGCGGCTGGAACTGAAGCCGCATCCCGAAGGCGGATATTATCGCGAAACGTTTCGCGATGGTGCCACCGATGCCGGCGGGCGCGCGCGATCGACGGCGATCTATTTCCTGCTGGCGCGCGGCCAACGCTCGCACTGGCACCGCATCGACGCGGTCGAGGTCTGGCACTATTATGCCGGCGGCGCGCTCACCTTGCAGATCGCCGGTGCCGGCGGCACGCGCAGCGTCCGCCTCGGTCCCGATCTCGCCGCCGGCGAAGTGCCGCAGGCGATCGTTCCCGTGCATGCCTGGCAATCCGCCGAGAGCCGCGGCGACTGGACACTGGTCGGCTGCACCGTCGCGCCGGGATTCGATTTTGCGACATTCGAATTGGCGGCGAAGGACTGGTCTCCTTCGCGCTGAAAAAACATCATCGGGAATCGGGTGGGTTTCGCGCGCCTGCGCCGATAGCTTCGGCTATCAGAAAACAGGAGCGGAAGATGCACGGGACTGCCAGCGTTGCAAATCAGATCGAACCGGCGATTCTCTATTTCGGGACGCCGGTGGTTTTGATCGGCTCGACCAATGAGGACGGTTCGTACAATCTGGCGCCGATGTCGTCGGCATGGTTTGTCGGCTGGCGCTGCATGCTCGGACTCGCGCGCAATTCGAAGACCACCGCGAACATGATTCGCACCGGCGAATGCGTGCTCAATCTGCCATCGGCGGATCTTGTCGCCGCGGTCGATCGTCTCGCGCGGACCACCGGTTCGGATCCGGTGCCTCCGGGCAAGATCATGCGGGGCTACCGGCACGAGAAGGACAAATTCGGCGTGAGCGGCCTGACGGCGCTGCCGGGTGAAACCGTCGCCGCGCCGCGCGCGATGGAATGCCCGGTGCAAATCGAGGCCAAGGTCGCCCATGTCCACGAGCTGGCGCAGGAGGATGCGGTGTGGCGCGGCAATCTCACGGCGATCGAGGTGCGCGTGACGCGCGTGCATGCGCATCCGCACATCATGATGGAGGGCGAGCCCGATCGCATCGATCCCGACAAATGGCGGCCGCTGATCATGAGTTTTGCGCAGTTCTACGGCCTGACGCCTGCGAAGTTGCAGCGCTCCGAGCTCGGACAAATTCCGGAAATGATGTACAAGCCGCCGGGCTGGCGGCCGACGGTCTAGTACCGCCTCCAGATCATGTCCTTCGCGGCGATCAGCCCGCCGCCGGCAATCAGTATCGCCGATAGCGCAATGTTCGCGCTCGGCTTCGCAAAGCCAGCCATAATCAGAAACGCGGTCGACAGCAGCGGTGTCGCGTAGGAGGCGGCGCCGAGCACGCGGATGTCGCCGCGCTTCATCCCGATGTCCCATGCAAAGAACGCGGCGCCGACCGGGCCAATACCGAGCGCGATGACCGCGAGCCATTGCGTGGCCGTGTCGGGCCAGATGGTGGTCTCGACCATCGCATGCACGATGGCCGCCAGCACCGCGGTGGCGAGGCAAAAGCCCGCGACCGCGTCGGTCGGCACCGCCTTGAGCCGGCGCGACATCACCGAATAGGCGGCCCAGACAAAGGCGGCGACGAAGGCCGCGACCAGCCCGGGTATTTGGCCGGGCGTAACGC
>NZ_JBAVNZ010000246.1:0-17273 GCF_049691595.1 Bradyrhizobium sp.
CGCGCACGTCGGGATGATCGGCGAGACACAGCTCGACCTCGAGCGGGTAGACCCATTGCCCGGAGATCTTGATCAGGTCGTCGGCGCGGCCGCGGAAGAAATGAAAACCTTCGCTATCGCGCACAAAACGGTCGCCGGTGCAGATCCACCCTTCCTCGCGGATGGTCTCGGCGGTTTTGTCCGGCCGGTTCCAGTACAGTGGCGTATTGGAATCGCCGCGGACCCACAAAATGCCTTCGGCGTTGTCGCCGACCTCGCGCCCGTCACTGTCTCGCAGCGCGATCTCGTAGCCGGGCACGCGCAGGCCGGCCGCGCCGAGCTTCTTGTTCTCGGCGCGGTTGCAGAGATAGATGTGCAGCACCTCGGTCGAGCCCAGCCCTTCGATGATCTCGAGGCCGGTCAGCTTGTTCCAGCCATTGAAGACGTCGGCTGACAGCACTTCGGCGGCGGATACCGCCATCCGCAGCGACGAAAAGTCCGTCGCCGACGCGCCACTGGCGCTGGTCAGCGAGGTGTAGAGCGTGGGCAATCCGAAGAAGACGGTCGGGCGGAATTGTTCGATCGCCGCGAAGATCGCCGCCGGCTTCGGCTGGCCCGGCAGCAGCAGCGTCGCCGCGCCGGCCGAGAACGGGAAGGTGATGGAATTGCCAAACCCGTAGGCGAAGAACATTTTGGGTACCGAGAAACAGATGTCGTCCGGCTTCAGCTTCAGCACGTTGCGGGCGAACGCCGCCTCGCTATAGGCCATGTCGTGCTGCAGGTGCACGATGCCCTTGGGCCGTCCGGTCGAGCCCGACGAATACATCCAGAGCGCCATCTCGTTGCGATGGGTGTCGGCTTCCGGAAGGTCGCCGGGAAAGCGCTGCAACCACTGTTCGGCGATCAGCGTATTTTGCACGGCATGTCCGCCGGCGGCGCCGTTGACCACGATCAGGGTGCGCAGCGGCGTGTCCTTGCAGGCGACCGCGTCGAAGCGCGGGCAAAACTGCGCATCGGCGACGGCGACCGTGGCGCCGGCGTCCGAAAGGTAGAATTGCAGCAGGTCCGGCGGCGTCAGCGTGTTGATCAGCAGCGGCACGTAGCCTGCGCGGACCGCGCCGAAAAACGCCGCCGGATAGCAAGGCGTGTCGTCGAGGAACATCAGGATGCGGTCGCCGCGCTTCAAGCCAAGCGACTGGAAACCGTGGCCCCATTGCGAGGCTTCGGTGCAGAGTTTTGCATAGCTGCGCGCGCCGGCCGGACCGGTCAGCGCCAGCCGCTCGCCGTGGCCTTTGGCAAGATTGTCGAACAGGATTCGGCTGGCATTGTAGCGCTCGGGGATGGCAAAGCCGATCTCGCGCGCGCCGGCGCAATCCCGTGGCACCTGATCGGCGATCTCGCGCGTCATGACCTTGTCCTCGACGCTTCATAGCGGGCCATGAAGGCGGGTGACATCGCGCGCAGCCGCGCATCGTCGATCCGCCCGGAGCGGGTGATATAGCTGTAAGCGAAATCCATCAGGTCGAGCTTCATGTGTTCGGGGAAATGTTCGTACCAGTCGGCGCTGGTGCGCGCCGCCGTCACCAGCTTTTTCACGACCGGCTTGCGTTCGTTCTCGTAACGCGCGAGTCCCGCGGGAATGTTCGCCTCCGCTTCCAGCGCTTTTGTCAGCGCGATTGCATCCTCGATCGCAAGCCGCGTCCCCGATCCGATGGAGAAATGCGCCGAATGCAGCGCATCGCCGATCAGCACCATGTTCCGGTGCGACCAGCGCTCGTTCCAGATCCAGGGGAAATTGCGCCACACCGACTTGTTCGACAGCAGCGGATGGCCCTCGAGGGTGGCGGCGAATATCTGCTCGCAGATGGCCTTCGATTGCTCGATGCTCTTGTGTTCGAAGCCGTATGCCTGCCACGTCGCCGCGTCGCATTCGACCAGGAAGGTACTCATGTCGGGGGAATAGCGGTAGTGATGCGCGTTGAAGGCGCCGCGCTCGGTTCTTACGAAAGTCTGCGACAGCGTCGCAAAACGCTTGCCGGTGCCGTACCAGGCAAACCTGTTGGTGGAATGCGTGACCGACGCGCAAAACTCCCGTTCGAAGCTGCGGCGCACCAGCGAGTTCAGCCCGTCCGCCGCGACGATCAGGTCATAGCCTTGCAGCGCTTCGACCGAGCCGATCGCGGTGTCGTATCGCGGCGCGACGCCGGCCAGGCGCACCCGCTGCTGCAGGATGGTCAGCAGCTCGAGCCGGCCGATCGAGGAAAAGCCGACGCCGTCGATCTCGACGCTCTCGCCGCGCAGATTGAGCGTGATGTTGTTCCAGCTCTCCATCCGCGGCGCGATCGCTTGCACGGTGTCGGGATCGTCGGCGCGCAGGAACTCCAGCGCCTGATCGGAGAACACCACGCCGAAGCCGAAGGTAGCGCCTTCAGCGTTCTGCTCGAACAGGTCGATCGCGGCGGCCGGGTGGCGCTTTTTCCAGAGATAAGCGAAATAGAGGCCGCCGGGGCCTCCGCCGAGCACGGCGATACGCACAGCCTTCCTCCCCAATGATAGTACACTGACCAGCAACGGCGATGTCGTACCAGAAGGAGGCTGCCGGCGGCCAGATCAAATATGAAAGCCGGTACGCGCCGATCTCGGTGATCCCGGCGGTGCCGCTGTCGCTGCCCGGTGTTGACAGGTTTGCGGATCGAGAACAGTCTCTACACCCGGATCGGACCGATCCTGCCGATCGCGTGTCGGCGCAGAACGCCATTTTGATCCGTCGAGGTCGCGCTTGAGCTGCATGTGCGCGAGCGCAAGCCGCTGCTGTAATCCGCGCTCGAGGCGGCGCGGGCGCGGCAAGACACCGGGTCCGCAGACGATCCCGCAGGCGGGATCCTGAGATATCCACCCGGGGGTACGCGGGTCGCGCCTCACTCCAGAACTTGCGGAACACATGACGTACTTCATCGTTAAATGCCTGCTGTCCGGACTGATCATCGCGGTGGTTTCCGAAGTGGCAAAGCGCAGTCCGGCTCTCGGCGCGCTTATCGTCTCGCTGCCGCTGGTGTCCCTGTTGGGAATCCTTTGGCTCTGGCGCGACACCGGGGATATCGCGCGCATCGCCGATCATGCCCAATCCACATTCTGGTACGTACTGCCGTCGCTGCCGATGTTCCTGGTGTTGCCGGCGATGCTCCGGGCCGGTGTGGGCTTCTGGTCAAGCCTGGGTGCCGGCTGCATACTTACGATCGTTCTCTATTTCGTCACCTCATGGGCTTTGGCGAAGTTTGGGGTCGGTCTCTAGCGCCGAGATCATCTGCAAGGAGATCGGTGATCGCCGGATTCGATATCCCGGGGCCTGCGGCCCGCCCTTTTCAGGAGTCTTGCGGGAAATCAACCTGTGCTTGACCAATTCGGCTAGCCAGCGAACGAAACACTGATCGTATTTCGAGACCGGGCGATACAGGGTGTCGAAGCTGCCTGACAACAAGCCTCGCGATCTCCGGAGGGCCAACCGGATATGGAAAGCTCTCGTCGCGGGGTTGTGCGGAAGCATCGCTCACTCCGGACTCATGGTTCTGAAATACCGGCTGGGTCTGCTTCAGTCCTTCCAGCCCTACGAAGATTTGCAGCAGGCATTGAGCCACCTGGTGGGCAGCTCGGTTCACCCGCTGATTCCATGGGCGTTTTCCTTCTTGAATGGCTCCGTCTTTCTCGGCTTCCTGTTTGGCCGCACCTACAGGTGGCTGCCTGGCCGCAGCGGAGCCGCCAAGGGATGCGTCTTTGGTGTGCTGGGCTGGACTCTGATGGGCCTGGTGTTCTTTCCAGCCCTGGGTCGAGGCTTGTTCGCCAGCCAGGCGGGTCTCGGTCTTCAGCCTGCCCTCTTCTCGCTGATGATGATACTGACCTACAGCGTGGTCATGGGCATTACCTATGCCAGGTTGATTCCAGGAGGTACGGCAGAGCCCTGAATGAGCATGGAATGTCCACCGAGGATCATTTGCTTCGATCCTGCCGTTGGCATGATCCAGATCATGTCTGGGTTCGGCGTGATCGCGTATGCTGTCAACAAGGGCGCGTTCAGGAATGAGGTGGATGATGTCGTCATGGTCATGGAAGGCCGGCCTTGCCGGTATTGCAATCGTTGGCGCGACCGCCTATGCGGCGGCGCAGCACGACCACGCCAATACGGATGGGACAGTGAATCGGGGCGATCCCGGCCAGCAACAGATGATGCAGCAGAACGACATGCACGCAAAAATGAAAATGATGCATGCCCGGCATGAGATGATGAGGGAAGGCAAGACCGCCGATCAGCCCGCGCTGGCCGGACAGGCGGCATTCGGTACCGTCCAGGAAATCGTGCGACTATTGGAGGCCGATCCGGCGACCGACTGGTCGAAGGTCAACATCTCGGCGCTGCGCGAGCATCTGATCGATATGGACGAGGTGACCATGCACGCCGCCGCCGCCGAGCGAGCTCTCGACAACGGCATTGAGTTCACGGTGACAGGCGAGGGCCGCACGCTCCCGGCGATCAAGCGCATGGTTCCCGCCCATGTGCACGAGCTCGGTCAGCTCGGCTGGAACGCCGCGACGGAAGATCTGCCGAACGGCGTCAGGCTCACCGTCACCAGCGACGACACGAGGCAGGTGACAAAGCTCAAGGCGCTCGGCTTTATCGGGATCATGGTGCAGGGCGCCCACCATCAGCAACATCATCTCATGATGGCGAAAGGCGAGTTCAGCCACTAGCCGGCAAGGGTACTCACCTCAATGGGGCTCGCGCCGGAACGTGCTGAACTGAAAATTCTGCGTAGCGCCCCAGGGCGTGACGTGCTGATGCCGGCGGCTATCGATCAGTTCAAAATCGCGTCCAAGCGTTGCGGCGAGGCTGCTCGCGTCATAGCGGCTGACGATCAGGCCGCTGCACCGCTCCGGGCCATCGAGCGCGAAGGTGCCGATGATGGCATGTCCCCCGGGGCGCAATGCACGCCGAAGCCGGGCAATATAGGCCGTTCGATGCTCCGGATCGGTCAGAAAGTGAAAGGCTGCGCGGTCGTGCCAGACATCATAGGTCCGCGACGGCTCCCAGATGGTCACGTCAGCCGCAATCCATGCCACCTGGCCTGCCTTGTCCCCCAGCCGGGATCGTGCGGCGGCAAGCGCCGCGGCCGATAGATCGAGCACCGTGACGTCGGCATAGCCCGGCGAAATCAGGCATTCCGCAAGGCGTGAGCAACCGCCGCCGATATCGATGATGGCCGAGCTTCGCGTAGCCCCCGCATGCTTGATCAGCTCGAGCGAGGGTTCAGGCGTTTCCTGAAACCAGCTCACCTGGTTCTCGCCTTTGGCGACGTAGACGCTGTCCCAATGCGTCTGAGGGCTGGCGGGGTCGTTCATGACTTCCTCCTCCGACGGCGCATGCGCCGCCTAACTTCCTGGCGGAACATCGCGCGCAATCCCGGACGTGCCGGCTTGATCGTTTAAAGCCTCGGTATCCGTTCCCAAACCGGAGCTTCTATCCTGTTGGGAGTCCACATTCTACTCCGCCTGCCTGCCGATGAAGCTGTTTCGCGTCGCGCTTCATCGGCCAAAGCATGACATAATTACAGATCTGAAATCTCGAAAGACGGAAGTCATCCGGACCGTCCGATACGTTCGCTTCGCTGCGGTCGTTTGGCGATGCCGGCCAAAGCGTGGAAGCCTGTTGCTTTGGCAGCGTTCGGATTGATCACGAAGCGGAAAAGCGCGCCGTTGTTCGAGCCGCAGTCACATCTCCCGATCGGATTACGCTTTCTCCCGGTCAGATAACGCTCGGATGACGCCAGCCTGCCAGCCTCCCGGCCATTCAAAGGGTGAGACGAGCCGCCGACCAACGCAGCAACGTCTCAGGAGGCATTGGAAGCGCAAACAATACGGAGTCGAAGATGCATTTGGAGCACTTCGCTGCAGCAGGAAAGTTGCCAGCAATCGCCAGGATAGCAAGCGAGCCAATCCCGCCGTTTCTTGAACGCAGATGGGGTGCGGTTCTCACCGCTGACGTCGTCGAATACTCCCGGCTCACGAGCCTGAATGAGGAACGAACCTACCTTCTCTACAAGTCCCATCGCCGCGAGCTGATCGACCCAAAAATCGCTGAATATTGCGCCAAGTTCGTGAAATCCACCGGCGACGGCATTCTTGCTGAATTCGGGACGGCGCTGGATGCGGCGCGTTGCGCCATCCAGATACAGCAGGGCATGGCCAAGCGCTGCAAGGGTGTATCCGTTGATCGTCAAATCGTTTTCCGCATCGGACTAAGCTGCGGCAACATCATCGCCGACCCGGAAGACATCTATGGCCACGACGTCAATGTGGCAGCACGGCTGCAAGCGGTTGCGCCTCCTGGCGGAATCGCGATGACCAACGCGGTCGCGGAAGGGGTGCAGGGTATCCTTCAGCTGCCGCTCGAGGATCTGGGCATGCAACAATTCAGGAATATGTGCCGCCCCGTCCACGTCTTTCAATGCCGTTTTCCGGTGCCGATCTGGACCAAAATTCGTTGTAGTCTCATCGGGTTGCGTGACTTTGACGCTGAATTGACGGTGCCGTGAGTTACTCGATGCCGAACCGGGGGAGGCGGAGGCCATGCACGGAATAAATGCTTCAGTAATTCCCGAAATCAAGGACGGCGCGCGACTGCTCGGTGCCGACAGCAATATTGGCGGAATGCGAAACCTGCTTCCGATGTCCGACTCCGAGATGTTTGGAGCAGGCAAGGATCCGCGCGACTTGCGCACCCTCATGCGCAAGCTCTCGGCGCGCATCAGCCGTGACCCTCCGCCCAGTGAGGAAAAACGCGACCCTCGACCCGATGAAGACAAAGTGCTCCCAGAGGACAATCCGAACATTCCTTCGGGATACACCTACCTGTTGCAGTTCCTTGCCCACGACATGGTGAACACCTCGATCTCGCTCGCTGCCACCGAGGGCCGACGTTTTGGGTTTCAGAATGCGAGGCAGCAGCCGCTTACCCTCGACACTATCTATGGCGGCGGTCCCGACGTGAGTCCGCAGGCATACGAGTACAGCCGGCTGTGCGAACGGTCTCGCGGCTTCATGCCGCGTACGCAATTGCGCTGCGGCCGTGCGCAAGCCCGATCGGGATCGACCGCCCACATGCCGTTTGCGGATATCGGCCGGGCCGTGCCGACGGACATCAGCGACGATGGGTTAGTCGATCGCAAGGGTGCCCCGCGGTGCCTCCGCACGGAGGCCCTGATAGCCGACGCCCGCAATGAAGACCAGGCGCTTATCGCCCAGCTGACGCTTGTTTTTCACCGGATGCACAATTTCGTCCTAGATCAGATCGACCGCGCGCTTCAGCCCTCCACGGCGCCGGATGCCTATCGAAACTTCATCTGCGCGCGTTTCATTCTGACGCTAATTTACCGAAAGATCATCGTCAAAGACGTGCTCTATCGTCTGCTCGATCCTTCCGTATACCGTTACTATTTCCTTCCCACAACTAACCCCCAGAATCTTCTCTCTGACGAGAAGGTAATTGGGCAAATTCCCGTCGAGTTTTCTCACGGCGCGTTTCGCTGCGGACATGCGATGCTTCGCGACAGCTATCGCGTAAAAGGCGCGGAGGCAATTGACGCCGGTCGTGCGATGCATTTCAACTCGCGGCGTTCTCCGGGCTTTGTCCCTCTGTCCGAGGAGTGGATGGTCAATTGGGAACACTTCTTCCCGCTCAATGGTCAGCCGCCCGTGAATTTGAGCCGTCGGCTCCGCCCGAATTTTTCGTCGCTGGCACGGAGCGAATTCTATTTTGCGCCGTTGATGCCGAACTCGGACGAAAATGGAGACGCCCCCGGACTGCCAAACCGCGATCTCGTGAGTGCCGTCTTTGCCAGAATCTGGTCTGTACCTAAACTCATCGACGCGTTGCGCGCCAAGAGTGCCGAAAAGGCTACCGATCTTGTAAATTTTCTTCCACCCTACGATGAACACGTTTCCGGGTTGACGGCCTGGCTGAAGGAGACAGCCAATCCAGGCGGTATATCAGAACAATTCGACCCCGAAGATATCGTGGCGATCGCGCAAGACCCGCCACTGCCGTTTTTTGTCCTGTATGAAGCCCAAGCCAAGCATCACGGTCAGCGTCTTGGCCTGCTAGGGTCGATCATTATTGCTGAGACGATCGCTGGTGCGATGCAGAAATACCCGTTGAAGGTCGGCAGCTCGCCGTTCGATCCTTTGCTTCAGTTCAAAGAGCAATACGAGCCGCTCAAACGGCTGGGTACCCCTGAAGGCCCGCTCATCAGGATGCCCGAGATCGAAAGCTTCGCCGATCTCCTGATGTTCATGAAGTCGAATGGAATCCTTGAACCCGAGCACTGACGAAGGGTCCGGATAGAAGATGGTCTGCACGTCTCGGCAATGATGGAGGATAGACATGGGTGATACGCTGGAGATCGACAATGACGTCCTATGGGGCAAGCTGGTGAAATCGTGGGCAACCGGAAGGAATCTTGTCCACCCGGGTCAGGACCCCATTGCGATCCCGCGGACGCTGGAAGATTTGCTGAACACGGCCAGGGAAATCGGCCTGACCATCACGTTTCCTGATGGGATGGTCGGATTGGCGGTCATCCAATACAGCCCGCAGACTGCCGTGATCAAACTGCCGCCGAAAGCGATGGTGGAGGCCACCGAGGCCAAGCTCAGCCAGCCGGATGCGGTCTACCCTATGCCGAAGTTCTACGAAGACTTCTTTCGCGTCCCCCTTCCCGCACTTTCCAAAGACGAGCTCTTTAATCTTCATGCTGCTCGCATCGGCGACTATTCGATACGAAACTGCGGCTGACCGGTGTTCCGCCCGGCCAATTCAGCATTGAAAGCGCTGCGTCGGCGAGCGCGCGTTGATTTGAGTTCATTGACAAATCGGAGATAGTGATGGGCACCAAATTGGAGATCAGCGATGACATCCTTTGGGGCAAGCTTGTAAAGTCGTGGGCGACCGGGAAGAACTACATCGCACCCAACAGGCCTGCGCCCGCGATACCCCGGACCCGAGAAGAACTGTTGGCGCAAGCCGCGGATATCGGATTAAGGATTTCGTTTCCCGACGGCATGGTCGGGCTGGAAATCGTTCAATACAGTTCGCAAACCGCGGTGATCAAGCTACCGCCAAAATCCATGGTGGAAGACACCGAAGCTGAACTAGACAAGGAAAATCCTCTGTATCCGATGCCGCGATTTTACGAAGACTTCTTCGGCGCGCCGCTGCCGCAAATGGCCAAGACTGTGCTGCTGGAGCTGCATGCCGCACGTATTGGAGACTATTCGATTCGAAACTGCGGGTGAGGGCGGGCCGGCGCCTGCCGTTCACCACTGATGATGAAACAGGCCGTCGGTCGGAGCACCGGCGCCGGCGATACCATCGCGCAGGCGGGCCCAGGTCTCCGGTCTTGCGATCGGGAACAGCTTTAGAAACCAGCCAGTTATCGCCGCGGGAGTTGCCGGCTCCTTTACCGACCAGCGACTTCGAACGAGGGCGAAGAAACGATTGAGTTCGGCCGCGGCCTGCTCCTCCCGGCCAAGGTGGTAAAGCGCGGCGGCCTTCAGTCCCGGAACGTTTGCGTTCAGGTCCCCGGCGAAGTCGGCCGCCATCACGCAGCTTTCATAATCTCCGATCATGAAGCGTACCGCGGTGTGGTACGCCCACTGCAGCGCACTCGGAGCAATTGTCGCTTTCCGTTGCAGCATCGAGTCGACAAGTTCCGCGGCTTCCTTGTCGTGACCGCAAAACGCATAGCAATTAGCCGCCGACACCAGCGTCCAGGGATCGTTGTCGTTCAGGCCATGCGCCAGTGGAATATAGATCATCGCCTGCTCGTAATGCTTCGCCATCGCGTGCGACCATCCAAGGCATAGCTGGCTGCGTGAATCGAGCGGGTCCAGCCGCACGGCTTCGTGCGCATAGGCAAGCGCCTGCATCGTGCGGTTAGCGTCGCGAGGTGTTCCAGGCTTGACGATATGGTAGGAATTATTCAACTGCGCCAGGCTGGAATAAGCCGGTGCGAAGTCGGGCATCTGCTGCACGACCTGTCGAAATAGATCGGCCGCATTGTCCCATCGCTGAGGATCGAAGCCGAGTAATGTGGCTTGGCCGAACAGCCAGATGTCATATGCCTTTAGATCGGCGACCTGACGGCTCGTGATCCGGTTCATTCGCTCCGCCGAAACATGAACATTGAGCGCTGAAGCGATGCGACGTACCAGGTTCTGTTGCGATTGGTGCCAGTTTTCCAGAGTCAGCGTAAGACTCTCGCTCCACAGATAGGTGCCTGTTGTACCGTCGCGCAGTGTCAGCACCAGATGCAGCGCCTTGCGGGTTTCGAAACCGCTCGCGTCCAGGATGAATTCATCCTTTGAGCCTTCCAATGCGCGGTCGGCTGGAGGATTGGTCCAATCACGGATGTGCCATTCTCGAAAACGAACGAAGCAGGCGATCAACTCGCGGCGAAAACCCTGAGCCAGGTAATCTTGCTTTGGATCACTGCCGGACAGCACAAACTGCCCGACCGACAGAATGAGTCTGGCCTCGCGTGCCGCCAATTGCCGGTCGACGTTCAGGACCGATGGCGTTGAAGGCTGTTGCGGGCCCACTGCCGTCATGGCGACTCGGGCTTCCGGTTGCGGGATGGATGTCTTGATGGCGCCGGACGGGCCGCTGAACGGCAGCGCAGCCTTGACCTCGGCTATCAAGTCCTGCGTCTTCTGGGTGGGTTCGACGTCGTAGTCCGCTTCGAGGAGATCCCACAAGTTCTTGTATATTTTCAGGGCGCTGCCAATCGCGCCGTCTGCGACGTGCGCGCGTATCAGATATCGACAGGCTTCCTCGTGAGTCTGGTCGAGATTGACGATCGCGACGGCGATATCCCGCCCAATCTCGGTTGCCTTGATCTGCCCGCGCAAAGCGGCTTCGAGATGCCGGATGAGCTGATCGCGGATGGTCTGCCGCTTGGCCAACACCCACGTCTGGAACGCGGGATCACTGCTCTCAACTTCGCCAAGAATGTCGTCTATCAGGTTTTGTTGCTTCAATAGCCGCGGGTGCGGCGATCCATTGATCGCATCCTTGAGCACATCGACCAAGTCCACGCTGATTTGCGTACGGTCAAGCCCGACAACGAGCTTATCGGTGCGGAATCCGTCGAATCCACTGGGCAGAAGTGCAGCGCGAATCTCGTGAAGAGCTTGCCGTAGAGACGCACGAGCCCGCTCCTCGGGCGACTCACTCCAGAACAGACCGATCAGTCTTTCGCGGCTTTCTTCCTGAGTTTCGGTTAGTGCCAAATAGCCGAGCAACGCTCTGGTCTTGCGGCTCAACAACTCGATTTCGTTGTCGCCGACATGCAATGACAACTTGCCAAGCAAGTTAATGGACAGAGTGGGGCCGTTCGCACCACTGTCGCTGTCGCTCTGGCCTGTGGGCGTTCCGCTTTGCAGCCCCATTTGCCCGCCACGGTTTTTGGCGCCGGTCGCCAGTTACATATCACACTACCGGCAGCAGTTCCATTGAACCTCGGTCACGAGATCAACGCCAAGCCACCTGTGTAGCGGTCGCCTCCGCCAAAATCCTGGCATGCACGTCGTAGCCGTTCCGTCACCATGCCGGACGGCAACGGCTGCAACGCGGGAGCCACCGCACGCACCACCGGAATATCGTATTCCAGCCGGGTCATGTCGACCAGGACCGCCTCTATCCCGGACTTGGCCATTGCTTTCGCGATGGTTGGAAGCTCCGAGCTCCGGATCGAATCATTTTGCATCGCCTGGACACCCAGCGGATGCAATAGCTCGCACGTTTCCGCACTAATTTTCGCGTCGCGTTCGAGATGGGCGCGATCGGTAGGCAGAAGCGGTCCATCGCCAACATCCGCCAGTTTGATCTTTGCGAACAGAATCGCCAGCTCCGTCTGGCAAAGCTCCAGGATGGCGGCGCGCGCGGCTTCCACCATCGACAGCCGCGCGGCCAACCCGTAGGCAAGTTGCCGGCCCTCTTTGTCGCAGGACAGCGCGGCAATGACCGGAATTCCGATATCGGTGGTGATGTCGAGCAACCACGAGGTGCGGTCACGAGTTTGCTGTCGCAAGGCTCCGACGAGCCGCACGATTTCCGACATCCCCGGTCCGTCGAGCGGCACGGCCTTGCCGCGGCGCCCACCCTTCCACCAAAGGCTCGCTGCGTCGCGTTCAATCAACTCCAGGAGCGCGCGCGAGGCCGCCCAATCGAAAGTCGGGCCGGCTGCGACACCAACGCTGAGCGTAGTGCGGGGCTTCAAGCGTTGCTTGCTGGTTGCGCGCCGAAGGCACCAATCAGCAGGGAGCAACACCTCACGGCTGCCATCGAAGGAGTGTCCGGATTCGAGCCATCTTCCTTTTACCCATGCAAGCAGCGTGGATTTGGGCAGCGCCTGATTGGCCATGTCCTGCTCAATCGCCGCCGCAGCGGCGGGCGATACCTGCGCAATTACCTTGGGCAAGGCGGCAACGGTCGCAACGTCACCTGGGCACTCGATCTGCGAAAGCCGATCAATCCCTTCCCCTACGCAGGATACAAATGCTTCCTCAAGCTCCTCTCCCGATCCGCTCAGGCTGAAGGAAACCTCGGCGGACCCATCTCCGTCCAATGCCTGCGGCCTTGTCTCCGCACCGAAAAAGCGCAGCCCGGGCGCCCAAGGCGAACGGAGCATGAAAATCCTGCGCGCAAGATATGCAGCCTGCACGATCTTCGGTCCATGCCGGTCGGAGACGGCGCGCTGAAACGCCAAGCCGTGCTCGGAAGTCAAATCGACTTCCATGAGCCCTGGACGAGTTTGCGGCTCGATCATCATGGCACCAGATTCAAGGCCTAACAAATGCCCTGGCGGGTTCTCGCTCGTGCCGAATGGACCAATAATGCCGCGCTTTCGCAATGCGCTCGGCGCACCTGGCCTATTCTGGACATCGGGAATCATACCCTGACCATGCGCTTGCCGCGGTTCTCGCCCCCCAGCAATCCGATCAGCGCCTTCGGCGTATTTTCCAGGCCGTCGATCACGTCTTCCTGCACCTTCAGTTTGCCGGCAGCGACCCAGGATTGCAGGTCTTTCAGGGCCGCGTCGCGCGCGTCCATGTAATCCATCACGATAAAACCCTGCATGATCAGGCGTTTTACCACGATCAGGCCGGGCACGCCGCGCGGGCCATGCGCCGAGGGCACGCCGTCATATTGCGAGATCGCGCCGCAGCAGGCGATGCGGCCGCGATTGTTCATCAGCGACAGGCAGGCTTCCAGGATGTCGCCGCCGACATTGTCGAAATAGACATCGATGCCCTTGGGCGCCGCCGCCCGCAGCGCCTTGAAGGTCGCGCCATCCTTGTAATCGACCGCGGCGTCGAAGCCGAGTTCGGACGTCAGCCAGTGGCACTTGTCCTTGCCGCCGGCGATGCCGACCACGTGGCATCCCTTGATCTTTGCAATTTGGCCGACGAGCGAGCCGACCGAGCCGGCGGCGGCGGAGACCACGACGGTCTCGCCGGCTTTTGGTTTTCCCACATCGAGCAGGCCGAAATAGGCGGTGAGGCCGGCGATGCCATAGACGCTGAGCAGATGCGTCATCGGCTCCAGCTTCGGCATCTTGCTCAGATGTTTTGCCGGCATGGCCGCGTAATCCTGCCAGCCGGTGTCGCCAAACACGATGTCGCCCGGGCCAAGGCTAGGGGCTTTCGACGCCACCACTTCGGCGATGCCGCCGCCGGCCATCACGGTGTTGGCTTCGACCGCCGCGCGATAGGTCGCGCCGTGCATCCAGGCCCGGTTGGCGGCATCCAGCGAGATGTAGCGCGTCCGCACCAGCACCTCGCCGTCCTTTGGCTCCGGAACGGCTGCCTTGGACAGCTTGAAATGCTCCGGTCCGAGCTTTCCCGTCGGCTTTTCCACCAGCAGGATCTGGCGATTGACGGTGTCGTTCATGGCGTTCGCTCCCGCTCGATGGCGACTTGAGATGCAACGGATCGCGCTGGAGGCGACCAACTGCACGTCTGCTGCGCGACGCTGAACGCTAGTCGGCGCGCGTGCATTCCACAACGGGAAACATTGCGGCAAGGCCGCCGAGGATGGCGTCGATGAATCCCGGCGTTGGTCGGGACCACGCGAGTGCCGGGCGCTCACCCAAACACCTTGTCGAGCGCGGTATGGTACGCCGCATGGACCAGATCGGGGTGCAGCCGGCCGAGCGCTTCCATTTTCACCCCGGAATTGACCTCGAGGATGTGCCAGGCGCCATCGACCCGCACCACGTCGATCGATCCGAACCGGATGCCGATCGCTTGCGCGGCCTTGACCGCGGTCCGGACGCAGGCGTTGCGGATTTCTCCCGCCTCCACGAGAACGGGCCGCGCGCCGAAATCGAGGTTGTGACGCCAGTTCAGGACGCGCCGCTGGCCCATCGGCAGGATCGCGTCGAGCTCGGCCCTCGCCATGTCGCCGGCGATGTCAGCCAGCACGCGCGATCTCAATGGCTCCGGCGTGGCCGCGCGCGCGAGCTCGAGCAGCGAATGCTCGCCGTCCCCTACGACCGAAGGTCGGCTCTTGCTGTAGACGACCACGGCGAGATCGTCGACGAGCACCACGCGAACCTCGTCTTCGATATTCACGAAAGGCGAAATGGCGAGACCTGGATAGGCCGAGAAAATCACGGCGACGGCGCGTTCGAGCGCAGGCTTCGTCGTCACCATGAACACGCATTCGCCTGACGTCCCCTCATTGGGTTTGACGACCAGGCCGCCGGGATGATCGGTGAGAAGCCGAAGCATCGCGTCCGGTGATCGCGATGCAGGGACGAAAGCGCTCCGCTTCGGACCCAGGAACAGCGTGTGCGGAATGCAGGGAACGCCGGAAAGCTTCAGGAGCTCCGCCGTTGCCGCCTTGTCATTGGCGATCTGATGCGCGGTGGCGCTGTTCAGTCCGACATCATATCCGAATGCGAGGTGACGCCTCGGCCCGCGCCGCATGACGATCAGCCAGCCATCCGATCTGACCTCGATCGCGATCTCATGATCGAGGCAATATTGCCTGACCGACTCGACGAAGATTCGCTGGCTGATGAGCATGTTGGACGCATTTCCTTCGCCGCCAAACCGGCAGCAATTAATTGCCAGATCGGCGACGATTTCAGCAAGTTAATTACGCACTGGCGCGGCCTTAACGATATCGTGTCGAGCCGTTATGCAAAATAAGCCGACCACCATTTTGAGTTCTCGATTGCGCATCAAGGCATTTTGATTATCTCTGTCGGCGGCGCGGCCTGCATGCGAGATCGTCAATGATTTCGCGGGTTTTTGCCGCGCTGGGGTCATCAACGACACAATCTTCCTCAATCGAGCCTATCGGAAAAACCAAAACACATGAGCGCATTCTATCGAGAGAAAGTTCTTTCTGTCCGGCACTGGACCGACACGCTTTTCAGCTTCACCGCCACCCGCGATTACGGCTTCCGCTTCCAGAACGGGCAGTTCGCCATGATCGGCCTCGAGGTCGATGGCAGGCCGCTTTTGCGCGCCTACAGCATGGCGAGCGCCAATCATGAGGAAGCGCTCGAATTCTTCTCGATCAAGGTCGCGGACGGGCCGCTGACCTCCAAACTGCAAAAGATCAGAGAGGGCGACACCATCCTGGTCGGGCGCAAGGCGACCGGCACGCTGACCGCCGACAATCTGATCCCGGGCAGGCGTCTGCTGCTGCTGTCGACCGGAACAGGCCTGGCGCCGTTTGCCAGCCTGATCAAGGACCCCGACGTCTACGAGCGGTACGAGACCATCGTGCTCGTTCACGGCTGCCGGCAGGTCTGCGAACTCGCCTATGGCGAAGAGCTGGTGGCGAAGCTGCGCGACGATGAACTGTTCGGACCGCTGTTGTCGGAGAAGCTGGTCTATTACCCGACCGTCACCCGCGAGCCGTTCCGCAACCGCGGCCGCATCACCGACCTGATCGCTTCCGAACAATTGTTCAACGATATTCGCCAGCCGCCGCTCGATATCGCAACCGATCGCATCATGATGTGCGGCAGTCCGGCAATGCTGGAAGAGCTGCGCCAGTTGTTCGAGAGCCGCGGCTTCCTCGAAGGCAGCCACCACGAGCCCGGCCATTTCGTGATTGAGAAGGCGTTCGTCGAGCGGTGAGGCCTCGCCCGCATTCCGGGGCGATGCGCAAGCATCGAACCCGGAATCTCGAGATTCCGGGTCTGGTCCTTTGGACCATCCCGGAATGACGAGGGCAGTAGCACCCCCGCTTCACCCGCTGCTATAACGTCCCTAACGCCGCGCGAGTTCGACGCGGCGCCGAGGGAGCGACCAGGCGTTGTCCATATCCGGCCAGACAGACCGCGTGAAGACCGCCTTTGTCTTCGCCGGCGGCGGCAGCTTCGGCGCCATCCAGGTCGGGATGTTGCATTCGCTCGCCGCGCACGGAATTACCGCGGACATGGTGGTCGGCTCCAGTGTCGGCGCGCTGAATGGCGCCTTCTATGCGGGCGATCCCACGCTTGGCGGCGTGCAGCGGCTGGGCACCGTCTGGCGCGGGCTGCAGCGGCGTGACGTTTTCCCGGTCACCTGGAGGACGCTGCTGGGCTTCCTTTGGCGCCGCGATTTCCTGATTCCGCATGACGGCATCCGCAAGCTGATCGACGACCATATTCCATACCGCAATCTGCAGGATGCCCGGCTCCCTGTGCATATCGTGACGACCGATATCATTTCGGGCGACTGCGTGGTGCTGTCGGAAGGCTCCACCGCCGAGGCAATCGTCGCCTCGACCGCGATTCCCGGGGCCTTCACGCCGGTCCATTACCGCGATGCCTATCTCGCCGACGGCGCGATCTCCAGCAACACGCCGATCCGGGTCGCGGTCAGGAAGGGCGCCAAGCGCCTGATCATCCTGCCGACGGGCCACGCCTGCGCGGCCCAGGCGCCGCCGGTCGGTGCAGTCGCCAATGCGCTGCACGCGCTCACGCTCCTGATTGCCCGGCAATTGGTCAGCGAGCTGGAAGGGCTTGGTCCGGAGATCGAGTATTTCGTGGTGCCGCCGCTGTGTCCGCTGGTGGGATCGCCCTACGACTTCTCGCGGACATCTGATCACATCGAGCGCGCCATCAGGACCACCGATGCGTGGCTGGCGCAGAACGGCCTGGAGCAGGGCGGGATTCCCCACGAGATGCGGCCGCACCGTCACTGAACGCAGGTCCCGATGCCTACGCTGCACTGCGAAAGGG
>NZ_JBAVNZ010000247.1:0-3583 GCF_049691595.1 Bradyrhizobium sp.
CTCGTCCTCGTCGCGGTCGTATTCCCGCGAGATCGCGATGGTGTCGAGCGCGCGCCCGTCGGTGGTGGTGTAGATCTGCGCGTCGACGATATTGGCGCCGGCCGACGCGCAGGCACCGGCGATGATCGACAGCAGCCAGGGATGGTCTACCGCGAGAATCGTCAGTTCGGTGACGCCGCGCGCCTCGTCGAAACCGACATTGATCGCAAGCTGGTGGCCAGCCTGCTCGCTGGCGCGCAGGAAACGGGCATGGCGGATCTTGCGCGCCAGCTCGACCTTGAGCCAGTAGGCCGGGTAATGCCGCGCGATATAGCCGTTCAGCTCGTGCTCGGGCCATTCGGTGAACGCCTCACGGAATTCGGCTTGCGCCACCGCGATGCGCTGGGCGCGGTTGACTTCCGAGAAGCCGCCGGTCAGCACCGGCTCGGTCTCGTAATACAGCGTGCGCAGCAACTGCGCCTTCCAGCCGTTCCAGACGCCGGGGCCGACACCCCTGATGTCGGCGGTGGTAAGGATGGTCAGGAGCTTCATCTGCTCGACCGACTGCACGACGGCGGCGAAATTCTCGATGGTCTTGCGGTCGGAGAGGTCGCGCGACTGCGCCACCGTCGACATCGTCAGATGCTGCTCGATCAGCCACGCCACCAGTTCGGTATCGGCGGCGTTGAAGCCGAGCCGCGGGCACAGCCGCCGCGCCACCCTGGCGCCGGCGATCGAATGGTCTTCGGGGCGGCCCTTGGCGATATCGTGCAACAGCGTGGTGATGTAGATCACCGCGTGGTGCTCGGGGCGAATCTTTCGCATCAGGTCGCTGGCGACGGTGAACTCCTCGTTGCCGCCGCGCTCGATATCCTGCAGGAAGCCGACGCAGCGGATCAGGTGCTCGTCCACCGTGTAATGGTGGTACATGTTGAACTGCATCATCGACACGATCTTGCCGAAGGCGCGGATGAAATGGCCGAGCACGCCGGTCTCGTTCATGCGCCGCAGCACGATCTCGGCATCGTTCGAGGTCAGGATTTCCATGAACAGCCGGTTGGCTTCCGGGTTTTCGCGCAGTTGGGTGTTGATGAGCTTGAGCGAACGCGTCACCGTGCGCATCGCGTCGGGATGGAAGGCGAGGTTGTTCTTCTGCGCCAGCCGGAAAATCCGGATCAGATTGACCGGGTCATGCTTGAAGACATCGGGCGCGGCGAGATTGATGCGGTTGTTGTCGACGATGAAATCGTCGCTGTCGGGCACCCGCCGCAGTTTGGTGCCGGGCCTTAAGCGCGCCACCATCCTGCTCAGGACCGGCGCCGGCTTGGCCTGCTCGTCCTCCAGCTTGGCGCACAGGATCGCGGTGAGGTCGCCGACGTCTTTGGCGATCAGGAAGTAGTGCTTCATGAAGCGTTCGACGTCCTGCATGCCGGGATGCGAGGTATAGCCGAGCCGGATCGCGATCTCCCGCTGCATGTCGAACGACAGCCGCTCTTCGGCGCGGCCAGAGAAGAAATGGATGTTGCAGCGGACCGACCAAAGGAAATCGGCGCAGCGGCGGAAGGTGCGGTATTCCTGCGCGTCGAACACGCCGCGTTCGAACAGCTCGTCGGTCTCGCGGACGCGATAGACATATTTCGCGATCCAGAACAGCGTGTGCAGGTCGCGCAGGCCGCCCTTGCCATCCTTGACATTGGGTTCGACCAGGTAGCGCGATTGCCCGGCGCGGCGATGCCGCTCCTCGCGCTCGGCGAGTTTTGCCGTGACGAAATCGGCGGCGGTGCCCTGCACGACCTCCTTGTCGAACCGTTCCACCAGCTCGTCATAGAGCGGCTGGTCGCCGGTCAGGAACCGCGTTTCCAGGATCGCGGTGCGGATGGTCATGTCGCGGCGTGCCTGCCGGATCGATTCATCGACCGAGCGCGTGGCGTGGCCGACCTTCAGTCCCATGTCCCACAGGCAATAGAGAATGGCCTCGGCGACCTGCTCGCCCCAGGCGGTCTGCTTGTAGGGCAGGATGAACAACAGATCGATGTCGGATTCCGGCGCCATCAGGCCGCGGCCGTAGCCGCCGGTGGCGACGACGGCCATGCGCTCGGCGCCGGAGGGGATCGGCGAGCGATAGAGGTGCCGTGTCGCGGCGGCGTAGAGGATACGGATGATTTCGTCCTGGACGAAACACAGCCGCTCCGCGCAGCGACGGCCATGGCGGTCCCTGAGCAGCACGGCCTGCGCGGCGGCGCGCGCGGCGACCAGTTCGGTCTTGAGCAGTTGCGCGAGGGCCGCGCGAAACACATCCTCGCGGCCCGAGTGTTTTTCCGCGAGTTCATCGACCGCGGCGGTGATCCGCGCGGTATCGAAACGGTGCTCCGCTTCCGCGCGGGCCTCTGTCACCATGCCGTCCATGATCTACCCCGATAACGGACGCGGCCGGTGCTGTCACGGCTCATTGTGGGACAACAGCAGCTCTGTGCTGGATTCTGCCCCGCCTCGGCAAGGTTGTTCTCGCGGTGCACGGCAGAGGGTACGAATTTTCTCGTTGACGTGCGAGCCTAACTTATTGAGATAAAAAGCTGTTTTTCAGGACGATCAGGGAGGGGCGATGATGGTCAGGACTTTACGGCGCGCTTTGGCTGCGATCATCGCGGTCGCGGCATGGCTGCCCGGCACGGCGTTCGCCGCCGATGCATTGAAGGAAATCCGCATCGATTGGGCAACCTACAATCCGGTCTCGCTGGTGCTGAAGCAAAGGGGACTGCTGGAGAAGGAATTCGCCAGGGACGGCATCTCCATCGTCTGGGTGCAATCGGCCGGTTCCAACAAGGCGCTGGAATTCCTCAACGCCGGCTCGATCGATTTCGGCTCGACCGCCGGCTCGGCGGCACTGGTCGCCCGGATCAACGGCAATCCGATCAAGTCGATCTATGTCTATTCGCGGCCTGAATGGACCGCGCTGGTGACGGTGAAGGATTCCAGGATCGCCTCCGTTGCCGATCTCAAGGGCAAGCGCGTCGCGGTCACGCGGGGTACCGATCCGCACATCTTCCTGGTCCGCGCCCTGCTCGATGCGGGGCTCTCCGAAAAAGACATCACGCCGGTGCTGCTGCAGCATGCCGACGGCAAGACCGCGCTGATCCGCGGCGACGTCGATGCCTGGGCCGGGCTCGATCCCATGATGGCGCAGGCCGAGATCGAGGAGGGCGCCAGACTGTTCTTCCGGAAAGCGCAAGCCAACACCTGGGGCATCCTCAATGTCCGCGAGCCGTTCCTCAAGGACTACCCGGATGTCGTGCGCCGCGTGCTCGCAGTCTATGAAGAGGCGCGCAGGTTTTCGCTCGCCAATTACGATGACGTGAAGAAGACGTTCATCGCCGTGACAAAACTGCCGGATGCGGTGGTCGACAAGCAGCTCAAGGAGCGCACGGAACTGACCTACAGCCGGATCGGCGCGCCGCAGCGCGAGTCGATCCTCGCCGCCGGCCTCGCGCTGCAGCAGGCCGGCGTCGTCGACGCCAAGGTCGACGTCAAGGCGACGCTGGATGCGCTGATCGACGATCAGGTTCCGCTGCCGACGAATTGATCCGTACTCAACCCTCCCCTGGAG
>NZ_JBAVNZ010000248.1:0-1666 GCF_049691595.1 Bradyrhizobium sp.
CCGGCGGCACCCTGACGGTGCACGATGTCGACAGCGGCGAGGCGGTGTTCCAGGCGGTGGCGGCGGCGGCGCTGACCGGCACCTACGGCAATTTCACCTTCGACAGCGTCACCGGAACCTGGACCTATGCGCTGGTCCACGGCCAGGCGGACAGCCTGAAGGCAGGACAGGTGGTGCACGACACGCTGACGGTGGTATCGGCCGACGGCACGGCGTCGCAGCTTATCGACGTCACCATCACCGGCACCAACGATACGCCGGTCATCACCGCGCAGGATCTCATCGGCGCGGTCGCCGAGCAGGTCATTCCGGCCGGCAATCTGTCCGACAGCGGCACCATCGGCTTCACCGACGTCGACCTCGCTGACGTGCATCTGGTTTCGGCGACCGGCACCCCGATCGGCACCACGCTGGGCACGCTGACCGCGGTCAAGAACAGCGACACCACCGGCACCGGCACCGGTGGCCTGCTGACCTGGACCTATACGGTTGCGGATTCCGCGGTTGAGTATCTTGCCGCCGGCCAGACCAAGGTCGAGAGCTTCACGATCACGCTCAATGACCAGCACGGCGGCCTGATTACCAAACAGATCGATGTCACCATCACCGGCACCAACGATGCCGCGGTGGTTTCCGGTACGTCGAGCGGCACCGTGGTGGAGGCCGGCGGCGTCGCCAACGGCACGCCCGGCACACCAACCGCCACCGGCACGCTGACCGACACCGACGTCGACAACACGCCCAATACCTTCATCGCGGCGGCAGCCGGATCGGCGACCGACCAGGGCTACGGCACCTACCAGATGACCGCGGCCGGTGTCTGGACCTACACGCTCAACAATTCCAACGCCGCGGTGCAGGCGCTCAACGTCAACCAGCATCTGACCGATACCTTCACCGTCCGTACCGCGGATGGCACCGCGAAGGTCGTCACCGTCACCATCAACGGCAGCAATGACGCCGCGGTGATCTCCGGTAAGTCGAGCGGCAGCGTCGAGGTCGCCGACGACGGCCCCGGCAGTGGCAAGCTGACCGATACCGGCACGCTGACCGACACCGACGTCGACAACACCCCCAATACCTTCATCGCGGCGGCGGCCGGAACGGCGACCGACCACGGCTACGGTACCTATCAGATGACCGCGGCCGGCGTCTGGACCTACACGCTCAACAGTTCCAACGCCGCGGTGCGGGCGCTCGAGGAAGGCCACCATCTGACCGATACCTTCACCGTCCGTACCGTGGACGGTACCGCGAAGGTCGTCACCGTCACCATCAATGATCTTGATCCGCCGGTCACCCGCCCGGCGGGCGTGGCCGGTTCGGCGATCAACCTCGGTCTTGCCGCCGCTCCCCCCGACCCGGGAAGTCTCGTCACGGTAACTATTGCCAACCTTCCCTCCGACTGGAGCTTGAAGGGAGGCGTTCAGGTTGACGCCCATACCTGGACGATCCAGACCAGCGATGTGCAATCTCTGAGCGTAACCACGTCATCCGCCAGCCTCGGTGCCGTGCTGCTGGAAGTTTCGGAGAGCTGGACCAAACCCGATGGCGGGATAGCCTCGGTGGTGCTTTCTGACAATGTGGAATCGTACGCGGTCGGCTCGCCAATCTTCGTTTTGCCGGCAGACGACTATCTGACGGCAAGCGGGGGATCCGATCTGTT